>JBNARC010000004.1:83551-101367 GCA_049719955.1 Neomoorellales bacterium | reverse complement strand
TCGCCTGCGGTGGACTTTCACCACCAGGTTAACGCCCATGCCGGGCGCACAAAAAACAGGCCAGAGCCGAATAAGGCCCTGGCCTGTACGCTTGCGCCCTGGGCTCTTCTCGCCTCGTCTCTTCTCTCCTCGTCTCACCTCTGCTCTGATATTCAATTGTGTTTCTATGTTACCACCTTATCCAAGAACCATCAAGTCCGATATTGCGGGATTCCGCGCGGTCTCGGCTTGGGAAAGACCGCGTTCCCTCTCTTCCCCCCTGCGGTGACAGCGCCTCTAAAATTCCAAATCCGGCCGAAGGACCGCGGCCTCGCCCAGATACAGCGGCTGCAGTGTTCTTCCTTCCTCCACCCAACAATGGAGTAAAACCCGGACAATCCGGGGCGGGCTGCCGGGCACCGCTATCTCCTGGGCCCCCAGCAACGGCACCCGGTTCCATCCCAGCCTTCGGGCCGCAGTGGCCGGAAAGGCGGCGTCCAAATCCGGAGTCACAGTGAAGATGGCACTCACGATCTCCTCTACCTTCAAGTCATTTACCGCCAGTAGTTCCTTCAGGAGACGCTCCGTGCCTTCCCAGATGGCTTCGGCGGTGTTCTGGGGAATACTGACCGCTCCCCGTACTCCCCGTACTACCTTGGCCAGTTTCTCTCCCTCCCCTTCTAGTCGCCGGGCAGGGCACGGTGGCCTAAACCGATGGCCACTTCGTCCAGGTGCAACAGCCCCACGCCAAAGAATACCGCCACCGCTACGTGCTCACCCTGCCGGGCAATACCGATTTTGCCGCCCACGTTCAGCCCCATCGCCTTAATCATTAGTTGGGAAAGCGCCTCCCGGGTAGCACCCGCCACCGCGCCCTCGTCCACGTGGCTTTCCCGGATCACACCCTCTCGCTTGGCCGCCACCACCGCCCGCTCTACGATCTTGCTTACCGAGGTGGCGAACTCGCCCCCATAGTCTACGGCGGCCGCTCTAATGCTCAGGGAGGCCAGCTCTTTCTTCACCCGCACTTCTTCCTCCCGGCTTTCGGTAATGGCCATCCGTACGGCTGCTCCCGCTACCTTCCTGCTGGTGGCCGGTACCGCCCAACCTTCTCTAACCATCGCCGGCAAGCTGGCCCCCTCTAGACCTTACTAGCCCTTGAGCCAAGACATCATACTGCGTAGCTTCTGGCCCACCAGCTCAATGGGGTGCTGCTTTTCCCTCTCATTCAGGGCGTTAAATACCGGGCGGTGGGCCTGGTTCTCCAATATCCACTCGCGGGCAAAGCTGCCGTTCTGAATCTCTTCTAGAATTTGTCGCATGGTGTCGCGAACGCGCTGGTCGATAATTCTGGGACCCCGAGTGAGGTCACCGTACTGAGCGGTGTCGCTAATGGAATAGCGCATCCAGCTCATCCCGCCCTCGTAGATCAAGTCAACGATCAGCTTCAGCTCGTGCAGACACTCGAAGTAGGCGATTTCCGGCTGATAACCCGCCTCCACCAGGGTCTCGAAGCCGGCCTTGATCAGCGAGGTGACTCCGCCGCACAGCACCGCCTGCTCTCCGAAGAGGTCGGTTTCGGTTTCTTCCTTGAAGGTAGTCTCGATTACTCCCGCCCGGGTGGCGCCGATTCCCTTGGCGTAGGCTAGAGCCACCGCCTTGGCCTGGCCGGTATAGTCCTGTTGCACCGCCACCAACGCCGGAACTCCTCGCCCCTCGGTGAACACCCGGCGCACCAGATGGCCGGGACCCTTAGGGGCCACCATCACCACGTCCACATGCGAAGGCGGAACGATCTGCCGGTAGTGGATATTAAACCCGTGAGAGAACATCAGGACTTTGCCCGGGCTGAGGTTGGGGGCTATGGCTTCCGCATACACCCGTGGCTGTATGTCGTCCGGCACCAAGACCTGGATGAGCTGAGCCTGAGCGCAGGCTTCAGCGGCGGTCATCACCGCAAAGCCGTCCCTCTCCGCCTGTTGCCAGGGCTCGGAACCGGGCAGCTCGCCCACTACCACCTCCAAACCGCTATCCCGCAGGTTCTGGGCCTGCGCGTGTCCCTGGCTGCCATAGCCCAGCACCGCGATCCGCCGGCCCTTCAGCAGACTGAGGTCGGCGTCCTGATCATAATACATCACTGCCATAACCGAGTCCTCCTTTACGGTTGATCGAGTCTCAGGGAAGGTAGGACGCCTCATCCACGAGGCTGTCCGCTAACTCGTCCAGAACCTCCTCCACCTTCTCTTCAGTAAGCCCCACCGCCGCTACCGAATCCCAATCCAGCGGGTACATCAGCCCGTCCGCCCCCAAACCGGCACCCAACATCAGGGCCAGGGCGTCTCCGGTGTGGGCCAAGGCCGCCAAGGCCGGGGCCTTCCGGGCCGCAGCCGGCCGATGGTGGCATCCTATGGCCTCCACCAGACCTTCCGGAAGATTCCATTTCTCTGCCACCAACCCTCCGGCCCGAGCATGATCGAAACCGAGTATAGCTTGCTCCGCTTCCATAAAGGGTACCCCGTCCCGCGTAACCCGCTCCAAAATTTGGGCGTAGGTTTCGGCCACGTATTGAGAAAGGACAAGCTTGCCGATATCGTGCAGAAGACCGGCCACAAAGGCCTCCTCCGCCGCCCGAAAACGGATCTTTCTGGCCAGGAGCCTGGCCGCCATAGCGCTGGTCAGAGAATGCCACCACAAATCCCCCCGCCCCAACTGGTACCCGGGAGCCTCCCGCTGCAACACGTTACTTACGGAGGCCGCCAGAACCAGGTTACGGATGGTATTGAAGCCCAGGAGGACCACCGCATCCGTAACCGTGGCCACCCGTCGGGGAAAGCCGTAGTAGGCCGAGTTGGCCAGCCGCAAGACCTTGGCGGTAAGTGCCTGGTCCCGACTGATGACTGCATTAAGATCGGCGGCTGTGCTGTCGGGATCTTCGGTCAAACGTATCACCTGGTTTACCACCGTGGGCAGGGCGGGAAGATCCTGCACCTTCTCTACCAGGTCCTGTAGACGAAGCTCCACTATCGGTCATCCTTCTCTTAACTGTAAGGGCTGGGCCGGCCCACCGCACTCGCGGGCGCTAACCCATCAGCGGCCGGTTAACTTCTTCTCCAAGGCCAGGCGGCTTTCCTGAGCCCCTTCTCCTATCCGGAAAAGCAGGCGCTCAAGCTGGTGCCGGTCCAAAAGCAGCTCTTCTGGCTCTAGGATCTCTACCTTGCGAAACTCTTCCCAAAACAAGAATCGCACCACATCTTCCAGACTCTCCGCCCGGAGGGTGAGAACCACAGGTGCGTAGGTAATCTCCGCCCCCTGGGCCTCATCGTAGAGGGTGTAGGGGCTGACCTGCATGTCCACCTGTTCGATCTCGATGCCCTGTAGAGGCAGGTTGCGCAGCAGGTTTACTTTCTGCTCCCGCGTATCTTCGGCCACCTGCTGGCTGTTGCGGCTACCCAGCAGGAACCGCTTACGAGCCACTCCGCGGTAGTCTAGCCGAATACGTAACCTTAAAGGCGCCCCCACCTCAGCGATCACCTGCCGTAGGACTAATACTCTATACCCGCCCGAGGCCCCAGCCCGGAACGGTAAGGGTGCTTCACCTCGCGCATCTCGGTTACTAAGTCAGCCCGCTCCAGTATTTCCTTGGGTGCTCCCCGGCCGGTGAGCACCAATTCCACCGTCGAGGGCTTCTGGGCCAAAAGGTCCAGGACCTGATCCAGTCCTAACACCCCCAACTGGAGAGCCACGAAAACCTCGTCCAGTACGACCAGGTCCGCCTCCCCATTCAGCATTGCCTCCCGGGCATACGTTAGCGCCTCGCGGGCCAGGCGATAGTCTTCTTCTCTGGGACCTTCCGGCCCGATGAAGCCCGGTCGGCCGAAAGAACGCATCTCAAGCTGCGGAGCAAAGCCCTCTAAGGCTCGGTGCTCTCCACAACCCCCCGGTTTGAGAAACTGCACGATTAGCACCCGCAAACCCTGGCCCCAGGCGCGCAGGGCCAAGCCGAAGGCCGCCGTGCTCTTGCCCTTACCTTCGCCGGTATATACCTGAACCAACCCCACCGGTAAGGCCAACGTTTTTCTGCCCCCTTGACGTATCCCAGTTCCCCTTCAGACCGTAGTACCGAGCGTCCCCGTTTGTACTTCACCACGCTGACAGCGCTTGCGCTCAGGACTTCAGCCTCCGGCCGGTCCCCTTCGACGCGCCATCCATGGCGCTCCTCGGTCGCGGCCGTCCTAAGGTCCGGTGCCCGCCTCCCGCCCCGGTCATACGACACGTCGCCTTACTAAATTCTACCCCTCCCGGCGATTTCCTCTCGGAAGGGGCAAAATTTGCCCTAAAGCTATGCGCGTCCCGCTAACGGCCGGTGCGGCTTTTGCCTAGGCAAACAACCATCGACATACGAATACTGCGGCCAGGAAGCTAACCGCATCCGCGGTAAGCCCCAGAGCCACCGCATAGCGGTAGCGGGTGATACCCACCGAGCCGAAGTAGACGCTGAGTACGTAGAAGGTAGTGTCGGTACTGCCCTGCATCACCGAGGCCAAACGGCCTAAAAACGAATCCGGTCCATAAGTGCGAATCAAATCGGCGGTTACACCTAGAGCTGCGCCCCCAGACAGAGGGCGCATAAGGGCCAGAGGCAGAATTTCGGCGGGGATACCCAGCGGGTCCAGGATCGGACCCAGCAGGTGGGCAAGGAGTTCCATGGCTCCGGAGGTCCGGAAAACGTTTATAGCCACCATCATCCCTACCAGGTAGGGTATGATTCTCACTGCGGTGCCAAATCCCTGCTCGGCCCCCTGAACAAAAGCTTCATAAACCTTTACGCGACGTAACCATCCGGCCAAAGGGATTAGCAAGAATAGACCCGGCACCGCCCATTGGGACAGTTCGGTAAGCAACCCCTCTACCTCCCCCTCCCCAACCGCCGCCGGTAATACCATCGGAACGCCTGATCCGCCACCACCGCAGCTATAGTGGCGCCCAAGGTGGCCAGCACCGTAGGACCCACAATTTCGGTTGGATCGGCCGAACCGGCCGCGGTACGGATGGCAATCACGGTAGCGGGAATTAAAGTAATGCAGGAGGTGTTTAAGGCCAGGAAGGTGCACATGGCCTCGCTGGCCTCCTGAGGCCGAGGATTTAACTTCTGCAGCTCGGCCATGGCCTTTAGGCCGAAGGGAGTGGCGGCATTCCCGAGGCCGAGAAAGCTGGCGCTGAGATTCATAATGATAGCGCCCAAAGCGGGATGATCGCTGGGCACGCTGGGAAATAGAAGGCGCAGCGCCGGCCGGAAGACCCGCGCCAGCAACCCCACCAACCCGGCTTCTTCCGCAATCCGAAGCAACCCCAGCCAGAGGGCCATGATCCCCACCAGTTCCAGGGCCAAGGTTACTGCCCCCTGAGCCGCCTCCAGGGTCGCCTTGGTGACCACCTCCAGCCGCCCGTTAGCCGCCGCTACCACCAGACCACTAAGAAACAGCAGCGCCCACACCGCATTCACCACGGACCGGCTCACCCCTTGTCCATGGTTATGCGGGTGGGATTGAGGCCAGAACCGTCAATTTGGGGCCTCTCAAACCCGGCCTTAGCCCAGTGTGAACACGCTCAATAGGGCCTGCAGGAAGTAAGACCAGAAGCCGCGCCGGGCCACTGCCTTGGCGGTCACCAGGTTGACGGCGCCTAGCGGTTCTTTTCCCAAGAACGCCTCTATCCTGCCCACCACCTCTCCTGCGGTTACCGGAGCCGTGAGTTCTGGGGGTAAAGTAAGCCGGGTGCTGAGGCTTGCCCTCTCGCTCTCGCGCACCGCCACCTTCAGAGTGCTTTCCGGAACTAGTCTCACCCGCTGGCTATCTCCCCTAATAACCGAGAGTTCCGTTAGGAATTGACCGGAACGCACTACGGTTTCGGCCTGAAAGTTGGCGAAACCGTAATCCAATAAGGCCCTGACCTCTCCGTACATATCCGGAGAATTGAGAACTACGGCGATAAGCTGGAGGCCGTCCCGCTCGGCCGCCCCTACCAGGCAGAATCCGGCCCGGCGGGTATAACCGGTTTTTACCCCAATGGCCCCCGGATAGGGGTCCGGACCGGCCAACAGCCGGTTGCGGTTATACAGTACCCTGTTCCAGGGATGACCGCCCCAAGGGATGGTCCTTTCTTTCGCCGTCACTATCCGCCGAAACTCCGGGAGGGTCAGGGCATGGCGGGTCAGTAGGGCCAGATCATAAGCGGAGCTATAGTGGTTGGGATCGTCCAGACCATGCGGGTTAGCGTAGTGAGTATCTCTGGCTCCTAGTTCCGCCGCCCTCCGGTTCATGAGGTCTACGAAACGCTCCTGGCTTCCTCCTATGTACTCGGCTATAGCCGCGGCGGCATCATTGGCAGAACGCAACATTAGGGCGTATAGTAAGTCCTCTAGAGTTAGCTCCTCGCCTTCTTCCAGCCAAATTGAACTTTCCGGCGTTTCCGCCGCCTCTTTACTTACCCGCACCAAGTCTTGCAGGCGGCCCTGCTCCAGCGCCAGGATAGCAGTGGTTATCTTAGTAGTGCTCGCCTGGGGCAGCGGCAGGTGGGGATTCTTGGCGTAAAGAACCCGGCCGCTGAACCCATCCATCAGGACCGCCGCTGCCGCCCGTATTTCCGGCTCCTCGGCAGCGCGGGCGGCGGGGCTCCAAAGGATACAGCCCACCAGAACCAGTACGAGCCATCCCCCCAGAGCCCGGACCATAGTTCTGCCTCGCAAAACCCGTTTCACCTCCGGTTTCTCTCCCAGCCGATCGGTTACGGCTGCGTTCGCCGCAAGTCTTGAACCTCGATGCTAACCTTACCTTCCCCCTCTATCCGGTTGGTCATCCCGCCCTTGATCTTGTCAATTAGGTCCGGTACCATATCTAGCAAGCGCTCCACCACGGCGTTGGTTTCGATGGGCAGGAAACGGAGGTGGTTACCCACCACCAGGAACCCGATGGGGACGACGGAAACCCCCGCTCCGCTCCCACCGGCAAATGGACTGTGCCGCGGAGACTCCTGCCCCTGATATTCGCCTCCCCCCACTACAAAGCCGCAATTCACGCGGGAAACCGGGATAATCACCGTTCCGTTTGGGGCTTCTACCGCCTCGCCGATGACCGCGTTAACGCTAACCATTTGCTTTATACTTTCTAGGGCGGTCTTCATTAAACCTTCTATCGGATGGGCATCCATGACTATCACCTCTTACCCAGTGCGACTCTCCGACCTTAAGGCGGTTATAATTTGCGTCGCGGGCCAAACCGGTATACCTTTCCGGAGTTCCTTTGCCTCTAAAAGAAGAAGCGCCCCCGTAATGGACGTAGCATGCAAAAAGGCACCAGAAACGGTATATTTCTCTGGTGCCTCACGCTTAAGGCCGGCCTGCACAGTACCGGAACCAGGTCAGAGCCACACCGTTTGGTGGCGGGCGGCATGGCAGTTAAGGTTTACCGCCACCGGCAGGCTGGCTATGTGACAGGGATAAGCCTCCACGTGGACGGCCAAAGCGGTAACGCTCCCTCCGAAGCCCTGGGGGCCTATCCCCAGGGAATTGATCTCCTCCAGAATTTCTCTTTCCAAAAGGGCCAGATCCGGATCAGGACTGGGTACCCCCACCGGACGAAGCAAAGCCTCCTTAGCTAGCAGCGCCGCCTTCTCGAAAGTACCTCCCAGGCCCACTCCCACCACCACCGGGGGGCAGGGATTGGGTCCGGCCCGGCTCACGGTTTGCACCACAAAACGCTTGACTCCCTCCCTCCCCTCCGCAGGGGTAAGAAAGGCCAGGGCGCTCATGTTTTCGCTACCCGCTCCCTTGGGGGCCACGGTAAGCCGGATGCCGTCACCGGGTATCAGCCGCACATGCACCACCGCGGGCGTATTATCCCCGGTATTGCGGCGCCTCAGCGGGTGATCTACCACCGAATTGCGCAGGAAGCCCGCCTGGTAGCCTCTGCGCACGCCTTCGTTGATCGCGTCGTATAGCAGACCGCCCCTTATCTCTACTTCCTGGCCCAAATCCACGAAGACCACCGCTACCCCGGTGTCCTGACAAATCGGTACCTCTCCCCGGCTGGCAATTTCGGCGTTGGCCAGAATCTGCTCCAGCACCTGACAACCCAACGGAGAAACTTCCTCCCGCCGGGCCCTTTCCAGAGCTGACCTCACGTCGGCGCCGAGGCAGTAATTGGCCTGCTGCGCCAAATTGGCCACCGCGGTCACAATCTCCTCGAAGGTCACTACCCTACCCAATACCCGATCACCGCCTTTTAGGTTCGAGGCCGCACGGCGGACAGCGCCGCGGCGAACAAATCGGCCAGCGCCAGCCCCACCGCTCCCAGCCGCAGACTAAGACGGCAGTTTAAGTCCACGCCCCAGCCCTCCCGGGTAAAGCAAGGTTCGAGGTAGAAACGCGGTTGCATCCTCCCGGACATGCGCCGAGCCAGGACCGCGCTTGCCCGGGCTTGCCAGGCCCAGACCGAACCCACCAGCCAGGCGGTGTAGGCGGCCTCACCGGCACCCAGACGCAAGTGCAACTCCCAATGCCGACAGGAGAGGGAACCGTACAGCCGGTTTGCGGCCCGGTTCAGGCGGCGCCACAACTCCGGCCACCTTCGCCTCGTCTTGCCTCTCGCTTTTCCGTCTCTTGACCGGGGTCGGGCTCCGGCCAGGAGGGAGAAGATACGTGGTTCTAGTGTCGGCGGCACTGTCCAGGTAAAAGGCCGTCTCCTACCGGGCAGGAATAGCGCTACCTGTAGCGGCCCGGCGATCTCCTTGTAGGCCTTCACCCGCCAGGAAACGGGTAACCAGAAAACCAGGGCCAAAAACAAGGTCGTACCCAGTCCGAATGCCAGCAATACTTTCACCTGCCCGGAATCATTCTTCCCCGGGCAGGGGCGGAAGCTCGCTAAGATCCCGCAGTCCGAAATGGTCCAAAAACTTACGGGTAGTCCCGTACAGACAGGGCCTACCCGGAGCTTCCTTGCGGCCCACTTCTTGAATGAGGCCCCTCTCTAGGAGGGTGGCCAACACTCCTTCTACTCGAACCCCTCGAATTTCCTCAATTTGCGCCTTAGTTACCGGCTGCAGATAGGCAATAACCGCCAACGTTTCCAGAGCCGCCCGACTCAGCTTCTGCCTCCGGGGCGCAAACATCTTTTGCAATAGGTCTCGATACCGATTGTCCGAGACCAGGCGGTACCCTTCCGCCACCTCTAGCAGGCTTAAACCGTGACCTTCACTTCGGTAGTGTTCCGCCAGCTCTCGAGCCAGCTCCCGAACCTCTGCTTCCTGAACCCCCAACAATTGCGAAAGCTCCACTAGGGGGACCGCCTCCCCGGCGACAAATAAAACGCTCTCCAGCTCCGCCAGTTTTTCTCGCACCGCCTCCACCGCCTCAGGCCGAAAGCGACCGACGGGGATAGACGTATATCGGCCCCCAGTGGCGGGGCTGTTCCAGCCGCACTTCGCCGCGCTGATTCAGGATAAGAGCCGCTAACAGGCCGAACACCAGTTCGCGCACACCGGTAAAGAGTTCTTGGAGAGTGGCCGGACTCTGCCTCCTAAGTTCTCGGCGTAGACGGCGGATAAGTTGCGCCAAGTCAATCTCCGGGCGCGGTAGCTCCATTGGGGTCGCCGTCTCTTTTATCATCCCCGAGACCCTAGCCCAGGTCCGCACCAGATCCTCTAAGGTTACCCCCGTCAACGGGTTAATCCCCTCCAGCACCAGCCGGTAGGCTTCGACATCCGGTCCCCGATCCCCGTAACCGAGCCTACGCTCTTCCCAAGTTGCCAAGGTTTCGGCCGCTTTCCGGAAGCGACGGAAGTTTGCCATACGCTCGGCCAGATCCGGACCGGTGGTGGCCTCTTTTTCGGAATCCTTTTGGGGCCACCTCTCCGCCGGCGAGGCGGGCAACAGCGACCTGGCCTTTACGGCCAGCAACGTGGCCAGGGCCACCAGGAAATCGCACCATCGCTCCAGATCTTCTGGCGCTTGGCTCTCGAGATAGGTCAGCACCTGTCCCGCCACCTCGGCCAGCGCCAACTCCGCCAGGCCAGACGGCTGACCATTGGCCAGGCGGAGAAGCTCCTCCAGCGACCCTTCCGACCCTAGCAACCTCACCGGGCGGGGTTCACTCTCCACCCTCGGGCCTCCTAACCGGTCTGCCTAGACCAAACCCATAGCCTCGCGCACCTCGGCTAGAGTATTGGCCGCCAGGCTTCTGGCCCGGGCGGCACCGGCCGCGGCTACCTCCTCTACCAGTCCCGGCCGGGCGGCCAACTCTTCTCGCCGTTCCCGAATCGGGGCCAGCGCCCGGTCGATGGCCTCTGCCAGGTCGCGCTTGCAGGGTACGCACCCGGTCCTGCCTCCCCGGCACTGCTCCTCCCGTTCCGTTACGGTTTCCGGGCTGTAGATCCGGTGGTAGAGGTCCACAATGCAAACCTCGGGATGACCGGGATCGGTGGGATGAATGCGGGCGGGATCGGTGATCATCATCCGTACCTTGCGACGAATCTCCTCGGTTGAGGCTACCAGGGAAATCTCGTTGCCGTAGCTCTTGCTCATCTTTCGGCCGTCCACCCCTGGTAGCAAAGGCACCTCAGCCAGCTTGGCCTGGGGCTCGGGAAAGAGCCTTACGCCGTAAAGGTGATTGAAACGGCGGGCTATTTCCCGGCATAATTCCAGGTGGGGAAGCTGATCCTCGCCTACCGGTACGGTGTCCGCCTTGTATATCAGAATGTCTGCCGCCTGCAGAAGGGGGTAACCCAAGAAGCCGTAGGTAGTAATATCCTTACCCGCCTCTCGAAATTGCTGTATCTGCTCTTTATACGTGGGCACCCGCTCCAGCCAGGACTGAGGTACGATCATAGAAAGAAGCAAATGTAGTTCCGCATGCTCTTTGACCCGCGACTGCACGAAGAGCACGCTTCTTTCCGGGTCCAGCCCCACTGCCAGCCAATCCAAAAGCATCTCGCGGGTGTTCTGACATAGTTCCTTCGGATCGTCAAAGGCGGTGGTCAGGGCGTGCCAGTCCGCCACCATGTAAAAGCACTCGTACTCCTCTTGCAGGGCCACCCAGTTCTTCAGCACCTGCAGGTGCCCGATATGCAGTCTACCGGTGGGTCGCATGCCGCTGAGAATCCTTCCTCGTTTCTGGCCCATGTGATCTCTCCCCATTAGAAGAAACTGGCGCCCGCCGCTCTGACCATTACGTTCATAAGGGCCTGAACCAGGGGGCTCATTATCCGCCCCACCATCCCCGTGGCCACCAAAATCAACAGCACCCAGGGGCCGTAAGTCTCCAGTCGCCAGTAGGCCATGCGGGCGGAGGCGGGTAACAGTTCGCCCACTACCTTGGAACCGTCTAACGGCGGTAAGGGAATTAGGTTGAAGGCTGCCAGCACCAGGTTATACACCATAAACCAGCCGAGAAAGCCGGCGAGGTAGCCTAAGGAAACCCAATGGGTTAGGGCCACGGCGGCGGCATAGGCCAGTAGCAGGTTGGCACCCGGGCCCGCCAGGCCTACAGTAATCATGGCCAACCGTCGATGGCGCTGGAAGTAAAAGGGGTTTATTTCCACCGGCCTGGCCCAGCCGAAGCGAGCCACAATAAGCAGCAGCGTGCCTAAGGGATCCAGGTGGGCCAGCGGATTAAGAGTCAGCCGGCCCTGGCGGGCGGGAGTAGGATCACCCCAGGCCACCGCCACCCGGGCATGAGCGTACTCATGAAAGGAAATGGCGAGGAGGAGCGCCGGCAGGGCGGCGGCAATCTCTCGCCAGAAGGAACCCAGGAAAAGCACGCCGCACCTCCTAACCGGCCGCCTGAGAAGGCTGTAACCGTGGCGGCACCACCTCTAGACGAAGAAGATCGGCATAGGTTTCCCGCCGACCGATGAGCTCCGCCCGGCCGTCCCCCACCAGCACCACCGCTGGCCGGGGCAGGCGGTTATAATTGCTGGCCATGGGATAACAGTAGGCCCCGGTGCAGCTCACCGCCAGAATATCTCCCGGGTTGGCTCGAGGCAGCCAAATATCCCAAATAAGCATGTCTCCGGATTCGCAGCACTTGCCGGTGATGCTCACCCGCTCCTCCACCGGTTGGTCCGCCTTGTTGGCCAGCAGGGCCTCATAACGGGCCTGGTAGAGCGCCGGTCGGATGTTGTCCGCCATGCCTCCGTCTACGGCCAGGTACTTCCTTACGCCGGGTATCTCCTTGATGGAGCCCACGGTGTATAAGGTGGTGCCCGCCGGCCCGATGATGGCCCTTCCCGGTTCCACCAGAATTCGGGGTACCGGCAGGCCGTAAGCCTTCGCCTTCTCCACCACCACTTTCCTGATAACCCGCGCGTACTCCTCCGGCAAACGAGGCTCATCCCCGGCGGTATAGTAGATGCCGAAACCTCCGCCCAGGTCCAATTCCCTTATCGCCAGGCCGGTCCGGCGGTGGATCTGAGCGGCATAATCCATCATCACCGCTGCCGCCTCGGCATAAGGCTCCAGGCTAAAAATCTGCGAGCCCACATGGCAATGCAAACCGACCATTTCCAGGGCACTGCAAGCCAGTACCCGCGCCACGGCTTCGTCCGCCTGCCCGTTCCCCAACACAAAACCGAACTTGGAGTCAATCTGTCCGGTACGTATATAGTGGTGGGTATGGGCCTCAATACCCGGGGTCAGACGCAACAACACCTTGACGGGACGGTGGCCGTTTCTGCCCGCCAGGGCGGAAAGCAGCTCTAGCTCCCGGAAATTGTCCACCACAATGCGGCCCACCCCCGCGGCCAGCGCCTGATCCAGTTCCTCCGGCGTCTTGTTGTTGCCGTGGAAGTAAAGCCGCTCGGGAGGAAAGCCAGCCTGCAGGGCGGTATAGAGTTCTCCCCCGGAAACCACATCCAGGCCCAGGCCCTCTTCCGCTACTATCCTGCAGATGACCTGCATGAGCAAGGCCTTACCGGCATAAATAACCGCGCCCTCGCCGAAGGCCTTGCGAAAGGCCCGACACCGCTCCCGCAGGCAGGCTTCGTCGATTACCAGCAAGGGCGTGCCGAATTCTTGCGCCAACTCTACCGTGTCGCAGCCGCCGATCACCAGATGGCCGGCTGAATTTATGGTCATGGTTCCCTGCAACCGCACCAATCTCTCACCCGATCTTAGTAGGAAGTCGCTACGGTAAAGAGGCCAAGCTGGCCTGTAGTTCCTCCTCGGAGTAGGATACGTCCTCCAGTCTCCCGCCCAGGTAGGCGTCGTAGGCGGCCAGATCGAAGTGCCCGTGACCGCTAAGCCCGAACAGTATCACCTTGCGCTCGCCACTTTCTTTGCAGGCCAGGGCCTCGTCTATCGCCGCCCTAATGGCATGGGCGCTCTCCGGCGCCGGCAAGATCCCTTCCTGCTGGGCGAACAACACCGCGGCAGCAAAAACCTCCCGCTGGCCTACGGCTTTAGCCTCAATGAAGCCGTCCCGATAAAGCTGGCACAAAAGGGGCGAGTCGCCATGGTATCTTAGACCCCCGGCGTGGATCCCTGGCGGCACGAAATCGTGCCCAAGGGTATACATGTAAAGCAGCGGGGTGAGGCCGGCAGTATCGCCGAAATCATAGGCCAGCTTGCCCCGGGTTAAGGTGGGGCAGGCCGTGGGTTCCACCGCCACCGCCCTTACCTTAGCCCCCTTAGTAATCTTATCCTGCAGGAAGGGGAAGGCCAGACCGGAAAAGTTGCTACCACCCCCGCAGCAGCCGATTACCACGTCCGGATATACGCCCGCCTTGGCCAGTTGCTCCTTGGCCTCCAAGCCGATTACCGTCTGGTGCAGGCATACGTGGTTCAGTACGCTACCTAGGGAGTAGTTAGTGTCGCTCCGAGAGGCGGCTTCCTCCACCGCCTCGCTGATGGCAATACCCAGGCTACCCAGGCAGTCCGGATCCCGCGCCAGAACCTCCCTGCCGGCCTGAGTGCGCGGGCTGGGGCTGGGGATGACCTCGGCCCCGTAAACCTCCATGAAGGAACGGCGATAGGGCTTTTGCTCGTAGCTTACCCGCACCATGTACACCCTGCACTCCAGCCCGAAGAAGTTGCAGGCCAGGCTTAGCGCGCTGCCCCACTGACCGGCGCCGGTCTCGGTGGTCAGGCGTTTGATGCCTGCCACTTTATTGTAGTAGGCCTGAGCCACCGCGGTGTTAGGCTTGTGGCTCCCGGCTGGACTTACCCCCTCGTACTTATAGTAAATCTGAGCCGGCGTATCCAGGGCTTTTTCCAGACGCCGGGCGCGGAAAAGCGGGGTGGGACGCCACAAGCGGTAAATGTCTAATACCGGCCCCGGGATATCAATCCACCGCTCCCGGCTAACCTCCTGCTCGATGAGCGCGGGCGGGAATATGACTCCCAGATCCTGCGGGCCCACCGGCTGACGGGTAGCCGGGTGAAGGGGCGGCGGCGGAAGCTGAGGCATATCCGCCTGAATGTTGTACCACTGGGTCGGCATCTCCTCTTCCCGGAGTAGAATCTTGTAGGCTTCGCTCATCTGTACTCGACTCTCCTCTCCTAAGGCCTAATACAGACCTAATTGTAATAAAAGCGGCTGGAGTTGTCTACCGGCTCGCCTTTCTCGCCGACACCCCCAACGCCTCCTTGCGGCGCCGCACCATGTCCACAAAGGCTTCCAGTCGGGTCACGAAGCCCGCCTCGCCGGTCTGCTCGTCGAAGAACACGGTCATAACCGGGAGGTCGTAGTCTTGGCTTACGCGTGGCAGGATGCTCTCAGCAACGATCTCGGGCATACAGGTGAAAGGGGCCAACTGAATCAGACCGTCGAAACCCCGGCGGGCGAAATAAACCACGCTGCCTACTGATTCCCGGCCGTGCCCCCCTACAAAGTAACCCAAGTAAGGTGTGGCCAGCTTCTTGGCCTTCTTGGCCGGGCTCTCTATCCGCAACAGGCCACCGAAAAGGTGGTCGTTTATCCACTCGCTAAGGTAAAGATCCCTGACGACCTCTGCGCCCATCCGCCCCAATTTACGTTCAATGTCCAGATTCATGAACGGTTCCAGCAGGGTGTAAATCTCCCCTACCAGGGCAATACGTACCACCTGAGCTTCCCGACCCGGATCCCTTTCTACTGCATCCAGCTCGGCTAGAGCCTGCTGCATAGCCGTGTGGATCTCCGCCCGGTTGCCGGCGGCGTCGATTGCCGCCCGGGCGCGGGCGTAGATCCGATCTGCCGTACCCAATACCTTTTCCCGAGGCCGAACCCACTGTACCCGCTTCTCTACTTCGTCTACCGCCCTGGTTTTCCACCAGGCGATTCTGGCTCCGTGGATGGCCTGCCGCCAGTCGGTCCGGCAGAGGTACTTGAGCTTGTCTACCAGTTCGGAGAAATGGGCGTCCGGGGGCTCTAAGACCACCATTTCCATGTCGTATCCCAAGTCCTTAAGGATCTCCCGCTGCACCTGGGCGTAGTAGCCGAAACGACAGGGACCGACTCCCCCGGCCATAACTATGAGTTCCGCCCCCATCTCCGCCGCCTCGATGTAATTACCTAGGTTAAGCTTAAGCGGTAGGCAGGCAAACTCGGGCGAGTACTGCGTGCCAAGGCTCAAGGTGCGCCGGGTACAAGGCGGGGGAACCACTACCTCCAGGCCCAGTCCCCCCAGGAGGGCCCGGGCGGTTATGTATAGATTACCCATGTGCGGGAAAGTGGCCTTCACTGCGCACCCCTCCAGACCAGCATGTCCATAAAGGCCTCTACCCGAGTCTGCAGCCCGGCTTCGCCGGTTTGCTCGTCCAAAGTGAGATACAGGAAGGGCATTTTCCGGGTGCGCTGGCTGAACCTTTCTACCAGGTCGCCTACCAGGCTATCAGGGCCGCAGCCGAAGGAGGAAACGTGGATTATGCCGTGAATGTCCGCTCGTTGTAGGAAATGCAAGGTGCTACCCACCAGGCGCTTCCCCAACGTCCAGAAAAGTCTCTTAGGGAGGCGGGAAGCCTCGGCCTCTATGATCTCCTGGGGCACCTGGTCGGGAGTAACCACTTCTGCTCCCAGGCGGGCCAGCCTACCGATCAGGTCCATGCTTATGTATTCGTCATAAAGGTTATAGCCGTGCCCTACCAACCCGATCTTCCAGCGCTTGGGCACCTCCGCTTCTTGACGCCGACGTCGGCCCTCCGCCACCCCGCATAATTCCTCGATGGCCCGACCGGGACGCAAGCCCGCCTCCAGAAGATTACGGTAGCGGCGGTAAACCTGGCGCGCTTTCTCCCAAGCCAAGACAATTTGGCGCTTGTTGCGGGTAAACATTCGCCCTACTTCCAAAGCCACCTCCACCACTTTCTCCGTGCCCTGGCGCAAATTAACATTGGTATCGATAAAACGGGGTAAATCGCGCATACCCGCCCGCAGCATGTCGGGTAGGCCCATGAACTTGGGACAGATATAGGCCTTGGGCTCCACACTTACCAGCCGGGGTACAAACAGCAGGTCTGCTTTATTCTTTAGCGCCAAGACATGCCCGTAGTATACCTTGATCGGCAGGCAGGCTTCGTCTACGGCTCCCCTTACCCCCTGATCCAAAATACCCTTGTTGGTAGGGGGAGATACCTCTACCTTGGCCCCCAAGGCGGTAAAAAACGCATGCCACAGGGGAAAGTAATAGTAATAAAAAAGCGCACGGGGGATTCCGACCGTCACCATTAAGGCATCGCGCTTCCCTCACCGGAAATGACCCGCCGGCCCGCTCCCGGGAAGCGTCCGACGGGTTCCGGCCTAATTATAACCGCCCTGCCCGAACTTTTCCATACTCTGGCCCTAGCTTTTTCAGGCCGGTCGGCTGGCGCCTTCCGAGTCGGCTACCGTTCCCTCTGCCGCCCAAGCCGGATAACTGCCCAGAATTCTTACGCTGCGCGCCTTGGCCTCCAATTCTTTCAGGACCGGAGCCAAGGGCGGCAACTGACAGTGACCCTCGCAGTCGATAAAGAATACGTACTCTCCCAGTCTTTTCTTTCCCGGACGGGATTCGATGCGGGTTAGATCGATGCCGGCCTGGGCGAATGGAGCCAAAAGCTCAAATAAGGCTCCCGGTCGGTTAGCCGCCGGGACCACCAGGAGCGAAGTCTTATCTTTACCCGTGGGAGCTACCCCGCCCCGGCCCAATACCACGAAGCGGGTCATGTTATCCCGAGCGTCTTCGACGTTCTCCCGAATCACGTTCAGACCATAAATTTCCGCCGCCAAGCGGGAGGCAATGGCCGCAGCCCTGGGCCCCTCTTGGGCGGCACGACGGGCAGCCTGAGCCGTGCTGGCAGTAAGCTCCACCCGCCCCTTCGACCAAAAGACACCTAGAAACTGCCGACACTGGGCTAGAGCGTGGGGGTGAGAGTAAATAACCTCTACCTCCTGTAAACCGTTGGCCCGTCCTATCAGGTGATGACTGACCGGAATGACCACCTCTCCCTGAATTTGCGGAGTACCGGAACCAAGTAACTCCAAGCTGGCGGAAACACTTCCCTCCAGCGAGTTCTCCAACGGAATTATCCCTTGAAAGAAATTACCCCGCTCCACCCCGGTTACGATCTCCGCCATGTCCTCGCAGGCCACCAGGACAAAATCGGCCGACTGGCGGGTGATCCAACACCGCGCCGCCTGTTCGCAGAAGCTACCTTCCGGGCCGAGATAGGCCAAGGTTAAAGGGGTTTGCATGATGCCTTCCTACCTCCCTGCCGTAAGAATCCGCAAGGCGGTGCCCGTAGCCTGTCGGTACCGCCGCCAGGGCGAAGACGAGAGCACTTCTTGCTGGCTTCAACGCCTATCGCCCCTGCCGTCCTGCCGTGCTACCGG
>JBNARC010000004.1:0-83451 GCA_049719955.1 Neomoorellales bacterium | reverse complement strand
GCGCTGGTGGCGGCCAGACCGCCGGAGAATACCCCCAGGAGACCCTGGCTTTCCACCGCCTTCAAAGTACCCTGGGTGAGACTGTGGCCGAAGCCGCTTAAAGGTATGGTGGCTCCCGCTCCCCCAAAATCCACCAGGGGTTGATACCAACCCAGGGCGCTCAGCACCGCTCCGGCAGTCACAAAACCTACCAACACGTGTCCGGTGGTGACGTTAAAGGGAGTAAGGTCGATTACGAGTTGCCCGATCAGGCAAATAAGGCCTCCCAAGAGAAAAGCCTTGAGCAGCACCTCAGCCTTCTCCTCCCACTCGCTCCAGAACCACGGCGTGGCCGATGCAGGGGATGGACCCTCCCTGGTACACGCTGATGGGGCTAAAGAGGGCTCCGGTGCCCACCGTCAGTACCCGGGAGCACTCCGGTGCCGCCAGCCGCTGCAGGAGGTACCCGGCGGTCACCACCGCCGAGCAGGCACAGCCCGAGCCGCCGGCGTGAACGTCCTGCTCTTCGGAGTAAATTAGCACCCCGCAGTCGGAGTAGTTTCCCGCCAGGTCATAACCCTGAGCTCGGGCTAGTTCCACCGCCAGTGCTTGACCCACCCGGCCCAGATCACCGGTCAGAATCAGGCTGTAGTCTTGAGGGCGGCGATTGGTATCCCGAAAGTGGCGCACCAGCGTATCCACCGCCGCCGGGGCCATAGCACTACCCAGGTCGGCGGTATCGCGGACCCCCAGGTCCAACACCCGGCCGACGGTGGCGTGGGTGATTCGGGGTCCTTCGCCCTGACGGGAAATCAGAAACGCCGCCGCGCCGGTCACCGTCCACTGGGCGGAAAGGGGCCGCTGGGTGCCTTGCTCGGTGGGAAAACGGAACTGGCGTTCGGAGGTACCGTAGTGGCTCGAGGTGGCGGCGATTACGTTCTCGGCATAGCCCCCGTCCACCAGCATGGCCGCCAGGGCCAGCCCTTCGAACATGGTGGAGCAGGCACCGTAGAGGCCCAGAAAGGGGATGTCGAACTGCTTGGCGCTGTAGTTGGCGGAGATGGTCTGGTTGAGCAGGTCGCCGGCCACCAGGAATTGAATCTCTTCCGCCCGCTTGCCCGCCTTATCCAGCACCATTTGAATGACCTCGGCCAGCATCTTCTGCTCCGCCTTCTCCCAGGAAGATTCGCCGTAGTAGGTGTCGGTGAGCACCTTGTCGAAGGTAGGCCCTAGCGGCCCCTGCCCTTCCTTAGGCCCTACTATGGATGCGGTGGCCGCTATCACCGGCGGGCTGGCGAACATTATTGTATGCTTGCCTACCCGTTTCTCCACTACCTCGCCATCCCCAGATATTTCGCCGATCTATCACCTAGTATCTCCACCGCCGAGTGGGGTATGCTCGGCCGAACTCTGCGTGGCCAGACCGACACAAATTGACCGCTGTAACGATATTGCCTGGTACGGTAGCCGGGTATACAATAAGGACGGCCTGTCCTGGGTTATCCGGTCGGGTAAGGCGATGGCGATGGCCGTTCTACAACCCGAGCTACATACTACCGGCACGCGTCTCTTAAGCGTTTGGCGGAGCATGCGCTTCCGCCTGCTCGTTGAAGGCATGCTAGCGGGCCTGGTGGCCGGCCTGGCAGCCGTGGCTTTTCGTTTAATGCTCACTAAAGCCGAAGTATGGCGCGACTACCTCTTGGACTGGGCCCGCGGGGACCCTGCGCGGTGGGCGGTAGCGGCATTGGTCTTGGTTTCCGCGGGAGCAGCAGCGGGTTACCTTACGGGTCGGGCCCCTGAGACTGCCGGAAGTGGCATTCCTCACGTGGCCGCCGTATTGCGCCGGCAAAGAAACCTTAATTGGCGCCGCGTCCTTCCCATCAAGGTCGCCGGGGGCGTACTGGCCATTGGCGCCGGCCTATCTCTGGGCCGGGAGGGTCCCACGGTGCAGATCGGTGCGGCGGCTGGCCAGATGGTAAGCAGAGCCCTTGTCCGGCCGAAGGTGGAGGAGAAGTACCTGGTCGCCTGTGGCGCAGGAGCGGGTCTGGCGGCAGCCTTCAACGCTCCGCTGGCGGGGGTCATCTTCGTCCTGGAAGAACTGCAAAGGAACTTTTCCCCCTACCTTCTCGGAACCGCGTGGGCGGCCAGCGTCACCGCCGACCTGGTTTCCCAGTACTTCTTGGGGCCGCTTCCCACCTTCCGGATCACCGGACTGCCGCGCCTGCCTCTGGCCGGCCTCCCTTTCGCCGCACTCCTGGGCGCGGTCTCCGGGTTATTGGGCTTGGCCTTCAATTATGCCCTGAGGCGATCTCTGGCCTCACACGATAGGTTTGGTGACCGGCCCTCGGCAGTCCGGCCTCTGCTTGCCTGCGCTCTGGCGGTGGCTATGGGCTACTACCTACCCCAGGTACTGGGCGGGGGCCACGCCTTGGCCGAGGCAATCCTTACCCAAAAGATAGCCTTCGAGCTTGTTCCCCTGCTTTTTATGGCCAAGTTTCTGCTTACCATGGTCAGCTACGGTGCCGGTGTCCCCGGCGGCATCTTTTTGCCCCTGCTGGTACTGGGCGCCCTCGGTGGGGCGTACTTTGGTTATCTGGTCGCTCCGATTTTGCCCGGACCTGCCAGCATGGAAGCCACGTTTGCCGTAGTAGGTATGGCCGCCCTCTTTACGGCCGTAGTCCGAGCGCCCATCACGGGCATCGTGCTGGTAATAGAGATGACTGGGAGCTACCAAAATATGTTACCCCTCTTCGCGGCCTGCGTGGTGGCGTACGTGGTGGCTGAAATCCTAAAGAATCCGCCGGTTTACGAGATGCTCTTCGAACAAGACGAAGCGAAAAGAAAGACAGGGGTTAATAGGGAGTCTACGAGCTTAGTAGAGCTGGTGGAACTAGTGGTGGAAGCCGGCTCCAGGATAGATGGACGGCGTATTAAGGATTCCGGCCTGCCGGAAGATTGTCTACTGGTGGCCGTACGCCGAGGAAACCGGGAATTGTTACCGCACGGCAAAACGCGTCTGCTCAGCGGCGATCACGTTACTTTGCTGGCGCCCGAGCACCGGGTAGAAGCGATCGCTGGGGAATTCTTCCGTGCCCCGAGGTCATAATCTTCGTCGCTACCGCACCCCGCCACGCTGGGGCGAGGGTGCCTTTCAAACCTCCAAGCTCTCACCCCGGCGGGGAACCACTACCCGGCAGGTTTCGCGGAAACGGTCAAAGAAACTCACTTCTTGAGTGTGCACCGGGACCAATATCTGGGGTTTGACAGTATGTACCAGTTCCTCCAACCCGGGACCATGGATGTGGCCGCTGGCATGAAAGCCCGATTTCTCCCGCTCCCGGCCTAAGGTCCCGAAGAGTTCAAAGCCGAACCGGTCTATCCAGTTGCGCACCCGTTCCTGGTCCAAAAGCATTTCCTCGTCGAAGGCCTCGCTGGAAGAGTAGACATAAGTGCCTCCGATCGGACCGATGTCTAAGAGGGCATGAAAGTCGTAATAAGAAAAGCACAAAATGAACCGCGCCGGGTTGTTCCTGATGGTCCGGGCTTCCACCACCCGTTCCGGAGCCAGTCCGGAAAAGCGCTCCAGGAGGTCCTTCTCCCATCCGGCTAGTACCGCCTTGGGCTTGGCGTAGAGGTAAAGCCTGGGGTCGGTTTCGGGGTTGGGAACTTCCGCCTCCCCGGCGGCGCTCAAAGCTTCCAGAAGGTAGAAATCTTTTGGGGTGAGCACCAAACACCTACCGGTCAGGTCGGCTATCTCCAGAAAGGATAGCAAACGCTCTACGTTGCGGGGTCCGAAATCGGCCACCACCAGCCCCGTAGAGGCTCTCACTACCTTGAAGGAATTGTCCTTTACCTCTTCCTCGCTTATCGGTCGCGCTACCTGAGGATGGGTGCCCTCGCAGATCAGGACTACCGGGTGCAACCGGGCCGCCTCCTGCAGAAATCGCCGCGTTAGATCCGCCTGCCTACCGTGTAACCGGAGATCGCCAGTATAAACCACCCAGCCGGAGGAAGTTCTTACCCCTACCGCACTGGCTCCGGGAACAGAATGATCTACGGGCCAGAGTCGGACCTCCAACCCCTCCACCGACTGCACACCTTCCCAGGTTTCCAATTGCGGCCCGGAAAGCGGCCTCAGACCGTAGCTGCGGTTCCAGAAACTAATCGCCCGGTCGAAACTCGCCCCCGGGGCCAGCACCCGGAAGGGCCGCCGAACATACCCGACCCGACGGGAATTCGCCGGACGCAACAGCCCCTCGCGCAACTCCCGGGGCGTGGTATAGACCGGTTCTTGTAACCGGGCAGTCGATCCCGTATCCTGAACCGCCTTGAGGATTAGGGCCGTAGTTAGGGTAGAAAAAACGGGCATGTCGGTCCGCAGATAGGAAAGATAACCGCAGTGATCCAGGTGGGCATGGGATAGCACCACCGCCCGCACTTCCAACCGCCGGTGCAAGGGGTGCTGGTGGTAGCTCTCCCATACCCCCACATATTCCAAATCCGGCCGGTACAGCCCCTCTAAGGGAGGCAGTATATCCAGGGCTAATAGGTCCGAAAAACCAAAAGTGCTTCGCGGGCCCAGAAACTCGTCGAAGAACCGGGCCTCGGCCGAAAAGCTGGTTCCAAAATCCAGAAGCAGCCCGGTCGGTCCGTCTTCCAGAAGAATCTTGTTGCCGCCGATGCACCCCACACCGTCGTAAAAGGTAAGCCTTACCGGCACCGAACCCCTCCCCCGATTCGGCCGGGTCCCTACTTGCCTTCCTCACGGGCAACGCGGTTACCGACTTAACCAGGCCAGCAACCCCACCAATACCGACGCCACCAGACCGTACACCAAGACCGGTCCGGCCACGGTGAACAGTCGCGCTCCCACGCCAAACACAAATCCTTCGTGCCTGAACTCCATGGCCGGAGCCACTATGGAGTTGGCAAACCCGGTGATGGGGATCATGGCTCCCGCTCCCCCCCACTTCGCCAGGTTATCGTAAACTCCCAGGCCGGTCAAGAAGGCACCCAGGAAAACCATAACCATGGCAGTAACGGGTGCCGCTTCTGCCGCATTCAGACCCGCCCGCAACAGCATCAGGGTAAAAAGCTGAGCTAGAGCGCATAGGCTGCCTCCGACCAGAAAGGCGGCTAACGCGTTCCTCACCACCGGGGGTTTGGGTTTTACTTGTCCTACTAATTTTTGGTAAGATATCTGGTCGTAATGCTGCTGCTGATCGCGAAGTTGCCGATCCAGAGGTTGGGGCACGGGCCTCACCCGTTCCCTGCCTACCGAGGAGCGCCCTCGGTGTAGGCCAGTTTTACGTTAGCCTTGTATTCGGTTACCCGACCGTTGGATACGTTGGCGGTAAGGTTGTAGACCTCTACCCCACTGATGTTAGGTATGGTCCGGGCGGCCTCGGCCACCGCATTCTCTACCGCCTCCTGCCAACTATTAGGTGATTCCCCCACCAGCTCGATCACTTTTACGTGCACAACCTTTCCCTCCTAATTCAAACGGTGTTGGCGTCTGTATTATCTGCGGCTGCTGCGTCGGATATGCCGGGAGCAGCTAGCCTTCTTGCCCTTCCAGGAGCTTGCGCAGATTGGCCAGGGCCTGCCTTTCCAGGCGAGAGATCTGTACCTGGGAAAGTCCCATTATCTGTGCCACCTGGGTCTGGGTATAATCGGCGAAAAACCGAAGTACAATTACCTGCCGCTGCTTGGGCGGTAGACGCCTAATTAAGTCTTTTATGGCAATTTTGTCGAACCAAGTCGCCTCTCGATTCTCGGCCAACTGATCCAGGCGCAATAAAGGATCGCCGTCATCCTCATAAATCTTTTCGTGAATGGACTCCGGTAATTGCAGGGCTTCCATGGCGGCTACAATTTCTTCCCGAGGCATGGATAGGGCCTCGGCCAGTTCGGCCACCGAAGGCTCCCGGCCTAGCTCCCGACTAAGTCTCTGCTGCATCTCGTGCACCCGCCAGGCCACTTCTCGTAGGGCTCGACTTACTTTTACGGGGTGATCGTCTCGCAAGAACCGTTTGATTTCGCCCACGATCATGGGCACGGCATAGGTAGAGAAACGCACCTCGTAACCGAGATCGAAATGGTCGATGGCCTTAATGAGGCCGATGGTTCCCACCTGAAACAGATCTTCCAGGTCATAGCCTCGGTGCTCGAAACGCCGGACCAGATTAAAGACCAGTTTAAGGTGACAACTTATCAGGGTCTGGCGGGCCTCTTCATCACCCTCCCGGACGCGCCTGAGAAGCTCTCGGGTCTGCTCCTCGGTGAGCATGGGGAACCGGGGAAGGTTCATATCCGAAAGCGAACCGGGCATGGTCCGTCACTAGTTTTGGCCGACGCCCGCTCCCAGCGGCTGGGCCAGGCGCCGGACCAGTCTTACCGTGGTTCCCCGACCGGGGGCAGAATCCACCTGCACCTCGCTCATGAAAGAGCGCATGAAAACGAACCCCAGTCCCACGTGGTCGCCTTCTCGCGCCCGGGCAGGATCCAGCGCCGCCGCCACCTCTTCCATACCCTTTCCCTCGTCGCAGATCAGAATTTCCAAGGCGTCAGGGTAAAGATTGCAAACAATACGCACCAAACCCAGGGCCTGGTTCTGGTACCCGTGCACGATAGCATTGGTTACTGCCTCCGACACCGCCACCTTTATTTCTTCCAGATCGTTGAGGGTAAACTCTAACTGCGAGGCGAAGGAGGCCACCGCCACTCGGGCCAGGCCCAGGTTCTCTTTCAGACTCAAGAATTCGAGCCGCATGCTATTCAATATCTTGCTCATTCTCCGCTCCCCCTCTCCAGACTCCCCAGCGCCTCCTCTTCGCTGTTGTAAAAACGCATTAGTCGGTGCAGGCCCGCCAGCTCCAGCAGCCGATTCACGGGCGGGGAGGGGCGCACGATGGCCACCTGCCCGCCCAAAGAGCGCAGGTAGCGATAGCGGCCCAGAATCACCCCCAAGCCGGAACTATCAATAAAAGAAACTCGGGAGAGGTTCAGAACCAGGTTCCTAACCTCCCCAATCGACAGGTAGTGTTCCAACTCGGCCCGGAACCGATCGGCTACCGCCAAGTCCAGTTCGCCCACCGGCCGGGCTACCAAGTTTCTACCCCAGACCATGCAATCCAGCCGCACTTTGCTCCCCCCGTAGTTGCCCTTCTTAGCTTCGGGGATTCGCCGGAGGAAGCCAAATTCCTGCTAGATGGTACCAGTATTTCCAATAATCAGTAGCCTGGTTAAAGTTCTTCCCATCTCCTGCCAAAGAGTAGCCCGGGGAACTTCGGCTGAGGCCACTAATGGCACCCGCCGTACCTCCTGACCGTTCTTCAGGATCACTACCGTACCCACGACCTGTCCCTCCCGCACCGGAGCCGCTACTTCCGCTTCCAGCTCTACCCGAACCTCCGCCTTTTCCCGGCCGTCCTTGCGGAGGGCCACTCCTACCCTTTGCTCCGGTACCGCCGCTACCTTAGCGCCCGCCCCTTTGGCTACCCTGACCTCTCCCACGGTGGTCCCGGCGGGGAAGAATTCCTGCCACCGGTACTGGGCGAAGCCGAAATTTAGAAGCTTCATGGACTCGGTAAAATGGCCGCGAGGCCGGTCTACGCCCAGAACCGCGCCGATCAGCCTTAGACCGTCCCGCTCCGCCACCGTGACCAAGGTACGCCCGGCCTCGGGCGTGGTGCCGGTCTTAAGCCCCAGAGTCCCGGGATACCACCAAAGAAGCTTATTGGTGTTGTACAGTACCAGCCTGGGTTTCTCGCGAAAAGTGTACTCCTTCACCGAGGTGAAATCCAGAATTTCCGGAACTTGGTGGACGGCGTAGCGGGCCATTAGCGCCAAATCTCTCGCCGTGGTGTAGTGGTCGGGGTGGTGCAGTCCGTGACAGTTTACAAAATGGGTATTGGTGGCCCCTATCTCTCGGGCCTTGGCATTCATCTGTTCTACGAAGGCGGCCTCAGATCCGGCCAGGTGTTCGGCTACCGCCACGCTGGCATCGTTGGCCGAACCCACGGCTATGGCCAGAAGCATTTCCCTCAGAGTGAAGATTTCTCCCGGTTCCAGCCAAACTTGCGATCCCCCGTAACCGGCGGCATGTTCACTGGTTACTACCTTGTCGTCAAGACTCGCCCGGCCTTGCTTCACCGCCTCCAGAGCCAAGATTAGGGTCATTATTTTGGTGGCGCTGGCCGGATACCATTTTGTATCCGCCTCTTGAGCAAACAGTACGTCTCCGCCCTCGGCCTCCATCAACAACGCCCCCTTCCCCTCTACTCGCAGGGGCGTCGCCGTTTCCTCGGCTGCGGCGGCGAAGCCCGGCACGAGGAGCAGAGCGGCTAACAACAGCCCGGTTAGGTATGACTTAGCCCGGCGCAAAACCATTCCCTCCCGGCGTGAACTCCTACACTATCAGCTTGACACCGGAAGGTGGCAAATATGCGGAAGCGCCGAACGTACTAACTCCAATATTCGAATACTAGGGGACGGTAAGGGGGAGGATACTCGGTAATTTCCCAGGCTGAAGCCAGGTGCCCGGCCAGGGTCTCGGCCCGGTCCCGGTCCTGGGCATGAATAACCGCCAGGGGTTGGCCGGCAGTAACGTAATCGCCGGTCTTGGCCAGAACTACTATGCCCACCGCCGGGTCTACCGCCTGGCCCAGGGCCTGCCGGCCGGCACCCAGGACCCGGGCCGCCTCTCCCACGGAGCGTGCGGCCACCTTCTGTACATAACCCTCGCGGGCGGCCACAATTGGCACCCGATAACGGGCTTGAGCCAACCCTCCTGCTTCCAAAACTTCTACCCGGCCTCCTTGCGCCGACACCAGTTGTCTGAACTTCTCCCAGGCCCGACCTTGGTCCAAACCTTCCTCCGCCAGCTCCCGGCCTTTCTCCAGGTTCTCGACCTTGCCGGCGAGCACTAGGAGTTGGGAAGTCAACACCAGCGAAAGCTCCCTTACGTCCGCCGGTCCCCGTCCCTGAAGTACCTCCACCGCTTCCTCTACTTCTAGGGCGTTGCCCACCGCCCGGCCCAAAGGCTGGTCCATGCGGCTCAGCACCGCGGCCGCAGGACGCCCGGCCCTCCTTCCCAATTCTACCATTGCCCGAGCCAAGTTCCTGCCCTCTTCCAGGCCAGGCAAAAAACCTCCTTCTCCCACCTTAACATCCAGCACGATAACCTGAGCGCCCCCGGCAATTTTCTTGCTCATAATGCTGGCGGCAATGAGGGGAGGGCATTCGGCGGTGGCGGTAACGTCACGGAGGGCGTAGAGCTTGCGGTCGGCAGGAACCAGTTCGGCGGTGTGGCCGGCAAGCACCATTCCTATTCGGGTGGCCTGAGAGATAATCTCTTCCCTAGAGAGCTCTACCCGCATTCCCGGGATGGCCTCCAACTTGTCGAGAGTGCCACCGGTATGGCCCAGGCTGCGGCCGGCCAATTTCACCACCGTCAGCCCGCAGGCTGCCGCCAGGGGAACTACTACCAGAGTGGTCTTGTCTCCCACTCCGCCCGTACTGTGCTTGTCCACCTTGATTCCTGGAACCGACTCTAGATTAAGAACCTCTCCCGAATCCACCAGTAAACGGGTTAGGGCCCAAGTCTCTTCCGAGTCCAGACCCCGGAAGTATACGGCCATTAACCAGGCGGCCATTTGGTAATCGGGAACCGTCCCTCGCAGGTAACCTTCCACCAGGAACGCGATCTCCTCGGGGGTGTGCTTTTCCCCCCGCTGCTTTCGCCCGATTAGTTCCGCCGCCCCTAGATTCATAATTCTTCCAACTCCCTTAAAAACTCCTCCAGCAACCCCGCCAAGGCGAGGGAACCCTGCCGGGCCCGGCGCACTACGGTTTCGTGATCCGCAGCCTCAAAAGCGAAGAGGATATTGGTCAAACATGAAACAGCCAATACCCGTAGTCCCACTTGGCGGGCCACAATTACCTCGGGAACCGTCGACATGCCCACCGCGTCCGCCCCCGCCGCCCGAAGAAAACGGGCTTCGGCCGGGGTTTCGTAACTGGGGCCGGGCACGGCCGCATAAACTCCTTCGCGCAGGGGAAGACCCCGCCGCTCGGCCGCCGCCTTGGCCCGGCGTCGCAGTTCCGGGTCGTAAGCCTCGCCTAGTCCCGGAAACCGAGGCCCCAGTCGCGGATCGGTAAGACCCCGCAGAGGATTGTCCCCCATAAAGTTCAGGTGATCGCGGATGAGCATGAGGTCGCCCACCCGCCAATCCTCGCGCAAGCCACCGGCGGCATTGGTGAGGATGATCGCCTTGGCCCCCAGGGCCGCCAGTATCCGTACCGGAAAAGTGACCTGGGCCAGCGAATAGCCTTCGTAGTAGTGAAATCGCCCCTGAAAGACCAACACCGGCCAGCGCCCCCAATATCCCGCCAGCAGTCGCCCTTGGTGTCCGGGTACGGTGACAGGCGGAAAATGGGGTACTTCCGAAAAAGGCACCGTAACCTTGACTTCTAGGGATTCTACAACCTCACCCAGGCCCGAGCCTAAAACCAGGCCTATTTGAGGTGACAACCCCAGCCGGGGCTCAAGATGGGTAACCGTTTCGCTAATTACCGTCCAGTCCGTTGTGCATCTCTCCCCAGAAGCTTGTCCCCACTTCCGGGGCCGCTAGGCCGAACATCTCCGCCAAAGTCGCGGCCACGTCGGCGAAGGTTTCCCGGGTACCTAGGTCGCGGCCCGGTTGCGAGGCCTCCAAGCAAGCCAGTATAGGTACGTATTCCCGGGTATGATCGGTGCCGGGGGTGGTGGGGTCACAGCCGTGGTCAGCCGTGATTATCAGAAGGTCGTCGGCCCCTAACACGGAAAGGAGTTCGGGCAGCCGGGAATCGAACTCCTCCAAAGCCCGAGCATAACCTTGGGGATCGTTTCGGTGGCCGTAACGCATGTCGTAGTCCACTAAGTTGGTGAAAACCAAACCGGAAAAAGGTTGCCGAAGGATCTTCACGGTGGTCTCCATCCCGTCGGCGTTATCCTCGGTATGATAGGCCCGGGTTAAGCCCCTGCCGGCAAAGATGTCCTCGATCTTTCCTATGCCTATCACCTCCTGCCCCTGCTCCCGTAAGCGGTCCAGAAGGGTGGGGCGAGGGGGAGGAAGGGCGAAATCCCGACGTCGGGAAGTGCGATAGAAGGACCCCGGCCGACCGAGAAAGGGGCGGGCGATTACGCGGCCCACCGCATGTTTGCCGGTGAGCAGACGCCGGGCCAAAAGGCAGTACCGGTAGAGCTCCTCTACCGATATTACTTCTTCGTGGGCGGCAATTTGAAAAACCGAATCTGCGGAGGTATAGACTATCGGTCGGCCGGTTCGCAGGTGTTCTTCCCCCAGCTCGGCAATGATCTCGGTGCCCGAAGCCGGACGGTTCCCCAACACCCGCCGACCGATGGCCTTTTCGAAGGGTTCGATTATCTCGGGGGGGAAGCCCTGGGGATATACCGGAAAGGGTTGCTCGGTCACCAATCCCATCAATTCCCAATGTCCGGTAGTAGTATCCTTACCCGCTGAACGCTCGGCCATTTTTCCGTAATGCGCCCGGGGACAAGGTTCGGGCCTCACTCCCCTTATGGGAACGATGTTGCCCAATCCCAATCGGCCCAAATGCGGAAGATTTAGCCCCCCTACCGCCTCGGCGACATGCCCCAAAGTGTTGGCCTCCGCGTCTCCGTATCGGTCCGCATCCGGTAAAGCCCCAACGCCTACGCTGTCCAAAACTATTACCGCCGCGCGAGCCAAACCATTACCTCCCGTAGGCTAGGCCCGGGGATGGGTCAGCCGGTAGACCTCCCGCAGGTGACGCCTGGTTAGGTGGGTATAGATCTGGGTAGTGGCAATGTCGGCGTGACCCAGGAGCTCCTGCACCACCCGGAGATCGGCCCCGTTCTCCAGAAGGTGGGTGGCAAACGAATGTCGGAGGGTGTGGGGCGTAATGTTGGTATCCAGGTTGGCCTTGCGGGCGTATTTCTTGAGGATCTTCCAGAAACCCTGGCGGGTGAGGCGCTGACCCTGGTGGTTTACGAACAGGGCCTCCATATCTCCCCCTTCCTTAACCAGTTGGGGCCGACCCCGTTCTAGGTAACGACGCAGCCAGAAAATCGCTACCGAACCCATGGGCACTACCCGTTCCTTCTGCCCTTTGCCAACGCATTGCACAAAGCCGAGATCCAGGTTAAGCTGCCCCACGTTCAGGGATACCAGCTCCGACACCCGAAAGCCCGTGGCGTATAATAGTTCCAGCATCGCCTTGTCCCGTAGGCCGGCGGCCCGGCCGGTTTGAGGCTGCCCCAGCAGGAACTCCACTTCCTCCACGCTTAGGACCCTGGGAAGACGCCGCCCAATCCGCGGAGCCTCCAGTTCCGCGGTAGGATCGCGACTCACCACTTGTTCTCGCAATAGGAACTGATAAAACGCCTTCAGACTGGCCAGGTGACGGGAAATGGTAGATGGTTTCCTGCCCTTCTGCTCCAACTCTCCCAGATAGGCCAAAACCAGACCCGTGGTACTCTCTTCTACCCCGGCCGCCCGTTCGGCCAGAAAGCTCAAATACTGTTGAAGGTCTCGATGATAAGAGGCCAGCGAGTTCTCGGCCAAACCGCGCTCAATCGCCAGGTAGTGCAAGAACCGATCTACCCAAACTTCCATGGTCCTTCCCTCTTCTGCCATTTCACTGCCCCAGTCCTAACATGAGTTCCACGCCGAGATCCGAAATCCTTCCTCCCGGCAGAAGCGGGGAGAGTAGCCAGCGTATGACCGCCGGAGCGGCATAAGCCTCTATCAAACCGCCAACGCCCACCAAGAGCATGGCCACTACCACTACCGCCAGGTAGTTGCGAAACTGCTCCCACCAACTCAAGGGGAAAGAGAACCGCCCCCCGCGCATCAGATGCCACGAAAGGGTTGCCGCTCCCGTACCCACCAAAAGGAAACCGGGTACGTAAAAGACGTTGGCCGGCAGTACCGCCAAAGCCGACAGCAGCAGGCCGGTACCCGCCTTGTCGGTAATCAGGAAGCCCACGGTAAAGCCCAGCGTGAAGCCCCTCCAGGCCAGCAGAGCCAAGACCGCCGGTACTCCCACTGCCGTCAATCCAAGAAATCCTAGAAGAAGGACGTAACTCAGGTTCTGACCCCAGGCCTTACGGACCAAAGCCATTCCTTCGAGACTGCCGGAGACCAGCCCCGCTAGCGAGAGGTCCAGGAATTGGCTCAGTTCGGCGCTCTGTTCGGCGTTAAGGCTGTGAACTACCGCCGCTCCCGCCGTCAGACCGCCCAGGAAGAACACTGCTACCAGCAGAAAGAAACGCGGGTCACCCGGGAACGAGTGGCTACTAATGGGCCTCCCCCACAACCTATTCTCCTCCCGGCTCTTTCCTTGTGGCCTCACACCGATATTAGATCGTTATTCCTTGAAGGTAGAAAACATTCTCTCCGTCCGACACTGGCCAGGAAATGAACCAGGAAACGGGCCGCCAGCAGGTCTTCCAGGCAACGACCGCTGGCTGCGACTACGCATAGGTCTCGATTATGAAGGCGGGCCAAAGCCAAGGCCCGGCGGGCGCCTTTCACGGCCGGCTCCAGTCCTCGGCTCCGGTAAGTCCTGGCCACGGTAGCCGTGGTAACCGGTGTACCGGCGTTAAACGCAGCATCGAAGGCCACTCCGCCGCTACCCGTTACCGCCACCACCACTCGCCCCGTCAGAGGAAAAAGACGTGGGGTTTCCTTTCCCAGATTGGGCAACACCGCAGCTACCTCTGCCCCTCCGGCCCGAATTCCCGCCAGCACCGCACCGGCCTGGCGACGGCGCTCGCACTCCGGGCCTACTCGGGGTTCGGCGACTACTACTACCTCCGTTCCTCGCCTCTGGGCTTCTTGTCCGGCCGCGTAGCCCACGCGCCCGGGCGACACGGGTACCGGCGAGCAGTGGAATAAAGGGCTGGCGCCAAAAACCGCTACCGCCCCCGCTTCCAGGGCGCTTTCCAGGGTGGTAGACATATCTACCACGTCGACTATTACCACCGCCTCACCCTTGGCTGCCGCTTCCACCGCTCCGCTGGCATCGGCTGCCAGACGAACCCTCAGCTCCTATCCCTCCACTCTTACACCGTCCGTAGTCACGCCCAGCATTTCAAGGCCAGCAGTCCTACCAGCGTCTTGGCGTCGGCTATTTCGCCCCGCCGGGCCATGGCCCACGCCTGCTCCAGGGGAACCCAGTGACAGGTAAGGTTCTCGTCGGTATCGGTCGCCTGCCGACCTTCGGTGAGACCGGTGGCCATGAACAGATATAGTCTTTCGGTGCAGAAACCGGGACTGGAATAAAACTGCACCAAAAGTTGCCACTCCCTGGCCTCCAGGCCCGTCTCCTCCTTCAGTTCGCGCCGGGCACAGGCCAACGGTTCCTCGTCCGGTTCCAAGGTACCGGCAGGGAGCTCCCAAAGGACTTCTTCCACCGCCTTGCGGTACTGCCGGACCAGCATTACTTCCTGCCGCTCGTTTACGGCCGCTATCACTACTGCCCCCCGGTGCTCAACAATTTCCCGCAAACTTTCGCCGCCCGAAGGCAAGGCTACTCGGTCCACCCGAAGCCCGATTACCCGTCCCGAGAATATTCGTCTGGAATCCAAAGTTTTCTCCTCTCCCACCATGCGGCTTCCTCCTTCCAACCCGGTGCAAACCCAGTATAGCGCTCCACTACCGCAGCCGCCAAGCCGGGAAGGCCACGGTGGGACGGCAGCACGGTCGGCCGTCTCTTTTTCTTGCGCCGCCATGCCGGGCCCCCCGAGAGAGCCTATAGGGACGAACCGGAAAACTGGCCCGCTGCCAGGCGAGCGGCAAGTATACCGGCGGCACCTCCCGCGGCGAAGAAGACCTCATCCTGCTCCCGACCCCGGCCCATGCTCTCCATTTGGATACCCTCTCCTTCCAGCAGGTCCAGGGCGGGGCGGCCGTCTATTTCCGCCAATAAGTGCCGCTCTTGGAGACCGGCTTCCCGGATCTGTTGATACACGCGCTGCCGGAGTTCCGAAGACAGTTCGGGTAAGGCGATAACTGCCGGCGCCAAGGCCACCCGTCCCAAAACGGTAACCGTATGGTGACTGAGTCCCCGGTGCCGCGCCCGGGGATCGGCAACGCTCAGGCGCGGTACGACCACGGCTTTGCCGCCAAGCGCCCAGACCGCGTTTATGGTCTGCCCCTGCTCCAGACCGCTGAAACCCCAGCGGCTGTTGGTTCCCACGTGGCCGGGTCCCATGGCCACCACCGCCACGTCGGCCTTAACTACTGCCCGGACGGCCAAAAGTCCGCTATAAAGGTTAACCGCCTCCAAATCTCCTCCAAACGCCTGCCCTACGGTGACCGTGGCCACCAACAAACCTTTCTCCCGCAACTGGCGAACCAGGCGGCTAAAGGCTAAAGGAAGGGCCCCGCCTTCGGTCATAACGTAGGCGACCTTTAACCCGGGATTGGCGAGCTTGACCCCGCCCACCGCCGGAGCCAGTAAGCTATGTAAGGGGGCGGCGATGACCGGCATGCCCTCCAAGGAATCGCAGGCCTCTAAGGCCGGACGGTAAGGAGAGTTTTCCTCCTCTATTGCCAGTACCTTGAACTGCAGGGGCGTGTACCGGAGTTTAATGATATGGCCCGGCCCGTCCGCAACGGTAGTTTGCCGGGAAAGATTGGCCATGACGAAATGATAACCGCCGGTCCCCAACCCCAGTTGAACCGCGGTTACGTTTAACAGTACCCGGTCTCCTACCGTTGCCGGTCCGGTCAGGGGTTCGTAGTTTACGGCTAAAGACCTCTCACCCTCGATCTCTACCGTGAGTTCCGAGCATCCTGGTCGTTTCTCCCGAACCTCTATTATCGTTCCTACTCGGCTGCTGAGCAAGTTCCCGCTACCTCTCTGCCGGGTATCGCCCCAGACCGTCTAATCGGGCCAGCCAAGGCACCCGCTCTATCAACCGGCTTAAGGATTCCCTTTCGGCGTAAAGGTGAAGTACAAACAGAGCCCCGGTCAGTCCCGCCTCTGGCGCCGGCCCCAGGCTCAGTACCGCCGCCATCCCCAGCCCCGCTCCTAAGGCGTTGGCACCCGCGTCTCCTAACATAGCCCGTTCCCTCAGATCGGAGCGCAGAAACGCCACCGCCGCGCCCACCAACGGAGCCAGCAAGGCAAGAGCTTGCCCCCCGGTCAGAACCAGCAGCAAACCGGCCAGAAAAAGCAAACCCTTCAGGGCGCGGCCGGGGCGCAGATCCAAAAGGTTTATGGTATTAGCCGCCAGGGCCACTGTGGCCGTGTCCAGGATCCCCTGCCAACAGGGCAGGCCTCTGAAGGCTGCTTGAGCCAGCCCCACCGCCACCCCCGAGGCCGCCTTGATCAGGGCGGGGTCCGGTCCCATCTGCCACCAGTAGCGCAGGTGCCCCCGGAGGCCTTTGCCCTGAATACCCGGCCAGCAATCGTCCAGGAGGCCAGCCAAGAACAGGACCGTTACCGCTGCCAGCATCAGTCCGGCTTCGACCCGATCGAATCCCCTCCACCAAAGGGTCAAGAGGCCCACCCCCGCACCCCACCACACGGCCGCGCCCGCCTGGGGTACAAGGTGGCCGCGATAGTTAGAGCGCCTCGGCCAAAACGGCCACCCGGCCACGGCCAGATAGGTAACGGCCACCGCCGTTAGAAAGGCCGCTCCGAGACCTAACACCGGCGCGTCCGGGAGATATGCCAAAGCGTACACCCTACCTCCCATAGCTGGCGGCTCCGGTGGCTGATACCGGCCCAATCGTTACCGGTATAGCGGTGGCTCATGGCAACCGGCAGTTCTCCCACCCGGAAACCCGCCCACAGCGCCCGTACGGTCAGGTCTACCTCCACCCCGAAGCCGCCGGCCAGGGGATATAAGCTTTGCGCCACCCGAGCGTCCAGGACCCGCTGACCGGAAAGGGGAGCCCGCAGGCGACAACCGGCCAGGCGGTACACTCCCACCCTGGCCAAAGTTCTTACCAAACCCGGGCTTCGCCGTGCCGAAGGGGATAGTACGCCGACCGCCATATCCAGGATCCCTGCCTCCACCGGCTCCCACAGCCGCTTCAGCTCCCCGGCCGTGGCCCCGATATCCGCGTCCACGAAAGCCAAGTAAGGGGCCCGGGTATGCCGCAAACCCAAGTTTAAGGCTTCGCCCTTTCCACAGTTACGGCCGAGGCGCAACACCTTAGCCCCGGCCCGCCTGGCCGCCTCGGCCGTGCCGTCACGGGACCCATCATCTACCACGATTATTTCCGATACCGGCCGCAACCGAGAGCAAGCCTCTACCGTTAAGGCGACCGTGGTTTCCTCATTGTAAGCCGGAATTATCACCGCCAGCACTCCCACCGCCACCCCGGGGTTAGTGTTCTAGACCCCTAACGCCAGTCGCAACCGCAAGGCCGCCAGTCGCAGCAGTTGACTGGTTACCGGCGCGGCCAGTAGCAAGGTGAGCGCCGGTACCAGGGCAGCGGCCACCAGTTCTAGCAACAGGCGTAAACGAAACGACTGTCGGTAGAGCACGCTAACGCCTTTAGCATCTACCATCCGGGAGCCCACCTTTAGGCGCGTAAGCAAGGTACTCGCCATGCCCTGACGGCCCTTACTTAAGAAATCCAGTACGCTGAAGTGACTGCCCACAGTAACGATCAGAGAGGCCCCCAGTTGATAGGCCAGCAACAAGGCCAGGTCTTCGCTGGTTCCGGGAGCCCGCACCACCTTGGCCGTTAATCCCAAGGAACGAACCCGCTCCAGACCTGGTGCCCGCCCGTCCGGATAGGCGTGAACTACCAACTCCGCCCCGCAATTCAAGGCGGCATCACCGATACTGTCCATGTCCCCCACAATAAGGTGCGGCCTATAGCCGCATTCCAAGAGCGCTTCGGCTCCCCCATCCACCGCCACCAGTATCGGTCGGCCTTCCCGAATGAAAGGTCTGAGGGCCCGCAGGTCTTCCCGGTAATGCTCGCCCCGCACTACCACCAATACCTGGCGATCCCTAAGCTCCACTTCCAGCGGGGGAATCTCCAGTCCCCCCAGAACGGCCTCTACCTCCTCCAGGGCGTAACAGAGGGTATTCTCCACAAAACGGGCCAGTTGACGGGGAAAGTCCGCTCGTGCCCGGATTAGCGCCGCCTCCACCGTTTCGATCGTCAAAAGCCGCCCCTCACCTACCCGGTGTCCCCGGCAGTAAAGCTCTGCGCCTACGATCTCCACTTCATCCTCTTCCCTTACCTGCTCCATGACGCCTGGACCCACGGCGTCCAGGATCGGCACCCCGTTCTGGAGCAGACGTAAAGGACCGGGATTGGGATAACGGCCGGTAACTGAAAGACTGGCGTTGACTACCGCTCGGGGGCGGCAGCGCAGCAGGGCTTCCGCGGCCACGCCGTCGAGGTCCGGGTGATCGATGACCGCAATCTCGTTCGGCCTGAGCCGTTGCACCAAACGCTTGGTCAGGCGATCTACCCTTGCCCGACCCTTAAGGCGTAAGCCCTTATCCCCTTGGCACCTTCCCGGATTGCCCCGGGCGGTTCCGGAGGTTTCCGTGCTCATCACCCGGAGTTATTATGTAACCGCCTCCGGGAAATAATACCGGTGCCCGGCCCATCTCCGATCAGCTTCGAGAGGTCAGGAAGCCCGGCATTCCAGTCGCAGCTTGTCGGCAATCATGGCAATGAACTCCGAGTTGGTCGGTTTCCCCTTGTCCATACGCACGGTATACCCAAAAATGCGGTTGATAGTCTCCAGGTTTCCCCGCTCCCAGGCCAGTTCAATGGCGTGGCGAATGGCCCGCTCCACCCTACTGGGGGTGGTATTGTATTTGCGGGCGATCGAGGGATATAGTTCCTTGGTAACCGCGCCCAGCAGACTCATTTCCTCCACTACCATAAGGATGGCTTCGCGCAAGTACTGGTACCCTTTGATGTGCGCCGGCACCCCCACCTGGTGGATGATTTTGGTTACCTCTAAATCGAGATTGCGGGCTCGCGTAGAGGCGGGAGGCGGCGGAACCTGACCGTTGGCCAACTGGCGAATGCGCGTGCCCAGAACCTCCAGGTCGAACGGTTTCAGCACGTAGTAGTCCGCCCCCAATTGCAGGCAGCGCTTGGTGGTGGCCTCGTTCCCCACCGTAGTTACCACGATAACCCGGGGCCGCTGGCCGGGTGGAACGCTCGAAAGCCGCTCCAACACTCCCAGACCGTCCAGGTGCGGCATGATGATATCTAGTAACACGACCTGCGGCCGCTTTTCGGCTATTAGTCTCAGTGTCTCTTCGCCGTTGTAGGCCACCCCAACCAGCCGAAAATCGCTTTGGGAATTAACGTAATCCACTAAGACTTGGCAAAACTCCCGGTGGTCATCGGCGATCAGGATCCCAATGGGTTCGCTCACTTTGGTTTCCCCTCCCCGATCCTTGGCAACTTCTTCCTGTAAGAAGGCTGTTCGACGTCCGGATTAGGAATCCCTGCTACCAACACCCGTTCGCCAATCTTTTTGGTTTTTCGACCTGGTTGCGGGCCAACAACCCCATCTCCTCCAGCATCCACTCGGCCAGCACCCCGTAGCCCCGCGTTGGATCATGGATAAAGACGTGAGTGACCGCTCCCACCAGGGCGCCGTCCTGAAGTATGGGGCTACCGCTCATCCCTTGCACAATTCCTCCGGTTAGAGACAGGAGACGAGGGTCATTCACCCGCAGCAATAAGCCCCGCCCCTCCTCCCAACGATCCGGCATTACCCGTTCGATGACCAGATCGAACCGTTCGATGTCTTCTCCGTTTACCACCGTAAGCATTTCCGCCGGCCCGGGATGCACTTGGTGCGCCAGCGCTACCGGCACTGCTTGGGCGTTTGGCAACGTCTTAGGCAACTTGTCCAGGATCCCGAAGATGCCGAAACGGGTGTTGCGAACAATTCGTCCCTCCAGATCTCCTTGGTCCAAGAAAAGGCCGATCTTCTCTCCCGGTTCACCCCGCCTACCCTGCTGGATCCCCTGGATGCTGGCCCCTACGATGCGGCCCTCGGCCAAGGGTAAAGGCTCGCTGTTGCTGTCTACCACCATGTGTCCCAGGGCCGCGAATATCTTTTCCCGTGGCAGATAGAAAGTAAGGGTGCCCACCCCGGCGGCGCTATCCCGCACGTATAGCCCGATGCGGTACCTACCGGTCTCCCGACAGAAGCGCGGCCGCACCTCTAAGATCTTCTGTTCTCCGGCCCGGCGAACGGTTACCCGCAGCCGCCTGCCTGACCGGCCGGCCCGATCTACCAGCCAAGCCACCTGATCGTCACTGGCAACCACCTGGTTGTTGATCTTGACAATGGTGTCCCCCAAGAGAAAGCCGGCCTCTCGAGCGGGGTTGAGGGTTTCACCGTCTCGGGTTGTGACGGGGGCAAAACCCACCACCACCGCCCCCGAAGTTCTTAGAAGAACCCCTATGCAGTGGCCTCCGGGAACCACTCGCGGCGGCTCAACAATCCGCACCACTACCGTCTTAACGGGAATAAGGCCCAGAAACTCTAGCGTAAGGTCCAGCCGACCGGGACTGGTTGCCACCGGCCAGTTCTGCGGACTGGCCGGTTGCCATTTCCCCATGCGGGCCAGAATGTTGGCCGGAAAAGCCAGGTGTAAGCGCACTTCCTCGCCGGTGCTTAGCCACTGCTCCTCCGGCACCAGGTAGAGGGCATACCAGAAAAACAGGCTTACGGCTACCAAGAAAGAGAAAAGCCAGAACGTCCGGCGCCTACCGGAAAGCATAGGTACTAGACCACGCTCCTGGTTTGTAGCGACGTCCTGGCCAGGATGATCTAGGCTTAAGTTAACCTGAGGTTTGGGGTTTTATGCCCGGGTTTGCTCTAGCAACCGTCGGGCGTGGGATAGAGCCGCTTCATCTACCCGTCCGGCCAGCATGCGAGCTAATTCCGCTACCCTTCCATCCCAGTCCAACTCCTGCACCCGAGTTACCGTGCGTCCCTCGGTTTCCTCCTTGCTGATAACGAAATGGCGATCGGCATAGGCGGCGATCTGTGGAGCGTGAGTTACGCAAATTACCTGGTGCCACCGGCTCAATTCCCGCAACTTCTCACCCACGGCGCGGGCCGCCATACCCCCTAGACCGGCGTCTATCTCGTCGAAAATTAGGGTGGGAATGGCATCGTGTTCGGCCATGAGGCTTTTCAGGGCCAGCATCAGGCGTGACAGTTCTCCGCCGGAAGCGATTTTGGCCACCGGCCGCGGCGGTTCACCCGGATTGGAGCTGAAGGTAAACTCCACCGTCTCTTCCCCCGCAGGCCCGGGTCCAGTGGGCCTAAACTCCACCGAAAATACCGTATTAGGCAGGGCCAGGTCGGCCAGCACCGCCGCCAACTCCGCCTCCAACCGCCGGGCCGCTTCCCGCCTCGCCTGCGACAAGGCCGCACTATTCTTGCGGTAATCCGCCTCCGCCGCCGCCCGTTCCTTCTCGGCTCTTGCCACTTCCTGGGCCCGATCCGAAGCCGCCTCCAGCCGCCGCTCCAGTTCCTGCGCCCGCGCCAATATTTCCTCCACCGTGCCGCCATACTTGCGGCGCAACTGACGGATTAGCGCAAGACGCGCCTGCACCTCCGCCAGACGCTCGGCGCTGAAATGCAGGTTCTCCCGATAGTTGCGCAGAAACCGCGCCTGCTCCTGAAGGCCCACCGCTACCTCTTCTAAGCCCCGGGCCAACTCCCCCAAAACCGGATCTAAGTTCTGAACCGCTCGGAGCTGCGCCGCCGCCCGGCTCAACTGGTCGTAAGCACTGGCTCCGGCCCGGGCCTCGAACAGCAACCGGTAGACCTCCTCCGCTGCCGTCGCCAGGGTTTCCGCCCCGGCGAGGAGTCTCTCCTGTGCCTCCAACTCCTCTTCTTCCTGAGGCCTGAGAGCGGCCGCGGCGATCTCTCGCACCTGGAACTCCCAAAGCTCCTTCTCCCGTTCCCCTTCCTGCTGTTGCCGCAGGAGATCCGCCCAGATACTCTCCGCTTGGCGCCATTTCCTCCACGCCGCCTCTACCGCGCGCCGCCGGGCCAGAAGATCGGCACCCCCGAATACGTCCAGCAGCCATAATTGCACCTCCCCCTGCAGCAGGGACTGGTGCTCGTGCTGACCGTGAACGTCCACCAGGAAACGCGCCAACTCCTGATACGCACCTAGCCCCACCGCCCGGCCGCCTACCCGGCAAAGGTGCCGGCCGCTCCGGTTGAGCTCTCGGGTGAGTACCAGCGCCTCCTTGCGGTCCTGAGCCAGCCCCATTTCCTCTAATCGCAACCACAGAGCTTCCACCTGAGGGCAATAAAAAACCCCCTGGACTACTGCCCGTTCGGTGCCCGTGCGGATCAGGTCGGTGGCCGCCCGCGCCCCGAGCAGCAAGTTTACCGCGTCTACCACCAGGGACTTGCCGGTTCCGGTCTCACCTGTGAGCACGTTAAAGCCCGGGCCCAGATCCAGTTCCAGTCGTTCCAACAACGCCAGGTTCTCTACGTAAAGGTTGGCCAGCACCGCTCTCACCCTTCCGGTGTGTCCCCATTCTTTGGGCGTATCGTGTGCCAACCTAAGATACTTGCGTCGCCTTTAGAGAGATCATTCGGCCATTAGTTCCCTAAACCTATGTACCGCTTGAGGCACCGCCTTCTTGGGCTTCACGATTACCAGAATGGTATCGTCTCCGGCCACCGTTCCCAAGATCTCCGGCCAGCGGACGCCGTCAATACAAGAGGCCACCGCTTGGGCGGTGCCGGGCAGGGTGCGGATCAAGATGAGGTTTTCGCTATAATCCACGTTGACTACCGAATCCCTAAAGAGCCGCCTAAGGCGGGCGTAAGCCTCGGCCGACGGCGGGGTCTCACCCGGTAGAGCGTAACGGTATACTCCCCCGGCGGCCGGAACCTTAATCAACCCCAACTCCCTTATGTCGCGAGACACCGTGGCCTGGGTCACCAGGTAGCCCCGCTTACGCAGCTCGGAGGCCAGTTGCCCCTGGGTAGATACCACCTGTTCGGCAATAATCTCTAAGACCGCCCGCTGCCGAGCTAGTTTGCCCAAAGGCCACCACTTCCCTTATTCTCACCCAAGTGCAGCTTTTGACGCATGATCTGGAAAAAGGAGCGCGTTCCCAGTTTGACCAGCCGCAACCGCCTCGGCGCCTTGGTAACCCGCACTTCGTCCCCCCACCTTAAGGGATAACCCCGCTGGCCGTCCACCGTCAGCATGGCCTCGGCCCTCTCGGTTTCCACTCGAATCCGCACCTGCCTGTCGGCCTCGATAACCAAAGGTCGGGCGTAAAAAGTGTGGGGGCAGATGGGGGTGAGCAGTATTACCTCCAATGAGGGCACAATTATGGGTCCCCCTGCGGCCAGAGAATAGGCGGTAGAACCAGTGGGAGTGCTAACGATGAGCCCGTCAGCAGGATAGGTGGCCACGAAGTCTTCCTCCACATAGGTGCGCAGCTCCAAGAGACGGGAGAAAGCTCCCCTGCTAACTACCAGATCGTTGAGGGCGCAAAAGCTTCCGCCTCGCTCGCCTTCTCGCCATACCTCGCCCTTCAACAACATTCGCTCCTCCAGGCGGTAGTCCCCGGCCAGCAACCTTTCCAGTCCCGGGAACAGATCCGGCAGTTCTACCTCGGTAAGAAAACCCAGGTGGCCCAAGTTAACCCCCAATAACGGCTTATCTCCGGTTACGGCCAATTGGGCCGCAGCCAGCAGAGTCCCGTCTCCGCCCAGGGCTACCAGACAGTCAACCTGCCGAACCAATTCCTCTTCCTCCACCCCCCACTGCTCCATCCCGGCCAGACGGGCGTGAGCGGGAGAAAGCGCCACCTTCACCCCGCGGCGCCGCAGCCATTCCGCCATTTCCCGGGCGATTTGCGGTACCGTATCCTTGGTAGGATTGAGAACCAAGCCCAAGGTCTGCATCTTTCGGCCCCTTCACTTATCTCAACACCCGGTGAGCCTCGGCCACCACCCGCTCCAGTTGGTCCGGTACCATGCCCGATCCCGGTCCCTGTTCGAGTCCCATCCAGAGCCAAAACTCTATATTTCCTTCCGGCCCCTTCAGCGGGGAATAGGTAACTCCCCGGGCAAAGAATCCGTGCTCCTGCGCCCCGAGGACAACTCGCTCCAGGACCTGGCGGTGAACCGCGGCCTCCCGCACCACTCCCCGTTTGCCCACCTTGTCGCGACCGGCCTCAAACTGGGGCTTCACCAAGGCCAACACCTGGCCCTGCGGCCGCAGCAACCGGCTCACCGCCGGTAGCACCTTCAGTAGGGAGATGAAGCTGACGTCAATCGTGGCCAAGTCTACCGCCTCGCCCAGCCGCGAACGGTCCAGGTAGCGTATGTTGGTCCGCTCCAGCACCACCACCCGCGGATCCTGGCGCAGTTTCCAGGCCAACTGGCCGTAACCCACGTCCACGGCGTAAACCTTCGCGGCCCCGTGCTGCAGAGCGCAATCGGTAAAGCCACCCGTGGACGCGCCTACGTCCAGCACCACCCTGCCGCTCAGGTCCACGCCAAATACCGCCAGGGCCCGCTCGAGCTTCAAACCGCCTCGGCTGACGTAGCGTTGAGGCTCACCTTCCAGCCGGATTCGAGCGCTCTCTTCTACCCTGGTTCCGGGCTTGTCTACCAGCCGGCCGTCCACCGTTACCTGACCGGCCAGAATGCGAGCTCGCGCCTGCTCGCGGCTGGCACAAAGGCCCCTCTGCACCAGTAGTACGTCCAAGCGCTGCTTATCCGTCGGCGCATCCACCCCCAACCTTGGGCGCGATCCCTCCCCGGTAGGCCGATCCGCCTTCATGAGCCCTGCCTTCCGCAGCTTTATCCCCACCCGGCGCACGCGTATCCCGGCCGAAGCATAGCCTCGGCTGCGGCCGCGATTCCCCGAGCGTCTAGGCCCAGCTCGGCGCGTAGCTCGTCCGGGCGGCCGTGACTCACAAAACAATCCGAAATACCCAGGCAGCGAACCCCATTCGGCCTTATGCCCTCGGCGGCGAGCAACTCCAGTACCGCACTACCGAAACCGCCGGCCAATACGTGCTCCTCCACCGTGAGCAGGTAGCCGGTACGGCGTACCTGCTCCACAATCAACTCCCGGTCCAGGGGCTTGACGAACCGGGCGTTAATCACTGCCACCTCTATTCCCCTGGCACTCAACAGTTCTGCCGCCTTCAGCGCCTCGTAAACCAAGGGGCCTATGGCGGCGATTACCAGGTGTCGACCCTCCCGCAACAACTCTCCCCGTCCCACCGGTAAGGGCCAGGGCCTGGTGGCCAGGCCCACCCCTCGGCCGCGTCCCCGAGGATAACGCAGCGCCGCCGGCCCCCCCAACTCTAGCGCCGTAAGCAAGAGGTGTTGCAGTTCGGCCTCATCTTTGGGAGCCATTACCGCTATTTGGGGAATATGTCGCAGGTAGGCCAGGTCGAAAACCCCCTGATGGGTCTCGCCATCCTCCCCTACCAGGCCGGCACGATCCACCGCCAGCACCACCGGAAGGCGCTGGAGGCAAACGTCGTGTACCACCTGATCGTAGGCGCGCTGAAGAAAGGTAGAGTAGACCGCTACTACCGGCCTCAGTCCCGCACACGCCAGACCCGCCGCCAGAGTTACCGCGTGCTGCTCGGCAATTCCCACGTCGAAGAAACGCTGGGGGAACCGACGGGCAAACTCCTCCAGTCCGGTTCCGCCCGTCATGGCGGCGGTAATGGCCACTATCCGGGAGTCTTCCTCGGCCAGGCGCACCAGCGTCTGACCGAAAACCGCCGAGTAAGAGGGGACCGGAGACTGATCCTTGGGTCGGCCGCTCGCCGGATCAAAAGGCCCGATGCCGTGAAAAACCTCCGGGCTATTCTCTGCCGGCGGGTAACCCTTCCCCTTCTGGGTCAGAACGTGGACCAGCACCGGCCCTTCTATCCTTCTCGCCCAGGATAGCACCTCCTGCAGCGCCTCCAGGTCGTGCCCGTCCACCGGCCCCAAATAGGTAAAGCCCAGCTCTTCAAATACCATGCCCGGCACCACTAAGTACTTTAGGCTGCCCTTCAGCCTCTCCGCCACCTTAAGAACCTTGGATCCGGCAGGCGACCACGACCGCAGCATCTCCTTGAATCGCTCCTTGCTACGGGCATAAGTGGTGCTGGCCCGCAACCGCGCCAGGTAGGCGGCCATGGCCCCTACGCTATTCTCTATGGAGCGTTCGTTATCGTTGAGAACCACAATAAGGTGGGTCCGAAGGTGGCCGGCGTGGTTCATGGCCTCGAAGGCCATGCCGGCGGTCATGGCTCCGTCGCCGATAACCGCCACCACCTCGAAGTGGTCTCCCCTGAGGTCCCTTGCCAGCGCCAGACCCAGCGCGGCGGAAATGGAGGTACTGCTGTGGCCGGTATTGAAAGAGTCATGGGGGCTTTCTTCTCGTTTAGGAAAGCCACTGAGCCCCCCGTACCGACGCAAACTGGCAAACTCGCGCCGTCTTCCGGTTAGCAGTTTGTGAACGTAGCACTGGTGCCCAACGTCCCAGATTATCTTGTCTCGTGGAGAATCAAATACCCGGTGAAGGGCAATGGTCAGTTCCACCACTCCCAGGTTGGCTGCCAGGTGCCCGCCATTGCAGGCCACGGTTCGTACCAGTTCCTCCCGAATTTCCTGCGCCAACTGTTCCAACTGCCCGGCAGTGAGGTGCTTCAGATCTTGGGGGCCTTCTATTCTCTCTAACCACATTATCGCTTCCCTTTCCGTCTGCCCAAAGTCATCAGTCCCTGCTGCAGTCCGTAGAGGAGGCGGCCCACCTGGAAGGTGATCTCATCCGCCCGACCGATGGCCAACCCCTTGCACCAGGCCTTACCCCCGATGGTAGCGCCGGAAATAGCGGCGGTCATCAGTATGCCTGCCCACAACCGGTTTTCCGGCTCGGCCAGCCGAAAGACTATCACCGCTCCCATGGCGCCGCTGAGGGTGGCGCAGATGTCGCCCACCATGTCGTTGCAAAAGCTGGCCACGTGGTGGGCGTTGCGCACCAGGTTCAACGCCTGTTTGGCACCGGCCACCCGACGCGCGGCTTTAGCGTGAAGTCCGGTTTCCCGCGCCGCCGTGGCCGCTACGCCAATTATATCAAAAATTATGCCTGCAAGAACCACCATCAGCAGCAGGCCGAAAGCCAGCGGCAACGAGGCGAGGTTGCCGACCACCGTTTGAGAACCGGCCCCTACCAAGGCGGCCAAAAAAAAGGCACCGCTACCTGCAAGCAATGCCCTTCGACCGGAAACCCCGGACTTAGCCATCCGGTTTCCACCCCGATTCCTCTGACGAATGAATTAACCTACGGCAGGTGGTAGCCCAGCCGGTAAACGTTGCGCCTTAAGGTCTAGCAGGCTTTCCCTACGGTCCACCGGCCGTCGCCGACCCGGCGGTTTCCCTTTAAGGACCGCACTGCCCGGTCGCCCAAGGCAGGGCTAGATTACCACTTAGAGCACACTTTAATCCCGGCTGGGCCCTACCCTAGCGGTAGGCAGTCTAGGAGCTTTCCTCGACAGTCCGGCCTCTTCCTAGCCCCTTTTGCAGCACGAGTTTCAGCCGCTACCGAACCGAGCCTGCGGCCCACAGGCTCGACGGGTCATCGCCAACATCCGCCCGTACCACTCAGGGCAGGCTACACTGCAGCCAGCACCCGACGTACCGACATGCAGGTTTCTCTCCTGAGCCGTAGCCGCCAGACCACGCACTCAGGTCTCCGCGGAGGTCGGGACGCCACCCGCATGCCATTGCGGGCTGCCCGGCCCCCTAGTCTCCCAGCACCAGCCCCCGACTGGGCGTCAGCGGCCAGCACCAGAAGCTTCATCGCTGTGCCCTTGGCGGATTTTTAGGCCCGCCTTCAGAAGAAGCCTTCCTGACTAGAATACTGCACCACCTACCGATCGGAGGCTCGCGCCGATAAAGAAGCAAAAAGGCGAAGCGCTCCCGGACCGATCAGACCCGCCTCTAGGCGAAGCCCGGCCCGTCCTCAGGAATGCCGATCGCCTCTGGTACTGCTTGCGGTACTAGGTCCACGGTAGTCGGTACTCAACGGTCCCGGCCTAGGAGGTATAGGGCCAGTTCCCGCAACCGCCAGGCTCCGGGCCCCAGCCGCTCGGCGGCGACCAGCGCCCTTTCGGTAGCTTCCCGCCCCCTACGCCGGGCTCCTTCCAGGCCGAGAAGAGCCGGAAATGTGGCCTTTTCCCGCCTTTGATCCGATCCCGGCTCCTTACCCAGCTTGGAGACTTCCCCGGTCACATCTAGTATATCATCCACTATCTGAAATGCCAACCCCAGTTCCAGCCCGAACTCCTCAAGCGCCTCCAGTTCCCTCTCTCCCGCCCCGCCCAGCCGACCGCCTATACGGAGACAGGCTACAAATAGCGAGGCCGTCTTGTGACGGTGAATATAGGTCAACTCCTCCTCATCTACCCGCCGACCCTCGGCTGCCAGGTCCGCCACCTGCCCGGCGATTAAGCCCCTTACGCCGGCGGCCTCAGCCAGCTCTTCAATCACCGCCACGGTAACCGCCTCCGATACTCCGCCGCGTGGGAGCTCGTGCGCCAACAACCAAAAGGCGTAGCTCAAGAGCGCGTCTCCGGCCAGGATGGCAGTGGCTTCGTCGAAGGCGCGATGACACGTAGGCCGTCCCCGGCGCAAGTCGTCGTCGTCCATGGCGGGCAGGTCGTCGTGGATCAGGGAATAGGTGTGCACCAGCTCCACGGCGCAGGCCGCCGGCAAGACCCGGTCCTCGCTGCCCCCGCACACTTCCGAGGCCATGAGCACCAAGATCGGCCGTAAGCGCTTGCCACCGGCGAATAAGCTGTAGCGCATGGCCTGATGTATGCGCGGAGGATAAGCGGTTTCCGGGGGTAGATATCGATCCAGGGCGGCATCTACCAACCGGCGTTTCTCTTCCAGGTAGGCTGCCAGATCCAAGTCAAGGTCTTCCTTCCTCTAGGGTTCGGAGCGGCCGGCACCGGGATCTTCCTCCCAGGTCTGACATACCGCCGTGCCGTCGGCCTGCTCCAATAACAACTGCAGACGCTGCTCGGCCGCCGTGAGCCGTTGCCGACAAAAGCGGACCAGACTCACTCCCTCTTCAAAGCCGGCCAGGGCCTCCTCCAGAGATAGGTCTCCGCTTTCCAAACGCTTAACAATAGCCTCCAGGCGCCTAAGGGCCTCCTCGAAGGTTATGGTTTCCGCCAAACTCCTCCCCCTCTTCTTCCCTTCCCTCTACTCGGCACCAAAGTCGGCCTCGTGAGAGCAAGACCTCTACCGGGCGGTCCAACTCCACCTCGTCGGCCCGCCGGATTATTCTCCCTTCCTGCCGACATACGCTATAACCCCGCCTCAGCACAGCCAGAGGACTGAGGTCGTCCAATTTGGCCGCCAGCAGCTCCAGCCGCCGGGTCAGCCCCTCTAGAAACAAAGTATATCCTCGCTCCAGATCTCCCGCGCACTCGTCCAGGTGCTGTCGAAACCGATCTAGGTGAACTTCCGGTCGGCTTAAGCAGGGACGGCTGGCAAGCAGTTCGAGGCGCTGAGCGGCCGCCTGCAGCCGGCGCCGGCAGGAGGCTTCCATTCGGGCTTCTACCGCCGCCAGGTGCTGAAGAAGCTCGACCCGAGAAGGAGCCACCATTTCCGCCGCCGCCGAAGGAGTGGGGGCGCGCTTATCCGCCACCAGATCGGCGATGGTATAGTCGATTTCGTGACCCACCGCTGCCACCACCGGGACCCGAGAAGAATAAATGGCCCTGGCCACTTCCTCGGTATTGAAGGCGGCCAGATCCTCTCCTGAACCGCCCCCCCGGCCCACTATCAGTACGTCCACATCGCCGTATTGATTCAGCAACCCGATGGCCCGGGCTATGGCCTGAGGAGCGCCTGCTCCTTGTACCAATACCGGGGCCAGCACAATCTGGATGACCGGACACCGGCGCCGGATCACACTGATTATATCACGTAGGGCGGCACCGTCACGAGAGGTGACCACCCCTACCCGTCGGGGCAATAGGGGTAAGGGACGTTTGCGATCGTCGGCGAAAAAGCCCTCGCGGGCCAACTTCTCCTTGAGCTGCTGAAGGGCCAGAAACAGACTACCCATTGCTCCTGGCCACATTTCTCGGACGTAAAGTTGATACTGGCCGTCCCGAGGATATACGGACACATAGCCCCGGGCGATAACCTCCAAGCCGTTGGCCGGTCTAAAAGAAAGGCGCCCGTTTTGGGCGCGAAACATTACGCACCTCACTACCGCTCCTCCGTCCTGAAGGGAGAAGTACATGTGACCGGAGGAGTGGTGACGAAAATTGGTTATCTCCCCCTTCACCCAGACATCGGCCAACACCGGGTCGCCGGCCAGGAGTTCCCGCAGGTAGGCGGTAAGCTCGGAAACCGTTAAGACCCGCGGTTCCACTGACGCTTGGCCGCCTCCACCGTGTTCTTCATAAGCATGGTAATGGTCATGGGGCCCACTCCGCCGGGAACCGGAGTGATCCAGCCGGCCTTTTCGGAAGCGCTGGCAAAGTCCACGTCCCCAACCACCTTGCCGTTCTCCAGCCGGTTGACCCCTACATCGATCACTACCGCCCCTTCCTTTATCATGTCGCCGGTAATCAGACGCGGCTGACCCACGGCCACCACGAGAATATCCGCGCCCCGGCATTCTGCCGCCAGATCCGGAGTGCGGCTGTGACAAATGGTCACGGTGGCGTGCCGGTGCAACAGCATCATAGCCACGGGCTTACCCACAATATTGCTCCGACCCACCACCACCGCCCGCTTGCCTTTGGGGTCTACTCCGATCTTATCTAACATAACCAGGATACCGTGAGGGGTACAGGGATAGAAACAATCTTCGCCAATTACCAGATTGCCCACGTTGGCCGGGCCAAAACCATCTACATCCTTCGCGGGATTGATGGCGTCGATGACCGCCTTTTCGTTAATCTGTGGGGGTAACGGCAACTGTACCAGAATACCGTGGATGCGGGGTTCGGAGTTAAGCCGATCGATCAACGCCAGTAGCTCTTCCTGCGTGGTATCACCGGGAAGGTGGTGCACTTCCGAATAAATGCCCAGCTCTCCGCAGGCCTTGTGTTTGTTATTGACGTAAATCTGCGAGGCCGGATTGTCCCCCACCAGTATCACCGCCAGTCCCGGTTCCAGTCCTTGACCTTTGAGCTGCTCCACCTCCGCCCGGATCTCCTCACGAATCTCCGCCGCGATCTTCTTACCGTCAATAATTTGTGCTGCCACTAATGCTGGCCCCCCTCTATACTGAAAGCTCCTTAGATCATTTCGAAACCTCTCCCGTTCATTCCTGCCGGTCCTTCAGGCCTGTTCGTCTGCCTTTGCCGGCCGGTGCGCTTTGTTAATGGCATCCAGGACACCGTTGACGAAACGACCCGCTTCTTCGTCATGGTAAAGCTTGGCCAATTCAATGGCCTCGTTTATAACCACACTGGCCGGCGTGTCCGGGCAATAAAGCAACTCATACGCTCCCAGCCGCAATATGTTGCGGTCCACGCTGCCCATGCGCTCCAGCCGCCAGTCAAAAGAATGGTGGCTTATGAGCCGGTCGATTTCCTCTAAGTGGGCCAACACACCGTCCACCAGCGCCCGGGCGTAACCCAAGTGCGGCTCGGCCAGTCGGCCCCCTTCTTCCAGGACCTGCTGCCACGCCAGCTCCAGGGGGGTGCGTCCAACGTCAACCTGAAAAAGAACCTGAAAGGCCTTTTGGCGGGCAAATCGCCTGCTCAAGTGAGGCTTTCTCCTCCTAACGTCTACGTAGGATCTGCGACAAAAAGGCGTACAATCCCCCGTAGGGTTCCAAGCACCAGGCCAGTAGATAACCCACCCCGGCGCAGAAAAAGATGAAGACCGCTTGCCAGAAACCCAGCACCACGGCTAGAAGCCCGAAAAGCATCCCTGCGGCCAGGCCGCACGCCCGGCCCGGGTGGCGGCGCCAATACTCTCCGTCCACACCGATCACCGCCCTGGCCTAGCGCACGCGGGAGCGGCCCCGCAGCACGCTCTCTACCAAGACTCTAACTTCCAGCACCTGCAGGCCGATCATTTCTTCAATCTGGCGTCGCACCTTCTCCTGAAGTTCGCCGGTTACCTGCGGAACCGATACCTCCGGCTGCACCGCCACCTCCACCGTTACCGCCACCCCCGTCGGGCCGGCTCGTACTCGGGGATGAACCTCCTGCACTCCGCGAACCTGGCGCGCCACCCGGCCGACCGTATGTTCTACCGCCGCCAGGCTCATAAATACCTCCCCTACCGAAGTACTGTGAACCAGGATCTGATCTGGTCCTCGGGAACCGACCGATCCTACTGCGGCCCATAGCCCTACCAGGGCCACCACAACGGCCAGAGCCCCTATTATCCAACGCTCCTGGGGGGAGGCCATCACCCCGTTCCAATACCAAACCGGCTCCTGCCAACCTGCGGCGATAGCGGCCACCACCATCCCCAGCCCCGCGAGGACCAAGGTATACAAGAGCGCAATTGCCCGCGCCAACATGCCCATGAATTCCGCTCCCTCTTGGCTAGGCCCGGCTAGCGCACCCGGCGGGTTTCTTCTTCCTCATCCCCGGCAAAGGCTACGCCCTGGACGTGTACGTTAACCTCAACCACCTTCAGACCGGTCATGCGTTCTACCGCTTCCTTCACCTTCTGCTGGATCTCCAGAGCCACGTCCGGTATCCGCACCCCGTAGTTCACCACGGTGAAAAGGTCGATGGCCGCTTCTTTCTCCCCAACCTCCACCTTCACACCCTTGGCCAGGTTCCTGCGGCCGAGCATCTCGGCAATTCCTCCGGCAATGCCGCCGCTCATTCCCGCCACTCCGGCGACCTCGGTGGCGGCCAACCCCGCCACCACCGCCACTACTTCGTCGGCGATGCGAATAGAGCCCAAATCGGTCTCCACGTTGTGACCTACCCCCACCGCGCTGTTCTGAGCCATGTTTTTCCTCCCCCAGGTTGTTTTGCTTCGTCTATGGCGCTATTATACCAGAACTCTCCATCGGCGGACAACCATAACTTAAGGCCAGGGGATTATGACTACTTCTTCCTGCCGCCGGCCGGTAGTGCGGGCCACCAGTTCCCCGATACGGGCCAGGTCTTCCGGCTTTAGCTGCGCCGCGCGAACGACTACGTTCACCGTAGTGGGCTGGATAAGTACTGCGGCTTCGGTGTAGCCTTTAGCCTGCAGGAGAGTCTCAAGCTGTACTTCCTGGTCCATGTACTCGGTAAGCCTTATCAGCCGCTGCTGGGCTTCGCTCTTGACCTCTGGGCTGGAATTGGGGTTATTAATTACCTCCCGCAGCAACTGAATCTCCTGGCTGCGTACCCGGTCTCTTTCCAGACGGTATTCCACAAAGAACTCCGAGCCCCGCTTCTGCCTGAGATTACTGGCCTGCGCTCCCTCCAAGGGATTGGCCGCCGGCTGCGGCAGCGTCACCGACGTACCCTTCTGGCCTCCGGAGGCCTTCGCCCCGGACCCCGCCTCGGTTGAAACCTGCGAAGGAGCCGAGGTGGGCACGGGTGCCTGCGCCAGCTCGCTCAAGGAAGGCCGCTGTTGAGTAAAACCGAGATAGAGAAACACTCCCGCCAAAACCAGCAACGCCAGAGAAGCCAAGGTTTCCTTTCGGGTGACCACCATCACGGCCGAACCTCTCCTCTCCGAACTATTCTACTATTCACCGGAACCATTCATGGGTAATACCGCCACCTGGTGGGCCGCCACCCCCAGCAGGGTTTGAACCGCCTGGATAAGCCGGGCCCGAACCAAGGGATCGTTGCCTCCTCGAGCCAGCACCAGAACCCCCTGCACCGCCGGGCGGCTCTCTTGCACCACCACCGGTTCTTGGCTGGCTCCCACCTGCCGCATTACCAATTGCTGTTGGGCCACTTCCTCCGTAGTAACCCGTCGGTTCTCCCGCTCTCCTCCCTCTTCTACCCGGCGCTCATTAGTATTGGTATTAACGGCGTAGTCGTACACTGGCCCCCGCGCGAGGGTAACCCGTACCCTTACCTCTCCCGCTCCCTCGATCTGTCCCAGAATGGCCTCCAACCTGGCCTCTAAGCTTTCCTCCGCTGCGGCCAGTCCCTGAGCCGGAAGCTCTTGTGGTGACGGAGAGGCCGTCGAGGACCAGTCCCGGACATTTCCCCCTCGCCCGCCCACCATCAGCAACGCTACTCCCAAGGCCCCCAACACCACCAGCCAGATAAGCTGCGGCCACTGCTCGCGGCTGATGCGCATTTACTACTTCCCCCCTAGCCCAGGCGGCTTATTCCGTCCAGTTTACTTCTATCTGCTCTGGGGAAAGGCCTAGAACCTGCGCCAGTTGCTGCCTCACCTCCTCCTGGTACCGAGCCAGTTCTCCGGGTTCCGAGTGGCGTTTCGCGCCGGCTCGACTCAGGTAAACCTCCAGGCCGTCCCAGGTGGGCCCTTGACCCCACCGCCACTCCGAATCTGCTCGAATCTTTACTTCCCTGACCTCAAGGCCCAAACTCGTTAGCGCCGCTTCGACCTGCCGCTTGAGCTGGTGCTCCAGGAGGCTCCAGACCGCCTCCCGCTGATAGGCCTCCAGGGACCGAATCCGCTCGTCCACCGCCACCGCCCCGTTCCCCGCCGGCGCGAGACTGGGAACCGCCTCTCCCAGATGGGGCAGGAACCGCCCCACCGCTCCCAGGACCGCGGCCAGCACGAACAGCCCCATCACCAACCGCACAAACCGGGCCAACTCCCCGGAAGGTAAAAGCATCTCTACCAGTACTGCCAGGAGTACCAACAGGACGACAGTACGTACCAGGTCGGTCAACACTTCTAGCACCTGAGTTATCCCCTCTTCCGCGTTCGCTGGCGGTACCGGGTGCTCTTCTGAGTACGTTGGCACCTCGCCGGATACCGACCTTGGCGAGGGCGAGCGCGAAGGCGGGCGCCAGGCCTCAGGACGGCCGAAGCGGCGGGGCGCCACGGATGGCGCTTCCGCCGGGCGCCCGCTGGAGGGCGAAGACCAAGCCCTACTTCGGTCGGCGAGGTGACAGTACGAACGGGGAGCACCCGGTACCGCCTTAGGGAAATCGGGGATACGTCAGCTCCAGCACCGCTACCACCACAGGGCCTTAAGGTTCCCCAGCCCCACCACCACGCTCAAGGCCAGGAAGAAGAACAAGGCCACGGCCAACACTACCGCGAAGACCAGGCCCAAAGTCCCTCCCATGGCCGCCAAGGTGTCGCTAATGCGGGTGTCTCCAAAGGGTTGAATTAGCGCGGCGGTAAGGTGAAAGATCAAGGCCAGCACCCCAATTTTTAGAGCGGGAAACAAGGCCATTCCCAACAAACCCATCACTCCCAGAAGACTGGCCGCACTCTGAACCAATAGTGAGGCGCTGGCTACCGCCTCCACCGCGTCGGTCAGGGTCTTGCCTATGACCGGCACCAGGGCGGTAGAAGCGAACTTGGCGGTCCGCAAGGTAAGGCTGTCCACCGCGCCCGCGGCCGCTCCCTGAACCGCCAGCATTCCAACCGCCAGGGTAATGAACAGGCCCAGGCAGATGACGGCCACGCTCTTTAAGGTATCCGCCAAGCGGGAAACCGGAAACCGATCGGAAATCCTCCCTACTATGGTAAGCGTGGCGGCGAGGTAAAGGAGGGGTAGCACTACGTCCCGCACCAGGGTACCGGCCAGGGCCAAACACCCCAGAACTAGGGGGTGGACTACCGCCGAAGTGGCCGCTCCGCCCAGGGCGGTGAGCAGGACTAACAGTCCCGGTAGTAGGGCCTGCATAAAGGCGGTCATCCTATCCACCACCTCCCGGCCCGACTGTAGGGCGGAAGAGAAAGACCCTAGGGCCAGCGCCACCAGGGCCAGGAATACCACGAAATAGGCCACCTCACCCACGGTGCGGCGCTCGAACGCTGCTTGAAGGTTGTGCAGCACGGCGCAAAGCACCGCCAGCACTACGAGCCGCCCCATCACTCGTGCACCGGCCAGGACCTCCCCCCCTAAAAAGCGTCCCAGGGAAGACAAAAGCGTCCGAAAGTCAAGCACCGGTCGGCCCGCCTGTAGATCGGCCAATATGCCCCGGAGGCTCACCTGAGGCCAAGGGTTTTCCCCTTCGGGGCCTGCCTCCAGCACCAGGGCCTCGGCACGACCAAAGTCCAGACGCTCAAGGATACCCCCCACCGGGTCCGGGTTCACCTCCGTCGCGGCCTCGGCCGCGCCCGCCCAAAGGCACCAAAGAACCAAGATACCGCCCACCGCCAGTCCCATGACCGCTCTCATGGCACTAACCTCATCACCGTGTCCAAAACCGCCACTACGATGGGCAAGGCCAGCACTACGATTAGTATCTTGGCCGCCATTTCCACCCGTGCGGCCACGGCCTGCTCTCCCGCATCCCGGCAGACCTGGGCGCCGAATTCGGCCAGATAACTCACGCCGATAATCTTAAGGAGGGTGCCTAGGTAAAGGCGATCCACCCGGGCCGCCGTGGCCAGTCGGTCTAACACCTCGGTTACCCGACCTACCTGGCTCAGTATCAAAAGGAATATCACTCCCCCCGCGGCCACGCTGAGCAACAGGGCCAACTCCGGCCGCTGCTGGCGGACTACTACCAATAAAACCGCCGCAATCAGCCCCAGCCCTACGATCTGTCCCGCCTCCACGTCTTTTCCCCCCGGGTTGCTCAGTCCCTAGTACAGATAGAATACCGATCGTACCTGCTCAAAGAGTTGTGCCAGTAGTTGCACCACCCACATCAGCACCAAGCCTACTCCGGCCAGGGTCACCAGGTGGGCCAACTCCTCCTTACCCGCCTGCTTTAGCACCGTGTGCAGCACCGCCGCCAATATCCCCACTCCGGCAATCCGGAAGATCAGTTCGATGTTCATACCTCTCACCCGTTTACCAGTATAGAAGCAGGATGATCGTCACTCCGCCTAGGAAACCCAAAGTCTGCCATACCCGCGTCTGGCGGGCACGTACCTCGGCCGCAGTTCGCTCCAGGTGCTGAAGTTGAGCCCGGGCCAGTTCGAGTTTCTTTCTTTGATCCTCTCGGTCGCCTCGCCCCAGGCCTTGTCCCAAATCCGATAACACCGCCACCTCCTCCCGGTCCATAGGGGCCACCGCCCAAAGCGCGGCCAATCCCGCTTCCCAAGCCTCACCGGCGGTGATACCCGGATCCGCGTCCAGCGTATTGGCAGCGGCGAGGAAGAGTCGACCAACGGGTGACCGGCACTTTTGCCCCACCCGCCGGAAAGCCTCCGGTAAGGGGGTGGCTGCATAGGTGATTTCGGTCTCCAGAAGCTGCAACGCAACCTGCAGCTCCCGCAGGATCTGCTGCCGCCGGACGAGGTTGCCCGCCAGCAGCATCCCCAGGGCCCCGCAGGCCCAAAATACCATCAGGGCACCTAACAGCTTCACCCTAGGCCCTCCTTTTGGCGGCGGCAGACCAAATCCCGACCGCCCTCCAGGGGCCCCGAAACAGAAGTTGCCCCGAACCGTCTAAGACCGCCTCCACCGTGCCCGGCCCCAAGCGTCGGCTCAACACTACCAGGCGCTCAAACCCGCCGCGCCCTAAGATTCGCCGCCAGGCAGGACGCCGCCTGAGCTCCTCCAGATCGGAGGCGTGAACCGTGGCCACTACCTTTACCCCGGCGTTCAGCACCTCGTACAGGGCGGCCAAGTCCTCCGGGCCGCCCATTTCGTCGGTGGCGATCACCCGGGGTGAGAGGGCCCGCAAGAGCACCAGCATCCCTTGGGCCTTGGGCCAACCGGACAGTACGTCCGTGCAGGGCCCCACATCGTTTTGGGGCACGCCCTCGAAGCAGGCGGCAATCTCGCCCCGCTCGTCCACCAGCCCCACGCTGGAGGGGGGTATGCCAAACTGGGGAACGCCGTAGCTAAAGTGGCGCACCACATCCCTCAGGAAGGTGGTCTTACCCGCCCGGGGAGGGGAGAGTACGAGGGTATGCCAAGGAAGGCCGCCGGCCCGGTCCCACAGGTAGGGCAAGATACCCAGGCTGCAACCGGGCACCTCTCGGGCCAGGCGCAGGTTGAGGCTGGCCACATGCCGCAAACCCGCCACCCGGGCTTCGCCCGGTACCGCCTCTCCTGCCAGCCCCAGGCGGTGCCCCCCCGGCAGGGTGAGATAGCCTTCCCGCAACTGCTCGGTCAAGGCGTACCAGGAACTGCGGGTTACGGCCTCCAGGGTGCGCCGTAAGTCCTCGCCGGTTACCGTGTAGGCCCGCCGTACCTCGTCAGTGGGGTGGCCCTCGGGAGTAACGAAGCGGATGGCCGCGGCCGTCACCACCACTAACGGCTTTTGGGCCCGCAATCTTACTTCTTCCAACTCGGAAACCAACTCCGGCGCCAGCCGCCGTAGCGGCTCCCGGACCGAAGGGGCCAACCAAGGTAAGATCTCCCGTTGAAACCGTTCCCAAACGCCGATCGCTGCCAACATTTTCCCCTCCACCGCTAGATAGATATTACCGGGCGGAGAAGGATATGCCCGGTAGGCAAGAAAACAAAAAGGCGACCAGCTGCGTAGCTTCCGATCGCCTTAATATACATGTCCCGGGCCAGCTAAGTTTTCGCGCTGCCTAGACGTCTAAGACTGTTGCTCTAGGCTTTGATCTCCGTCCGTCGGGCTACCGGTCCGGGTGGTATAGACCACCGTTCCGCACTGGGGGCAGCTCACCTCTAGCTCGCCCTCGCCGTCCAGGAGGTCCGTCTCGAAGCAGACCACCTCCCGACACTGCGGGCACTCCACCTCGACGTATTCCCGCTCCCCCTCTTCTTCCGGCTCCGGGCCGTAGACCTCGTCTTCCAGCCGGAACAAATCCTCATCCACGCTCTCCAGGTATTCCTCGGTTTGCTCCTGCGCCTTTTGCAGCTCGCTCACCACTCCGACCAGGCTTTCCAAAAGGCTCAACATCTCTTTCAGAATTTGCCCCTCCCGGGTGGCGGTATCTAAACCCAGCCCGGAAACCATACCCTGGAGATAGGCCATCTTCTCTTTTAGTTCCGTTGATGCCATCTCGTCCGCGGTACCCCCTAGGTCATTCCCTAGGTATATGTACCCCCTATACCCGCTCGATATACTCTCCCGTCCGCGTATCGATGCGGATTACGTCCCCTTCCTCGATAAACAGGGGCACCTGCACTACCGCCCCGGTCTCCAAAGTGGCCGGCTTGCTACCGCCGCTCACCGTATCGCCCCTCACTCCCGGCTCGGTACGTACCACCTTAAGCTCTACGAAGTTCGGCAACTCCACGCCTATGGTCTCACCTTCATACAGCAACACGTACACGACCATATCGTCCTTTAGGAACTGCGCTGCCTCCTCCAGCTTCTCCCGCGGCAGGCTGAGCTGCTCGAAACTGGAGGTATCCATGAAGACGTAGTTCTCGCCGTCGTTGTAGAGGTACTGCATCTCCCGGCGCTCCACCCGCACCTGAGGCACCTTTTCGCCGGCTCGGAAGGTGCGCTCAATTACCGCGCCGGTGCGCAGGTTTCGCAGCTTGGTGCGCACGAAGGCCGCACCCTTACCCGGCTTTACGTGCTGGAATTCTACTACTGCATAAAGCTCTCCGTCCACCTCGATTTTAACCCCGGTACGAAAGTCGTTGGTAGAAATCATGCTCTCACCTTCCTACAATCAAAAAATCCTTAGGCGCCCGCGATAGGATCTCGCACCCGTCCCGGGTCACCACCACCAAGTCCTCTATGCGCACGCCGCCCCAGCCGGGAAGGTAGATCCCCGGCTCCACGGTCACCACCATGCCCGGCTCCAAAACCGTCTCCTCCCCGCCCAGCGCCGGCTCCTCGTGTACCGCCAGACCCACACCGTGGCCCAGACGGTGACCGAAGTATTCGCCGTACCCAGCCCGCGCTATCACCTCCCGGGCCAGGGAATCGATCTCCGCGACGGTTCGCCCGGCCCGGATGGCGGCCAGGGCCTCCTCCTGAGCCTCCCTCACCACCGCGTAAACTTCCCGCTCCTTGGCTCCCGCCCGCCCCACCGCCACGGTGCGGGTTAAATCGGCGTGATAGCCTTCCCAGACCGCGCCAAAATCCAAGAGAAGGAGATCGCCCTCCCGGACCGGCTCCTCCCGGGGTACGGCATGAGGACGGGCGCTTCTGGGCCCGGCAGCCACAATGGTGGGAAAGGAAACTCCCTCCGAGCCGTTTCGGCCCAAGTAATACTCTAGTTCTAAGGCTAGTTCCTTCTCGGTTATACCGGGGCGTATCCGCTCCAGTACATACGAGAAGGCTGTATCGGTGATCCAGGCGGCGTGGCGCAGCCTTTCTAACTCGGCCTCGTCCTTCACCCGGCGTAACCGCTCCACCAGGCCCGCGGTGGGAACCAGGAGAACCGGAGCTAGGGCCTCAGCCAGTTCACAGTACCGGCCATAGGTCAGATGTTCGGCCTCAAAGGCTAGCCGGCCCCACCCCTGGTCAGTGACCAACCTCTTAACCGTCTGCGTCCACCCGCCTTCTATCCGAACCGGTTGGGCGGCCTCTACCTCCGCCTGCGCGACCTCCAGGTAACGGAAGTCGGTCAGCAACCAGGTGCCGGAAGCCGATACCACCACCGTGCCTTCGCCGGAAAACCCGGTGAGGTAGAGGCAGTTCTCCGGGCGGGTGATCAATAAGGCTTCCGCGCCCGAGCCTTCCAGCTCCGCCAGGAGCCGGACCTGGCGGAGACGGTAGGTTTCCTTGCCGATATCGGCGGGCAAAGAACTCCCTCCCCCGTGCCGGTGGGAACGGCCCCTCAGGATTGGACCCGGCCGCCCGCGAGATACACCGCCGCCTCCAAAGCCAACAGGTAACTCATGACTCCAAAGCCGCTTATCTGGCCGGAAACCGCCGGTGCTACCACCGAATGGCGGCGGAATTCCTCCCGGGCATAGATGTTGCTAAGATGCACCTCCACCGCCGGGAGGTTAACCGCCCTCAGGGCGTCGTGCAGGGCCAGGCTGTAATGGGTAAGGGCGCCGGGATTGACGATCACCGCCTGCACCCGGTGACGCGCCTCGTGCAGCCGGTCAATCAGCGCTCCCTCGTGGTTTGACTGGAAGATCTCCAGCTCCACTCCCAGGTCTTTAGCCCGCTTCTCCAGCCGGCGGTTTATCTCCTCCAGGGTGACCGTCCCGTATACCCCCGGCTCCCGCTCGCCCAGGAGGTTGAGGTTCGGGCCGTGCAGCACTAGAATACGCAGCTTCCGTCCCTCCCCTCACCCGCTCACCGTGAGCCGGCCCACCAGCACCGTGGGCGCGCCGGTGCTGCCGAGAAAGGTCAGATCCCGGCCGCAGGCCTCGATGGCCGCCAGCCACTCCAAGACGTTCCCGGCCACGGTGATGCCCCTCACCGGCGCGCTCAGTTCTCCGTTCTGGATCAGCCGGCCGGCCGCCCCCACGGAAAAGTCGCCGGACACCGGATTGGCGGTATGCATCCCCAGCACTTCGGTGAGGTAGAGGCCGTGGCCTACGCTTTTGATCAGCGCCTCCGGGTCCTGATCCCCCGGCTGGAGGTAGCAGTTGGTAGTGCCCACCCCCGGCGTGCTGCGGAAGGACCCCCGGGCGGCGTTACCGGTAGACTCCTCCCCGGCGCGGGAGGCGGTGTAGCAGTTGTGGAGAAAAGTCTCCACCACCCCTTCCCGCAGTAACAGCTTACGACGGCAGGGCACGCCTTCGCCGTCAAAGGGAGCGGAAGCCAGCCCGCCGCGTAACAGTCCGTCGTCCACCACCGTGACCGTCTCGCCGGCCAGCTTCTGACCCCGCTTGTCGGCCAAAAGCGAGCGGCCCTTCTGCACCGCCTCGGCGCTGAAGGAGGGAATGAGCAAGCCCAGGAAGTTGATGGCCACGTAGGGATCCATGACCACCGGAATTCGCCGGGAGGAAATCGGCCCGGCTCCCAGCATGGCTACCGCCCGGGAAGCCGCCTGCCGGCCCACGGCTTCCGGGTCCAACTCCGCGTACTTGGTTCGATACTGGAAGGCAAAGCCGGTTTCTTGATCGCCGTTCTGCACCGCCACGAAAACCGCGCTCAGGCCGCAGTGGGCGCCGCGGTAAGCGGCCAGCAGGTGGTTGGAGTTAGCCAGCACCACCCGGTAGCGGCTCTCCTCGTAGCTGGCGCTTTCGGTCAGGCGCACCCGCGGGTCGAGGTCCCGCCCCGCTTGCTCCAGGCGCAGGACCAGCTCCAGCTTTTGCTCCGGCGGCACTTCCTCCAGACGCGGGTCGTAGAGGTCCAAGTCCTGGGCGTAGACCGCCGGGCCCGGCAGAGAGTAGTGGGGATCCTCGTCCGCACCGTTGGCATTGGCCAGTGCTTCCTCCACCAGGCGGCTCAGGCTTTCGGGCGAGAAGTCGGTGGTGTAGGCGAACCCGGGCCGCCGCCCCACCAGCACCCTGAGACCCACTCCCTGCTCCCGGGCGATTTTCAGATCCTCTACCTTCTGGTCCCGCACCTCGATTGCGGTCTCTTCTTCTTCCGAAAAATAGGCCTCCGCCGCCCAGGCCCCCTGGCGCCGGGCCCGCACCACCAGATCCCAAACCAGCTCTTTTTCCGCTCCGAAATCCTCGCTCACCGCCGCATGCCCCCTCGCCACCCGCTCCCCCGGGCGTACCGGCCGGCCCGGTCCCCGGTCTTGCCCTCCGCTTCGGCCTCACAGGCCGTTCCCCCTACCACCAGGGAAGGAATGCGAATGGTGGGCTGGGCATCGCTCACCGGGACTCCCTGGCCGTTCTTTCCGCATACCCCAATGCTGAACCCCAGATCACTTCCCACCATGTCTACCTCCCGCAGTACCTCCGGACCGTTGCCGGTAAGGGTGGCTCCCCGCACCGGCGCCGTCACCCGACCCCCCTCGATAAGGTAACCTTCGGCCACCTCGAACACGAAGTCGCCGTTGGTGGTGTTCACCTGGCCGCCGCCCATCTTCTTCACCAGCAGGCCGCGCTCGGTGCGGCGGATGATTTCCTCCGGGTCGTGCTCCCCGGGGGCGATGTAGGTGTTGCGCATCCGGGGTAGGGGCCGGTATTGGTAGGACTCTCTTCGCCCGTTGCCGGTGGAACGCCGTCCCTCCCGGCGGGCGGTAAGACGATCGTACATGTAACTGCAAAGCACGCCCTTCTCGATCAGCACTGTCTTCTGCCCGGGCGTGCCCTCGTCGTCGAAACGGTAAGAACCGAACCGGCCGGGCAGGGTGGCGTCGTCGATCACCGTGATCAGGGGCGAGGCTACCACCTGCCCCAAACGGCCGGCGTAGACGGAGAGACCTTTTTGCACCAGGTCGGCTTCCAGCCCGTGACCGCAGGCCTCGTGTACCATGGTGCCTCCCGCCTCCGCCGCCATCACCACGGTCATCCGGCCGGTGGGCGCGGGCCTGGCCTCCAGCATCAGGAGGCTCCGCCGGGCCGCGGTGCGGGCCACTTCCTCGGGCGGCTGCTGCTCGAACAGCTCCAGGCCGATAAATCCCCCTACGGCTTCGTAGCCGGTCTGCAACCGCCCCTGGGCCGCCGCCACCGCCTGCACCGCCAGGCGGACCCGCACCCGTTCGTCCTCTACGTAGTCCCCCTCGGTGTTGGCAATGCGTACCCGCTGCCGGGTGTCGGCATAATTGACCAGCACCTGCTTAATCCGCGGATCTTCCCCTCGGGCGGCGGCATTGGCCCGCCGCACCAGCGCCACCCGATCGGATACCGGCACCTGCTCGGGCGGCCTATGTATCTCCAAAAGGTAAGGAGCGGAAACGGAGCGCAAGTCCAGCACCACCTCCCCGCTCCCCCTCAGGCGCGCGGTGTCGGCCACGGTGCGCGCCAGATCCGTCAGGCGGTCTAGCTCGAGATGATTGGTGTAGCCGTAGGCGGTACTCTCCCCGCTAATAACCCGCACCCCGGCCCCCACTTCCCGGCCGGTGGTCACCCGCTCGATCCGGTCGTCCTCACAGGTAAGGGCGCAAACCTGCCGCTCCTCCAGGAAGACTTCGGCGAAATCCGCTCCCCGTGCCAAGGCGATCTCCAGAACCCTTGCCAGCTCTTCCCTGTCCAGACCCGGCGCCAACTACAGCCCCCCTTCCGCCCGGCACACCCTCGGTTTGCCTTGCCGGTGGTCGTAAGCTATTCCTCTTCCGGCCGCCGCCCAAGCGGGCGCCTTTGCCGGACTTCCCTACTATTATTCCCGATGCCCAAAAGTTTTCCTTCCGGCGGTCAGGCGCGAGGCCGACCGGCAGCCCCCATCTCCAGCTCCCGAATCACTTCTATGAACGCTTCTACCAGGTGAGGGTCGAACTGCGTGCCCGCCCCCTGGCGCAGTTCCGCTACCGCCTCGGCAAAGCTTAGGGCGTCGCGATAGGGCCGCGGGGAGCGCATGGCATCATAAGCGTCGGCAATGGCCAGGATGCGGGCCTCAAGGCTAATCTCTTCACCGGCCAGACCTCGGGGGTAGCCCTTGCCGTCGTAGCGCTCGTGGTGCTGCTCCACAATGGGAATTACCCGGGCCAGCTCCTTAACCGGCTCGATTATCTGCGCGCTCATGAGGGCATGGCGCCTGATGATCTCCCTCTCTTCCGCAGAAAGGGGCTTAGACTTAATAAGGATCTCTTTATCGATGTTGACCTTGCCCACGTCGTGCAGCAGGGCGGCGCGCTTGACCAGCCGCACGCGCTCCGGAGCCAGCCCCAGGCGGCGCGAAAGGGCCTCGGCGTAACGGGTGGTGCGCTGGGAATGGCCGTAGGTGTAGCGGTCGCGGGCGTTGATGGAAAGGAGGATGGAGCGTATGGCCCGCATGAGGTGGAGGGCAAGGTCGCCCTCTTCCTCTTCTTGCTCCGGTATCTCCGTCCCCTGGGCCAGCTCCTCCAGGGGAGACTGGTAGACCACCACCCGGTTCTTCCCGCCCTCCTTGGCCCGGTACAGGGCCTGGTCGGCCTTGCTGATGAGTTCTTCGGCGGTCTCGGCGTCCTTGGGAAAGCTGGCAATGCCCACGGAAACGGTCAACAGCTCTTCCGCCGCGCCCGAGCCGGAGCCTACCAGCCTGGCGGCGTAGGCCTCGATGTTCTCCCGGATGCGCTCGCCGGCCTTCTGCGCCACCAAAGAATCCATTTCTACGAAGATGACGGCAAACTCATCCCCGCCGTAGCGGGCCACCACGTCTCCTTCCCGCACGCTCTCCCGGAGCAGGCCGCCCAGATCCTGCAGCACCCGGTCGCCCTCTACGTGTCCCAAGGCGTCGTTGTAGCACTTGAAGTAGTCCACGTCGATCATGGCCAGCGCCAGCACCGATTCGTACCGCTGGCAGCGGCTTATCTCCTCCGCCAGGCGCTGCTCGAAGTAGCGGCGGTTGTAAAGTCCGGTAAGCCCGTCGGTTATCGCTAGCCCCTCCAGAAGCCGGTTACGCTCCGCCAGTTCCCGGACCTTTTGCTCCAAAGCCGAGCGGGCCCGCCGCAGTCTCCGGTTCTGCCGGTACAGAGCCACCGCCACCCCGGCCGCCGCCCCTGCCGCCACCAACCCAGGCCAGTTAGGCATAGCGCTTACGCTCTCCTCTCAGCGGAAAAAGCGAAAACGAGCCAACACCACAACCACCCGGTCGTAGTCCCCCAGCCCTACTTCCTGCCAATGCACCTGTACGCGCAATCGTTTCACCCCGGCTAACCCTCCCAACTGGCGGCTACTCACAAAAAACGGGTATTGAGAGGGCTTCAGCAACGGGGAGGTATAAACCAACCGGTCGTCGGCATAAAAGGACACCGTGGCTCCGCCCCGGCTGTTGCAGGTGGCGTCCTCGATGCCCAGGTAGCCTTCCGCGCTCTGGTAGCGCCCGGCCAGGTCTACTACCACTTCTGCCTCCTCTTTCCCGTCCAGCTCCACCGCCACCCCCCGGTTGAAGGGTCGGGCCGCCACCATGAAGTTCCGCCGGGGCTGCTGGTAAAAGGGGCCAATATTGCGGAGCACCGTCAGTTCTTCCAGCCACGCATACGCGGAGCCGGAAGCGGCCGGCGCCGGGGAGCCCGCGCCGGAAGGCGAACCCCCAGCCGCGTCTGCAGACCCGACGTAGACCGTGCCCGTAGCCTGGTCCCAGCGCACCGGCACCCCTAGCTCCGTCGCCAGTTCCCGCAGCGGGACCATTATCGTGCCCCGCTCCTGGAGAAGGAACGGCTTAACTTCCGGCTGCCAATCCCGACCGTTAACCACCACCCGCAAGGGTCCGAAAAGCGCCGCGACGCGGACGGGGGTCCATTTGGTACCGGCCAGGGCCGGCGCTACGGCCACCCCTGCCCAAAGCGCCAACCCGAGCATCCACCATTTCCAGAGCGCGCCACCCCGGGTCATCTGCCGCCCTCCATTACCTTTAGCCTGAGTCTCTCACCGCCGCACCGGGAAGGTGTACTGGCGGTTGAGGGCGTCCGGCCCCTCTCCTTTAGGCCAGACGTACGACGCTTCCGGTGTTGTGGCTTCCTCCTCCTGCCGACGACCGTCCGAAACCTCTCTTGGGGAGGCTACTACAGCCGCAGCCTCACTGGCACCGCCTTCCGGAACTCGCCCGTGTACTTTCCTCACTTCAGTCTGCGCTCCTGTGGTACCGCCCGTAACGGCCGCCCGAGGCTCTGTGGACACAGCTTCGATTGGGGCCGCAAAAGGGTCTCTCAAGGCCACCCCAAATACCTGCCGCGACGATGCCGCCGCAGGCGCCACGGACCGGAAGAACAAATCCAGTTTCACCTCTACTTCGATTCCCGATCCGTCTTCGACCGGGCCCATGCGCAAGTCGCGAATGTAAACCGGGAGAGCCTCGAGCTTGTCCAGAAACACCTGTACTTCGGGGAAAGGGCCAACCAGCCTAAGGCGCACCGGGGAAACCCGATAATAGCCTTTATCTTCATCTGTTTCCGGCACCAATTCTCTGAGCTGCACACCCGCGGGCAGCAAATGCAGAAGGTAGGTCAAGGCTCCTTCCCGCCCCACCGCTTCGAAGGGTTGTCGCAACTCTCGTAATTTAATCCTGGCTCCAGCAACCTCCTCTTTAAGCGCGGGCAGACGCTGGACCTCACGCCGGGTTTGAGCCAGAGTTTCGATTTCCGTGACCAGCCTCTCCCGGAGCTCTAGGTAACGAGGCCACGCTATGCCCACCCCTAGCCGGTAAAAAGCCACGGTTCCGAGGACCACACAAAGGGCAGCCAATAGATATTTCTCCCGTGCCGTTCGAGTCAATCCCCTTCTCCTCGCTCCGGAAGCAAGGGCCTTTCCAGCGTCGCCTTTACGGTAAATCTCAGCCCCGGGTTACCTTCCAACTTAACCAACTGGGGTGCCCGGACCCCGGCGACTAGCACCAGCCGTTGGAGGAATTGAGCTACGTTACCGGCTGAGGCGGCACCTCCCTGCAGGGTTAGCTCCGAACCCTTTACCGAAAGATCGGTCAGCCATACCCCTGAGGGCAAGCTGGCCCACAAATCCGAGAGGAAGCGCGACCACGAAAAACGCTTCTGCCATACCTCCTGTAGTGCCGTCCGCTCCTGCTCGATCTGACTCAACTCCCGTTCCAACTCCTCGGCTTCCGCCGCCACCTCTGCCAGCTCCACCCTGGCCGCGGTAACCGCCTGTAACTCCCGGGTCAGACGCCAATAACTGGCGGCTGCCAGGCCCGTAACCGCGGCTGCGGCCAGACACGCGGCCACAAGTGCCAACCGGCGCCCGGAGACACCTTGGGAAGGAGGTCGGAGCTCAAGAGGTAGAAGATTGACCGCTGGCACTAGGGTATCACCTGCCGCAGGGCGGTTCCAAGCGCTACCACCAACTCTGGATCGGCTACCAGACCCTCCGCTAAGGGCCAAAAGGGCTTAACTGGCACCCCGATCTCCGCCTCAAGCAAAGCGCATACCTCAGAAGACCCGCCTAACGCACCGCCAAGGTAGAGACTCCCCCAAACTGCCGACCGCCTCTGGACACGAAAAAAGTCCACCGACCGACGCATCTCGTTCAAGATGCTTCCTAAGACCTCCTCCAGGGCCGTCCCCGCAGACGGCGCCGGAGGCACAGGCGGAGCCATGGCCGCCGCGGCCTCGTAAGCCGCTGAACTCGCCTCTGCCACACCCCACCCCTGCGGTAACGAGCGGCACAGTTCCACCCGGGAGCCATAGAGTATCACAATGTGGGTACAGGAATATCCCAGATCCAGCACCCCTACCGCCTGATCGGCCAGGGAATCGCCCAGCGCGGCGACCAACACCCGCTGCCAGGCCAGGGGCACGATGTCCAGCGCCATCAAGGATAGCCCGGCGGCCTCGAACAACTCGGCGTAGGTGCGCGCCGTATCCAGGGGAACAGCGGCCAGCAGTACCTCCAATTTCTCCCCTTCCCCATCTTGCTCCTTCCCCAGCACGGCGAAATCCGTGCTGAGTTCCGCTGTCCCCACAGGCAGGTACTGCTCGGCCTCGTAACGTACGGCCTTATCCAGTTCCTCCCGGGGCATGAGGGGGAGACGTAAATGCCGGGTAATGAGACGGCTACCACCGACGGAGGCAAATACCCTGCGACCTTTCCACCCTTGCTCGGCCGCAAGTTTATCTAGGGCAGCGACCACCTTATCCGGCACCAATACCATCCCATCTCGGACCGCCCCCGGCGGTAAGGGGTGAACCACGGCGGAACTCACCTGCCAACTTCCGGCACGGCCCTGCACCTCTACCGCCCGCACCCCCCTGGCTCCCAGGTCAAAGCCAATATATCGTTTCTTTCGAAAGTGAACAAAGGGAATCAAATGGCCCCCCCCTACGACCCCTTCGCCCACCAGCGTACCATCTTAAGGCCGAACTCGTCCGGCGGCAAGAGAAAGCTATTCCAAAACTGACTGGTAAGGATAAGGTCATAGGTGAGGTTACACCCACCGCTTGCCTCTAAGGTGGCCGCTACCGCCGCTCCGCGTATGGAGGGATTACCGTAGGTACAAAGCTCACCGCCCGCCCATAGCAGAGCTTCCACTTCCTGGTTGTGCACTATAATGTTTCCACCAGCGATTAAGGCCAAGACGCTAGTCTCTTGGGTTCCGGGCCCCCTGACCACATCTGCTCTTATTTCTATACTACCGCTGGCCACGAGGGCGATTTGTCCCTCGTAAACGATGTTGCGGTTACCCTTTTCGTCCAAAACCAGATCTCCGTCCACGTAAACAATACGTTTTCCGGCATTGATGAAAGCCTGCAGGGCCTCACCCGTCAACTCAACCTCGCCATCCGGTTCGGCCAACCTTTCGTCGGCGCGGATGTAGTAATACTGTAGATCTGGAGCCGTAACCGGAGGAATGAAGACTTCCGCCCGCTGTTCCAGAACCCCCACGATCGTTCCCTGAGAATTGTCAACCACTCCCCGAGCTTTCACCCCGCCGTAAACCACTCCCTTGTTGACTACATTGCCACCGGAGATAATCCACCCGTCTCTGGCCTGGGAATCCCCCACCTGCACGGACGACCCGATGGTAACGTCGCCGGCAAAGATAAAAGTGCCTCGCAGGTAAGAGTTACCTCCGATGCTCACCGGTGCCGTGGCCTGGTAAAGAATCAAACCGAAAGCCCAGGCAGGCTTCCGAAGCAAAGCCGCCACCCGGCGGGTGAGGTCACCAGCCTCGCCCCGGGCCTCAACCTGCAACACTTCTCCCTGAGGCGTCAACAGAATCTCCTTGATCCGGGCACCCTCCAGTTGATCGGCAATCGCCGGTAAGCTGCCTATCCCTCTAGAAGGGTCATACCCCGGCCATTCAAGGCTGGCCGCTAATTGGGCCAGGGCCGCCTGGATGCCCGCTTCGGCGGCGTAGAAGGCCTGCAGGCTTCGCACCTCCGTGCGACTGATATCTTTATGGATCAGGGTAAGAGCCAAGGCCGCCAGGCCCAACCCCAATAATACGGTTAGAACCACGAGGACGGTCATCAGGGTCACGCCCTGATCCTCAATCCAGCAGGGCCGACTCGCTGCGCTGCTCAGGCGTTCATCACCCCACACCGAAGCCCGCCCCTTGTCCGGCAGATGCTTTCCAGGCTTGTCCCGAAGGGCTACGGATTCACCGAGACCACCCGCGCCATTAACTTGGTACTCACCGCCTGCTCAACTCCGCGACGGTCCCTCGCGACCAGCCCCACGCTCACCAGCCTGGCGTCTCCGTTTCCCTCGGTCGTAAACCGGGCTTCCACTATGCGCTCGGCCAACACCTTCCAGACGTAGTCGGTCGAAGGGTTGGGCGTAGATACCCATTCCGGACCGGACTTGTTGCGGCGCCCTTCCCAAAGGGCGCCCCGCATTACCTGGTAGCGGATTTGCTTCCACTGAGCGTTACTCAGATCGTACCAGGAAAGGGTGAGCGCGGCTCCGTTGGCCTCTACCTTTACTCCCGTGGCTTCCCGGGCGTACTTACCTATTCTGGCCAGGGCCACGCGCAAGTTCTCCCGGGCCTCCCGCCGGTCGGCCTGCACCTGCCACGAGAGCGCCCCTTGCTCAAGCAGGACGTAGGCCGAGGCCACGACGGTTACCATCAACATGGCAGCCAAGAGGGCCTCCAGAAGCGTAAACCCGCCGTCGCCAAGGCGCAACCGCCTCTGTCCTCCAGGCGACCTTCTCAGGGACTGATGATTCACCATGGTCCCTTAGTCCTCACCAAACCAAAGTGGTTAGCACGACCGGCCGGCCCTCTGGCCCCCTAACTTCCACCTTAAGCCGCCGCAACTGCCTGGCTTCGCCGTTACCGTATTCCGGAGCCAACCAGGCCCGATAGGCGTAGCCGGGGAAATCGTCTAAAGGCCGAAACTCGGGATCCTCGCCGTCGTCAGGATCGAGGTCAACGTGATCCGCCTCGAGCTTGGCCCGAAGTTCCAGACCCTGGCCTCGGTGCTGGCGGAACCAGAAGAGATACTGCTCCATCTTTTCCTGCGCCAGATAGGTTACAACACTTTCCTCGCCTGCCTGCTCTCCCAGTCTTAGGCTCTGCCCGAATACATCCATAAGTGGTATCAGGGCTACGGCCAGAATGGCCAGGGCCGCAAGTACTTCTATAAGAGTAAAACCATCCTCGCGTACCCTCTTCCTTGGCCCGGTTCGCCCCATTAGCCATCCGCTCCTGGACTCCTAACCGAGCGCCACCCTACAGGCGCTCGGTAACCGATACTCGACCGGTAGTCCCGCCAACCTGGACAAAAAGATAACGGCCGCTCTGCTCGTCCTTCAGGGGGATGACGATGTCCACCACCCCGGAGTTAGGCGTACCCTCTAAGTCAAACCACACCTCATTGTACGCTGCCCCAACCTTGATGTCTCCGTCGAAAACTATGCCTTTAGGCAAGTCCCGGATCAGGTTCACTCCCCCGGTACCCTGCTGTACCAGGTATCGGCTCCGGTTGCCTCCCAGGTTGAAGATTAGGCGCCAGTTCCGGCCCTCACCGGCCACCGCCCGCTGCTGTACCAGCCGGAGATCGGCGGCCACCATTTCCGCCGCCTCCTTTAGCCGGTAGGACTGTACTAGCGCCGCACCCTGGGGGGCCACGGTGGCAGCCAGAATCCCCAAAATTACCGCCACCATTAGGACCTCCAAAAGGGTAAAACCAGGACATCCAGACACACTAGGCCAAGGGCGCTTGATCTTCAGCATATTCCTCCCTCAGTAGCCCCCATTCGACATCTGAGGAAGCCTTTCCTGCTCGGTGGCCATCGCCGCTTGGGCGCGGTAACGCTCCAGTAGTTGCCGCGCCGCCTCATGGTTGGGGTGAGCCCGCAGCACTTCGGTAAGCTGCTGCACCGCCGCCTCGAAGCGCCCCTGTTCTGCGTAGGCCCGGCTCAGACCCAGTCGCAGCCCCAGGATCTGCTCCTCCAGGCGCGCTGTCTCCTTGGCGTTAGGAGCCCGGGCCAGGGCGAAGTCCTTCAATGCCAGGCCCCGGGCCATTACCTCTTCCGCCTCCGACCACCGAGCCTGACGCAAATAGAATTGTCCCAAGGTAAGATGGGGACCAGGGTAGTAACCGCCCAGACTCAGGGCCAGGCGCAGATTCTCTTCGGCTGCTTCCATATGGCCGAGCTGCTCCTGAAAGCGGGCCAGTATTAGGCGAAGATCCTTATCGTAGGGAGAACGTCTAACCGCCTCGGCCGCCGCCCTCTCCCCCCGGTTCGGCTCCCCGGTCCAAAGCCGACTCCTATAGTACCAGGGAGCAGGCGACCACGGCGCCAGCACCTCGACCTTTTGCCACGACGCCAACGCTCGAGAGCTTTCGCCTTCCCGGGCCGCCTCCACTCCTAGATTCAAATAGTGGTCTACCACCCAGGCGTGGACGGCCAGAAGTGCCGTGGCCAGCGCCACCGCCCGGAAGGCCACTCGGTATCGGTTCATGCCTGTTGGGACCCTATGGTTGCGACTCAGCCCCAAGGCGGTTCCGGCCAGCACCCAAAAGGTGAGGGTTACGGCGGGCATATCCCAGGTGAAGTCCACCCCGCTATGAAACAGGAAGGCAAGGCAGGAGGCAAACAGGCCTAGGGGAAGGGGGTGCGCCCGCAAACGCCGAACCCGGCCCCATAGAGCCGTGGCCAAGAGGGACAAGGCCAGGGCTAGGAGGATGGCCCCGGGAAGGCCTAGGTCGGCAGCGGTCTGGAGATAGTGGTTATGGGCGTACTTGGAGTAAAACTCGTCTCCCGGCCAATAGAGGAAGTAGACCTCATGATAATTGCCCAGGCCGAAGCCGGTTAGCAGTCGCGCCGCCGCCTCTCGGAGTGCCACCCCCCAAAAGGAAAGACGACCACCGACGGAGCTAGAGCCGAAACTCTCCGCCCGGATGAGGTTGGCCTCTAGAAGCCTCCCGGCAAGCCACCGCGCCCCTTCAGTTTGCTGTAACCAGGCCGCGATATGCGCTAGACCTACGGCGACCAGCGCTACCACGGCCAGCAGCAGGCCGAAGGCGCACCCCACTCGCAAGCTCCGGGCCCGGGGGCGCAAGATAAACAGCGCTGCAGAGCCGAAGGCAAAAGCCATCCAGGCTCCGCGGGACCCGGTGAGGGCCAAACCGGTTAGCATGAGCAACAAAGCAAGGGAGAGCGCCGGACGGACGGCAAAGGCGCCCAGACCGCCGAAAAGAAAACACCGACCGCGACCGTTTTCCGCCGCCGTAAGCCACCGGGGCAGGGCCAGTAGGCAAAGCATGGCCAGGTACCCACCGAGAGGGTTGGGGTTTATGAAGGTTGCGACTATCCGGCCAGGGTTCAGAAGCAAGTACTCCGCGATGCCGGCAACGGAAAGTAGGGAGCCAAAGATTACGAGAAACCGAACCAGCTTGGCGGCTTCCTGGCGGGAAAGGTAACCGTAGGCAAGGTAGAAGGCCGACCCGTAGGTGCCCAGGTAAAACCATTCCCCTAGCGAATTCGTCCGGTTCACTGACCAAAAAACGCTCCCGCCCGCCCAGAGCACGTAGGCAAGAACGGCCGCAAAGACCCGGACGTCGGTTGCCGGTCTGGTAGACAAGGATTTGTACTTCGGTTCGCCTCCGGCCGCCCAGAAGGTAGCGGCCGCCACTGCGAACCCCACCCACCTGGTGGCGGGATGCTGGTACCCATTGTGGAAAAGGGGCAGTAGACCCACCGCAGCTAGCAGGACCAGGAAGGCGTAATTTTGCTCCCGCCAAACCGACCTGGACCATAGGGCGCGAGCAAAGGCCACGGGAGAGGCTCGCGCCGAACTCTCGCCGGCCTGCTGCCCCTCCATAGTGACCACCCGCCCGGGCAAAAGCAACACCTCGCGTCCGGTTTCACCTTGGTATCGCACCTATACCACACCGCTCCCGCATCGATGGCCCCATTGCCCGGCTCCCTTGATTAAAAGGCGCATCCGGCTACATTAGGCCCGCCCAGGAAAGATAAAGCCGCCACAAGTCCGCTCCCCACACGTAAGTAATGAAGCTACCGATGCCCAAAAAGGGCGCAAAAGGAATAGGATCCCGGCGCTTCTTGCGGCCGCTCGCGATCAGCACTCCCCCCACCATGGCCCCCGCGGCCGCGGCCAGAAATATGGCCAGGACCTGGCCCGCCGGACCCAGGTAGAGGCCAGTAGCCGCGGCCAACTTCACATCTCCCTCGCCCATGCCGCCCCGGCTCAAGACGGCCAACGCCCCCAGAATCCCCGCCCCCACCGCCGCGCCGGCCAGCACCTGCCACCAGGGGAGTTCGCGGGTCCACAGGTTAAGGAGGGGCGCGGCGACAGTCAGAAACACCACCAACTGGTTGGGAATCCGGTAATGGCGCAGGTCAATCACTGCCGCCACCAGGAGTCCCGAGGCCAGCACTAGCCGGCTTATCAGCTCGGGTGAAAGCCCATACATGCTGTAGAGTAGCCCAAAAAGGCCGCCGGCACCCAGCTCCACCAGGGGATACAGAGGGGAGATCCTCTCCCCGCAGTAGCGGCAGCGCCCCCTGAGCCATAGGTAGCTCAGCACCGGCACCAAATCCTGCGGCGCCAACCGGTGTCCACAGGTCGGACAACGAGAAGGGGGGAACGCCAATGATTCCCCCCTGGGAAGACGATAGATGCACACATTGAGGAAACTTCCTACTGCCAGGCCGAGTATAACAACCAGCCCCTGTTCCACCGTCCAATCTCCCCGAACCGCTTAGGCTCTCGTCGGCCTGACACCAACCCCGCCTAGGCTAGATATTGGGTCCGAATTTCTGCTTATTAGCATCGTAATAAATGTCATCCCCACCGTAGCTATTCCATTCCCCGTTAGGACCTAGGCTGTAGATGTACTTATTGTTCTTATCCCACTTGTATTCCTTTCCCCATGGATCGTCAGGCCGCTCGCTAAAACCATAGTCCTCGAGGTTGCCTTCCAGGTCGGTATCCTCCGGCCACACACCCTTATCCGCACGATAAAGCCCGACTGCCGCACCCAGGGCCTTCAGCTCCCCTTTGGCCCGACCCTTCTTGGCCTTCTCTCCCAAGTCCAAGTAGTTCGGCAGGACAATAGCAGCCAAGATGCCGATAATGATTATAACCACCATCAACTCAATGAGCGTGAAACCCCGGTCACGACGGGCGCGGTTAAGTTGCCTCCGCATCCAACGCATTCCCACTCGCCTCCTTACCAAATCAAACTTTCCGTTGGGTCGAACCTCTAAGTACCTCTTGATGTTTTCCGATGTCGGGCCGCATTTGCCGCCCAGTCCACAGCTTTTCTCGCACCACCGTTACTTAAGTAGCCGAAGACCGAAGCACGCCGCTACGTATTCTGGGCTTCAACCGTCCTTCCCTTTCCTCCTTCCTCACCCCCGCTTCTGTCCGCCCGCAAAAACTAAACCGAGCTGCCGCTCTTGGTCGACTTCGGCAGCCCGGCCACCTTAGACCCGCCCTCGGTCCTTAGGCCCGCGGCTTTGCGCCCCCGACTTTCGCCGGGTTTGCCCTTTCGGTATCCTCTCCAATACCCGAAGATTTACTTAGATTAATATTTGTACCCTTGCTATTCTACAACACCTAGCCAACTCCTTCCTCTTTTCGCGGGGGATCAAAAAAATCTTCGACCCCAACTAACGTACGTTCCGCACTACGGTCAGCATGGGCAGCAACACCGAAACCACCACCGTACCTACCACCCCGCCCATCACCAGGATCAGTATGGGCTCTATCAGGCTGGATAGCCGAGCGGTAGCTGCCTCCACCTCCCGGTCGTAAAATATGCTGACCCGCTCCAGGAGGGCGTCCAGCGTGCCCGATTCCTCGCCTACAGCGATCATTTGGGTGACCATTGGCGGGAATAGTCCGGTTCGTTCCAAAGCTGCGACCAAGCTTTCGCCGCGACGGATGGCTTCCTGGACCTGGTCTAGCCCCTCCTCCATGACCAGGTTGCCCAGTATCCCTTTCAGTACCTCCAAGGCCTGAAGCAACGGCACGCCGCCCCGCAGGAGCGTGCTTAGACTCCGGCTGAAGCGGGACACTATTACTTGCCGGTACAGCCCGCCCACTAGCGGTAAGTAAAGAAGACGTTGATCCCACCACTTCCGCCCCCCTGGCGTGGAGCGGTGTTGCCGGACAATTAAAGCTGCCACCGCGGGAAGCAGGGGTGCAAAATACCAATACTTTCGCCCTGCTTCCCCGATGCCCAAAATCACCAGCGTAGGCAGGGGCAGCGGCACGTTAAGAGAGGCCAGCATCCGCCCAAAGACGGGAAGCACGGACAGGAAGAGAAAAATCACTACCGCCACGGCGGCTAGAAAAACGAACGCCGGGTAGGTGAGGGCAGAACGAATCTTCTGGTACAGTTCGTGCTCTCGTTCAAAATGTGCGGCCAGGCGCTCTAACACCTCGTCCAGCACGCCGCCCACTTCGCCCACCGCCACCATGCGCACCATCAGGCGGGGGAAGATGCGGGGAAAGGCGTCCAGGGCCTCGGCCAGCGCCGCGCCGCCCTCCACCCGCCCCACCACCCCGCGCAGGGCCAGCTTAAGCGCCCGGTTGGCCGTCTGCTCGGCCAGCGCCCGCAGGGCCGGCACCACCGGCACTCCCGCCCCCACCAGGGTGGCGAGCTGGCGGCACAAGAAAGCCAGGTCGCCGCTCTTAGGCCGGGGAGAAAACCACCCTTCCTTTGACCAGGCTAGGGAGGGGAGGCCCACACGCTGCTGGAGCCTCACCTCCACCGGGAAGAACTGCTGCCGACGCAGTTCCTGGGTCACGGCCACCTCGCTCTCTGCTTCCAGCGTACCGATGTGAAGCCGGCCACGGGCATCGCGCGCCCGGTAACGGTAGGTAGGCACTCTTCTCCCCTCCCTTACCTCGCCCTCAGTAGGCGCCTGCCAGGCTGCCCAGCACCCGGGCCGCCTCCTCGGCCGTCACCTTGCCCTGCCGCACCAACTCCCGTACCGAGGCCTCCATGGTGCACATGCCGTACCGGGCGCCGGTCTGCATCACGGAGAGAAGCTGGTGGCTTTTGCCCTCCCGGATCAGGTTGCGCACCGCCGGGGTGGCCACCAGCACTTCCACCGCCACCACCCGGCCGGGCCGGTCGGCGCGGGCCAGCAACTGCTGGGCGACGATTCCCTCCAGCGTGTCGGCCAGTTGCACCCGGATCTGGGACTGCTGGTGGGGAGGAAACACGTCGATTATGCGGTCTACGGTTTGAGCGGCACTGGCGGTATGCAGGCTGGCCAGCACCAGGTGACCGGTCTCCGCGGCGGTGATGGCAGTGGAGATGGTTTCCAGGTCCCGCATCTCTCCCACCATGATAACGTCCGGGTCCTCCCGCAGAGCCGCCCGCAACCCCTGCCCGAAGCTCAGGGTGTCGCTGCCAACCTCTCGCTGATTGATTACGCTCTTTCCGTGCCGGTGCACGTACTCGATGGGGTCTTCCAGGGTCACGATATGGCAGGCCCGCTCCCGATTGATAAGCCCGATCATGGCCGCCAGAGTAGTGGACTTGCCGCTGCCGGTAGGGCCGGTGACCAGCACCAGCCCTTTGGGCCGCCGGGCCAGTTCCGCCACCACCGCCGGCAGGCCCAGTTCCTCCAGAGTGGGAATGCGGGTATTTATCAGTCGCATAGCCAGGCCCACGCTCCCCCGCTGCTTAAAGGCGTTGACCCGAAAACGCCCCACTCCGGCCAGGGAATAGGCGAAGTCCAGGTCGCCGGTCTTCTGAAAGCGCTGGTAAAGCTCTTCCGGCACCAGGGAGCGCAATACCTGCTCGGCCACCAACGGGGTCACCACCGGAAGGTGGTCCTGCCGTCGCAACTGGCCGTGGATCCGGAACACCGGCGGCAGGCCCACGGTAATATGTACGTCCGAGGCCCCCAGCTCTACCGCCTCGCGCAGGACCGCGTCGAGGTCCACCTTCCCTCCCCCCGCTTGCTCATTCGCCGGCGTACGCCACCCGCACTACCTCCTCCAGGGTGGTCAGACCCTGGCGGGCCTTCTCCAGCCCGTCCCGCCATAAGGTTACCATGCCTTCGGCCACGGCCTGGGCGGCGATTTCCTCGCTGGAAGCGCGCGCCAAAACCAGGCGCCGCAAAGCACCGGTCATGGGCATGACCTCGAGGATGGCGGTGCGGCCACGATAACCCGTCCCCCCGCACTCCGGGCAACCTACGGCCCGATATAGAGTCAGAGGCGTGTGCGGAGGTTCGCCCAGGAGCAGCCGCTCTTCCGCCTCCGCCGGTACCTCGTAAGGCCGCCGGCAGTGGCGGCATAAGGTGCGCACCAGCCTCTGGGCCACCACCCCGATCACCGAGGAGGCCACCAGGAACGGTTCAATTCCCATGTCGAGCAGGCGGGTGACCGCCCCGGCGGCGTCGTTGGTGTGCATGGTGCTGAGCACCAGGTGCCCGGTATTAGCGGAGCGGATGGCGATGTCCGCCGTTTCGCGGTCGCGAATCTCCCCCACCATGATCACGTCCGGGTCCTGGCGCAGGATGGAGCGCAGCCCGGAAGCAAAGGTAAGCCCGGCTTTGGGGTTGACCCGGATCTGGTTAATGCCCTCCAGCACGTACTCTACCGGGTCTTCTATGGTGATGATGTTCTTCTCCGGGGTGTTGATTTCCCTCAAGGTAGCGTATAGGGTGGTGGTCTTACCGCTGCCCGTCGGGCCGGTAACCAGAATCATGCCGTAACTGCGGCGGACCAACTCCCGGTACCGGGACAGCGCCTTGGGCCCAAAGCCCAGCTCGTCCAACGCCAGATAGGCGGAGGTGCGGTCGAGAAGGCGAATCACCACTTTTTCCCCGAAAATGGTGGGAAGGGTGGACACCCTGAGGTCTACCTGCCGGCCCGCCACCCGGATCTGCACCCGACCGTCTTGGGGAAGCCTCTTTTCGGCGATGTCCATGCCCGCCATGACCTTTATTCGCGAAACCAAGGGGGCGTGGTGGGTCTTAGGCAGGGTCATGACCGGCCGCAGGGTACCGTCCACCCGGTAGCGGACTCTGATTGCTTCCGCCTGCGGCTCCAGGTGCACGTCGCTGGCCCGCTCCCGCAGGGCCTGCTGGAGCAGGCCGTTCACCAGCCGCACCACCGGGGCCTCGGCCCCAGCGGCGGCTGCCGGTCGATCCAGGTCAAAAACTTCCGCCTGCAGCGCTCGCGCGCCCTCACCCTCCTCTACCGTAGCCAACTCTTCCAGGGATAGAGGCTGGCCGTAGAGCTCGGCCAAGGCCCGCTCTATGTCCGCTTCGGGAGCGATGGCCGGTAGGATCTCTCGGCCGGTCCTGAGCCTCAAGTCGTCGACCGCGGTCACGTTTAGGGGATCCACCATGGCTACTACCAGCCGGCCGCCTTCCCACCGCACCGGTACCGCCTGGTACCGCCGGGCCAGCGGTTCCGGCAGGATGCGGGCCAATTCCCGGTCGAGGGTGCCGGGAGCCAACCGCACTTGGGGTATGCCCAACTGGAACTCGAGCACATTGATGATGTCCTGTTCCTTAACCAGGCCCTGGCGGATCAACACCTTGCCCAACCGCTCGCCCGTACGCTTCTGCTCCGCCAGGGCCTTATCCAACTGCTCGCTGGTTATTAGACCGGCCTCCAATAAGAGTTCGCCCAGACGCTTACGCACCACCCTCACCCCGGCTCCCTGAAGATAGTCACTCCGCCTCCCGGGGAGTACCCCAGCCCAGATCGGCCCTTCCGCAGCGCCTCACCGATTGATTACGCCCGCGCCGGCGGCATCAGTAGCCGGTCTCCCGCAGCGCCGCCAGCACCTGCTCCTCCGGCACCCCCCGCACTACCTCCACCTCGCCCAGGCGGCGCGGCAGGACCAGGGTGAGGCTGCCGCCCACCACCTTCTTGTCCCGGTACATGGCGGCCACGATGGTCTCGGGCTCCGGCCCCGGCGGCAGGCGCACGGGCAGGCCGAACGCCCGCAGGAGGGCTTCCAGCCGCTCCGCCTCCGCCGCCGTCCAGAGGCCCAGACGCACGGCCAGCCGGCCGGCCGCCACCATGCCTACGGCCACCGCCTCGCCGTGGCGCCAGTCCCGGTAACCGGTCAGCGCCTCCAGGGCGTGGCCCACGGTGTGGCCGAAATTGAGGATCATCCGGTGCCCCTCTTCCTCCCGCTCGTCCCGGGCCACCACTTCCGCCTTAATTCGACAGCAGCGCCAGACGATCTCCTCCAGTAGCCCGGCCGCCTCCTCCGAAAGGCCGCCGGTGACCGAGGCGGGATCTTCGGCGGCAAGCGTTTTCCGGGCGTGGTCGCCGCTGCGCCCCCGGCCCTCGCCTGTCGGCCGTGCCTCTCCGGTAGCGCCGGTGTAGGGGGCGAGCAGTTCCGCTTTTTCTTCCAGCAGCGCGAAAAGTTCCGGGTCGCCTATAACCCCGTACTTCACCACTTCCGCCAGCCCGCAGCGCCACTCCCGCGCCGGCAGGGTGGCCAGGGTGTCCAGGTCGGCCACAACCAGGCGTGGCTGGTAAAAGGCGCCCACCAAGTTCTTTCCCTGGGGAAGGTTTACCGCCACCTTACCCCCCACCGAAGAATCCACCTGGGCCAGCAGGGTGGTGGGAATCTGTACGTAGGCAATTCCCCGCAGGTAGGTAGCGGCCAAGAAACCCCCTACGTCCCCCACCACGCCTCCTCCCAGGGCCAGCACCGCCGAGCGCCGGTCCAGCTCCAGGGCCAGGGCCTGCTGGTAAAGGTCGGCCAGAACGGACAGGCTCTTGGCCTCTTCGGAATCGGGCACCAGGGCCCAGCCGAAGCGCCAGCCGCCGGTCGTCAACCCGGCCTCTAATCGCGGCCCGTAAAGGGCTCTTGCCGTGGGGTTGGAGACGGCCAGAAGCGCCGAAGAGGCCGGAGAAAAATCCAGGTGCCGGGCGAGCCCGTCCAGCAATCCCCGACCGATATAGATGGGATAGCGCCGCGGCCCCAGTTCCACCCACAGCTCCCGCCTCACCGACCCCACCCCTCCCCAAGCGAAGCCGGCTCCCCTTTCAAGGTCTTCAGCCGCGCCAGAATCTCCGCCACCACTTCCTCCACCGAGCGGCCGGAGGTATCCACGCGGAAGTGGGCCAACGCCCGGTAGTAAGGCTCGCGTGCCGCCAGCAGCTCCCGGATCCGCTCCCGGGCGGACCCCGAGGCCAAAAGCGGCCGACCGCTCCCCTTGCCCACCCGACGGTATATTACCTCCGGCGCCGCCTCGAGCCAGATCACCACGCCCGAACTCCGCAGGACGGCGGCGTTTTCCGGCCGCAGCACCGCCCCGCCGCCGGTGGCGATGACCTGATTCCGGCCCCGGCACACCTCGGCCACCACTCGCGCCTCTTCCTCCCTAAACCGGGGCTCCCCGTAACGGGCGAAAAGTTCGGGAATGCTCCGGCCCGTAGCCCGCTCCACTTCTAGATCGGTATCGACGAAGCGCTTATTAAGAACCGCGGCCAGGCGCCTGCCCACCGCGGTCTTGCCCACGCCCATGAAGCCGATGAGTACAATATTACTTCTCTCTAGAATCTTCCTCCACCCCGCCGAAGGCCGCCAGATGGTGGCGGTAATTCTCCAAGTTGGCCCTCACTTCCTCCAGGCTGTCCCCGCCCACCTTCTCCAGCAAAGCGTCCGCCAGCACCAGGGCCACCATGGCCTCGCCCACCACGCTGGCCGCAGGCACGGCGCAAACATCCGATCGCTCGTAAGCGGCCAATACGGGCTGCCGGTCGCGCAGGTCCACGCTGACCAACGGCTTGCGCAGGGTGGGAATGGGCTTCATGGCCGCCCGCAGCACCAAGGGCTGGCCGTTGGTAACCCCGCCCTCCAGGCCCCCGGCGTGGTTGCTGCCCCGGTAAAAGCCGCGCCCGGCCTCCCAGAAAATGGGGTCGTGAACTTCCGAGCCCCGCCGGGAGGCGGCCTCAAACCCCAGCCCGATCTCCACCCCTCTTATCCCCGGTATGCTCATGAGGGCCTGAGCCAGCCTTCCGTCCAGCCGGCGATCCCAGTGGGCGTAGCTGCCCAAACCGGGAGGAAGACCCAGGACCAAGATTTCAAAGACGCCGCCCAGGGTGTCGCCCTCCTCCCGGGCCCGGTCGATGGCCGCCATCACGGCTTTCTCCGCCTCCGGGTCGGCGCAGAACACGGGAGAAGACCAAACGCGGCCAAGGGTCTCTGGATCGACCGGGGCGCTCGCCTTCACCGGCCCGATCCGCACCACGTGGGCCCGAAGCTCGATCCCCACCGCTTCCAACAGGCGCGCCGCCACCGCTCCCGCCGCCACCCGGGCGGCCGTCTCCCGGGCGCTGGCCCGCTCCAGCACGTTCCGCAGGTCCAAGTGCCGGTACTTCATGGCTCCGGCCAGATCGGCGTGACCCGGGCGAGGCCGGGTTATTACCCTCTCGTCCAACCGGGCCTCGGGACCGGGAGCCATAACCTCGCGCCAGTTCTCCCAGTCCCGGTTGCGCACTACCAGCCCGATCGGCGACCCCAGGGTGAGCCCGCCCCTCACTCCGGCCACAATCTCCGCCCGATCCTGCTCAATGGCCATCCGGCCGCCCCGGCCGTACCCCTGCTGGCGCCGGGAGAGCCACCGGTTTATGTACTCCGCCTCCAGCGGCAGCCCCGCCGGCACCCCTTCCACAATCACGGTGAGTTGGGGACCGTGGGATTCGCCGGCGGTTAAGAAGCGAAGGGCGCCCATGACTTCTCCCCCTTGTCTACCGTCCCGGTGAGCCGTGGAACCCGCCACCGCCGGCCCGGCCCAGGGCCTGCTCCGCCGCCAGGCGCATGGTTTCTCGGGGCGCGCTCTTTCCCGTCCACAGTTCGAAGGCCACCGCCCCCTGAGCCACCAGCATGGGCAGGCCGTCCAGGGTCCGGCAGCCCCGAGCCTGCGCTGCCTGTAGCAACCGCGTGCTTCGAGGATTATAGATTAGGTCACAAACCACCAGGTTCGAAGACAGCTTCTCCACCGGCACGGGGGGCATTTCCTCTACCCGAGGGTACATGCCCACCGGAAGGCAGTTTATCAAGAGATCACTCTCCGCGAGAGCGCCGGCCAAGGCTTCCGGCTCCAGAGGCAGCACATGGACCTCCGCCTGCGCCTGCCGGGCGAGGTCTCGAGCCAACACCTCGGCCCGCTCCCGGCTGCGGTTAGCCAGGGTGATCACCCCGGCCCCGGCACCGGCCAGAGCGAAGGCCACCGCCCTCGCGGCTCCTCCCGCGCCCAGAAGCAGCGCCCGCCTACCGCCTACGGCCAGGCCTAATTCTTCTTCCAAAGAGCGTACGAACCCGACGCCGTCGGTGTTATACCCCGTCCAGCCGCCGTCTTCCCGAACCAGGGTGTTCACCGCTCCAATCGCTTTGGCTTCAGGACTGAGACGACTTAAGAAAGGAATGACCGCCTCCTTGTGAGGAACGGTCACGTTTGCCCCCCGCACTCCCAGGGCCCAAAGCCCCTTCAGGGCCGCTTCCAGGTCCGGTGGCGCCACGGAAAAAGGCACGTAAACCCCGTCCAATCCCAGGGCGGTCAGGGCGGCATTATGCATGGCCGGAGAAACGCTGTGCTCCACCGGCCAACCGATGATTCCCAATACGAAGGTCCGACCGGTAATCACGGACAACTACTCGTACCCTCTTTCCGGCCAGGAGCGCATCACCAAACGCTCCAGCCGTCGCAGCAGTCGGGTGACCACAAATTCCTGCGGCCCCAGGGGCCGTACCAGGACGGTGAAAAGGCCCAGGCGCTTGCCGCCCAAGACATCGGTAAAGATCTGATCGCCTATTACCGCCGTCTCTTCCGGACGGCTGCCCAGCACGGCCAGCATCTGGCGGAAGGCGCGACGACGCGGCTTGCCGGCGCTACAGACCACGGGCACCCCCAGGGACCGGGCAATACCCGCGGCCCGAGTGTATACATTATTGGAACTTAGGCAAAGGCCAAAACCCTGTTCGCGAGCCGACCGGAACCATGCTCGGGCGTCTTCGGGCACCACCGGGCTATTCCAAAAGGTGACCGTATTATCCAGATCCACGATTAGGGCCCGAATCCCCCGTCGCCACAGACTTTCCAGCGGCACCTCCACCAGGCGCTCCACCTGAAGGTCGGGCTGTAACCAACGCCCCAATCGTTCCCAGGCCACCGTTTATCTTCCCCCGAAGATCAATCCCGGCCTACAAAGGAGGCGGCCAAAGGAGGAAAGACCGCCCCGGCATCGATGATATACCAGCGTCGCTTGCGCTTGCCCAGGGTAAGGTAAAGGATGTCGTCCGGCCGGAATAATTCCTTTCCCTCCGGCGGTATCACCACTCCGCGCAACTGGAGCCGGGTCTGCAGGCCCTGCACAGCCATGGTACGCTGGGCGAGGCTCTCCACCCGGAAGTAATCGCTGACCTGCTGCTCGAAGCGCTGCGGTCCGGCGAAGGTGGAGCCGGGAAGCAGGCTCGCCAGGGTAAGCGCCCGGGGTAGGTCCCGTCTCAACTGCTGGTGTAGGGGATAATACGGTGGCACCAACTCGGTCCCCTTCCTCCTGTCCAACCATTGACAGAAGCTGAGGACGGTGCTTAACAGGGCCTTGGCCTTAGCCACCGAACGCTTGATGCCCTCGGTTCCTACGTACCAGTAGGCGAGGAACTCTACCAGGTGCTCGGGAGTGATTTCCTCCAAAGTAGCCACATCGGCTTGGACCAGCAAGTACTCCCGGAAAAGGGACAAACCTTCTCGATAGCGCCTCACCGTACTGGGGGAGCGGCCCCAGCCCAGCTCGGCCAAATACTCCTCTACGGTAAGGCTTACCTCGTCCGGGTCACCGTTACGGTTAAGGGATTCCAGATAAGCTATTTCCCGCCGCAACCAGCGACTGTCCTCACCGAGCCCCAGGGCGTTCCAGATTAGTGCCGCTCGCTGCCTTACCTCTACCGCCGGCAGACCGGCTATAACCCGATTCAGCTCTTCGCGCTTCTGGGCTTTCGGCCGAAGCCACAAGAGGGCGCATACCAATACCGCCGCCGCCCAAATCCGCGGGTCGTCTATTTGGCCCACCGGGTCGGAAGTGTAGCGCAGGAAATTGTCCCAAATCACCAGGGCCCGATCCAGGGAGCGCGACGGCACCCGGCAACCCGCAAGTAACTGGTGTACCGCTTCCTCCACCGGATCCAGGGGCACCGCCTCCTGCCCCCCCTGACCACAGGCCAAAACTTCTCTTATGGCCCGGGTGAGCTGCTCCGCCTTGCGACCGTAAAAGTGATCGGGCCCGGCCACCACGGCCAATTCCTCGCACTGCTTCAAGGCTTCCTTAATCTGACCGTCCCGCAACAGGGCGGTGACCAGTTGCAGCCTAACCGGAAAACTACGCTCATCCGTAGGGGAAAGCTTTTGCAAGGCACCGGTAAGATAGAAGATGGCCCGAGCGAAACGCCATTGCCGCATGGCGGCATTGCCTTCCTTCACCGCCAACAGCGGCGACACCTCGTGCTCCCGAGCCTGGCGGTTTCGGTCCACGTCTACTCCCGAAAGCCGCATTCGCGCCAGCGCCCTTCGCGCCGCCTCCTTGACCGGCGGCGATCCCTGCTCGGAAGCCCACCAGAGAAAATCCACCACCTTGACGTCATCCACGTCGGTCAGGAGGTTGATTACCTCTACCTGGGCCTCCTCGGGATTACGTAGGAAGTCGTTCCAACCGCGGCCGTTGCTCAGTTCCTCGTCACAGAGGGCATCGATATATTGGCGGGCCATTACTGCCGGCAGCTCTTCGGACAACTCCGGGTAGCGTTGCATTATTCCTTCTATGGGCTCTCCCATGCCGCTAAGCGCGATCAGGCAGATTCCTCGAGCCCACAAATGCCTCCGTCTATCACCCACCGCTTCCCTGAGGCCCAGCCTTACCTCCGGAGCCGGAGGAAGCTCAAGCAGGCAGCCGGCGGCCAGATGCCGATCCCGGATGTGCACTGCCTCCAGGTCCCGGATAAGGATATCCAAGAACACCCGCCCGGCCTCTTCGTATATGCGCCTAACCGCCCTCCCGACGTAACGAGGATTAACCTCCCCTCGCCGACAGGTTTCCAGCCACTTTTCCACCAGTCGCCGTTTCAGCAACCGGTCGTCTACCCCGGGAGGAGTTGATTTCCTGCTCAATATCCTTCTACCCCTTCCTCAGTAGAGCCCTGCGGCCCCTGCCGGCCTGCAACTTCTCCCCCACCCGTCCGGAATCCTTCTTCCCTTTCCAAGAAAGAGGGCTTTATTTCTATTATCTCGGTTCGGGCCAGACAGGCCTCCACCAAGCCCTCTACGTCCAACCGGCTCTCGGCGGCCTGAACCCTCTCCGGCTTCGGTTTGGTGGCCGGATGCGCGGGAACGAATAGGGTGCAGCAATCCTCGTAGGGCCGGATAGAAATTTCGTAGGTGCCCAGCTTCCGCGCCTGCTCCACAATCTCCGCCTTGTCAAAGCCGATTAGGGGTCTTAGTATGGGTCGATCCGTGACCGCGCCGATCACCGCCAGGCTTTCCATGGTCTGACTGGCCACCTGCCCCAGGCTCTCCCCCGTGATGAGGGCAATAGCGCCTTCAGCCTCGGCGACTCGGGCCGCCACCCGCAGCATCATTCGGCGCATGATGGTAACCCTGAGCTCCTCCGGGCAAAATTGCACGATGGCCTTTTGAATGTCCGTGAAGTGGGCCACATGCAGCCGAAGCGGGCCGACGTAGCGGGCTAGAACCCGGCAAAGATCTATCACCTTCTCCTTGGAGCGCTCGCCGGTAAACGGGAAACTGTGGAAATGCACCGGCACGATCTCCACCCCGCGTCGGGCCGCCAGAAACCCGGCTACCGGGCTATCAATCCCGCCCGAAAGCAACAGCACCCCCCGCCCGCTTACCCCCACCGGAAGCCCGCCCGTACCGGGGACCATACGGGTGTAGATGTAGGTTCCCTCGCGCCGCACTTCAATCATTAGCCTATGCCGCGGCCGGTGCACATCCACCTTTAGCCCCGGCAGGCGGCGCAATAAATAGGCGCCCACCTGACGCGCCAGCTCAGGAGAGGTAAGGGGAAAGGTCTTGTCCGCCCGGCGCGCCTCCACCTTAAAAGTATCGCCCTCGGTAGCGACCAGGGTCATCTCTTCCCGAGCCGTCTCTTGAATGGCGGCCAAATCCCCCGGCACCACCCTAGCGGGGCTAAAAGAAACTATGCCGCAAACCGCCGCCAAACGCTCCTCCACTTCCTCCCAGTCGTCCCTCAACGGCACGAGCACCCGGCCGCTTACCAGACTCACCCGGCGGGGCGCCAGGCCCTTCAGTTGGCGTTCAATATTGTTCACCAGCCTCTGCTCAAAAAAACGGCGGTTCTGGCCCTTGAGGGCGATCTCGCCGTAGCGGACGAGTACTACCTGGTACATGCCCCGCCCTCCCCTAGTAAAAGCGGCTGCGCTAGGGCTGTCGTCCCGTTTCCGCCAGACGTCTGAGTTCCGGGACCAGCTCCCCTAGCTTGGCTATAGTGTAGTCAATATCTTCTTCGGTAGTCAAGGAAGAAAGACTGAAGCGGATGGCGCTCCCCAACTCCTCCCGGGCCAGGCCCATGGCCGCCAGCACGTGGCTGGGTTCCGGCCGCCGGGAGTGGCAGGCGGCCCCGCTGGATACGTATATTCCTTCCCGCTCCAGAAAATGTAGCAACCACTCCGCCGGCACGTAGAAGGAGACATTAAGGATATGGGGGGCAGCCGCCTCCTCGGGTGGCCCGTTATACCGAACCCACGGAAGCCGCTCCCGGATGCCTTCGCACAGGCGCCGGCGCAACTCCTGCAGCCGGGGCACGGCCTGGGCCGCCTCGGCGGCGCACAACTCCGCGGCTACTCCGAAACCTACAATCCCCGGCACGTTCTCCGTACCCGGTCGTCGCCCCCCTTCCTGGTCTCCTCCCGCCATCAGGGGAGCCAGCCGTATCCCCCGGCGCACGTAAAGGGCCCCCACTCCTTTGGGACCGCATATCTTGTGGGCGCTTAGGGTCAGCAAGTCTATGTTCCAAGCTTTCGGCCTCAACTGTAGCCGACCGAAGGACTGAACGGCATCTACGTGAAAATAAACCTTCTCCGGTTGCCGGGCCAGCAGCCGCCCGATTTCTTCTACGGGCTGGATCGCCCCCACCTCGTTGTTCACGTGCATGATGCTCACCAGCACCGTATCCGGCCGCAAGGCCCCAACCACGTCCTCCGGACGGACGAGCCCGCTCTCGTCCACCGGGAGGTAAGTAACTTCAAAGCCTTCCTCGGCCTCGAGCTGCCGGCAGACGTTCAGCACCGAAGGGTGCTCTACCGCGCTGGTAATCAGGTGACGGCCGCGCCTTCTTAAAGCCCGCGCCAGACCCTTTAGGGCCAGGTTATTGGCCTCGGTGCCTCCGGAGGTAAAGACGATCTCCTCCGGGGACACTGCCAGTACCCGGGCCAGGCTTGTTCTTGCCCGCTCCACCGCCTTTTCCGCCTCCAGACCCAGCCGGTGACGGGAAGAGGGGTTGCCCCATACGGTTTCTAGGGCCCGGTACACGGCCGCCCGCACTTCGGGTCGCACCGGAGTGGTAGCGCTGTTGTCCAGGTATACCAGTCGCGAGCTTGCCACCGCTTTCGTCGCTCCTCCGCTTTTAGCCTCCACCCGAGACCGGAACCCCTACGGTCCCGGCGCCTTGTCTCCCCAGACGCGATCAATCCTCCTCCGCTTCCTCTTCCGCTTCCTCGGCCAAAGGCATCTCTTCTAAGTACCCCGCCTCCACCAGGGGTTCCTCGCCGTAAAGGTACATCAGGTCCAGGTACTCCACGGCATAACGGATTTTGGTGCGCAACCGGTCGTGGCGCGTAGCCTCCAGAAGCTGATCTACCTGCACTTTCGGTTCCCAAGCATAGCCCTGGGCATGCAGCTCTACCACCGCCTCTAGCATCCGCCGCACCTCCTGGGTGGGAAGGGGCTCTAAGGTCGCCACCGGATCTTGGAAGAGGGCATTTATCACCCGCCGGGCCAGTTCCGCCCGCACCGGATCGCCTTTGGCCCGCAGGCGCGCCGGGACCTTCACCGTGTCCGAGCGGTCCGGCTGCCGGGTTACTAATACCGCCGGCCAGAACTGAGAGGCGATGCCGAATACCGCGTAGGTGGAATCTAGAGCCTGCCTTCCTTCGGGAAAGAGGAAGCGGCCGAGGTTACAATAAGCCTCGGAGCGCTGAGCAATCCCCAAGGTCCCCACCAGCTCAAACTCGTCGAACAGGATCACCCAGCCCGCCAATCCCCGCAACTTGATGAGTCGGGCCAGGAACCGGAAGTAGTCCCAAGCGTCACTCTGGGGCCGGAAGCGGGCCACTTTCGCCGGTCGACCGAAATTCAGCCGGTGCGCCGATTTTAACTGGCCCAGAGGCATCCACTCTCCGGCCAGGTCACTATAAAGAAGGTGCTGCTGGTAGGTTTCCCCGCTTTCCAGGTAGTTCTCCACCACGCAGGCTATCTTCGGGTGCAGCTCCCGGCGGGCGAAAGCCAGTACCTCTTCGGTGACGGAGGCTTGGGGCCTGAGATCCCGTAACAGCGGCTCGATCCCCGGTTCGGTCACGCCCGGAAGATAGGTTCCGGCCACCAGTCGGGGATAAACCTTGTCCAGGCGGCTGAAGGGCGTCTCCTTACTTAGGACCACAAAGCTAACGGCAAAGTTCGAAGCCAGTGCCCGATTGAAGACCAGATTGAGGAAATGCGTCTTGCCTTCTCCGTAATAGCCCCGCAGCATCAGCACCCGCGAGCCTCCCCCGGCCGCCACCTCCTCCAGATCCCGCTCTACGCGTTCCAAGAGGGCCTCGCGCCCGTAGGAGAATATGGCCGCCAAACGTCGGGAGGTAACCCCCGAACGAAGCGCCTCTATCGTGGCTACCGCTTCGTAATCGCGCAATGCCCTTCCCTCCCCTAGCCGGCCACCGGCGCCGCCGCTTCGGCCGACAGCCGGTCCAGATCCAGAAAATCGCGGAAGAGGTTCGGTCGCGTTCCCTCGATTTCGCTCTGGATGCGCAGCCACAGCGCGGCATAGGATCTAAAGCCCAGGGTGGGGTTATCTACCAAATCGCGCTGGAAGCCGAGAACTAGCATCAGGTGGTGCAGGGTATCCAGATCGTCGATAAACTGACGGAGACTTTCGTAAAACTCCTCCCGGGCGGCGCGGCCGTACAGCGGCCGGCCGGTTTCCCGCCGGGTCAGCAGTACCTCCAGGTTGTCCACGGTTACAAAAAGCCCCCGGTAACCGGCCAGACGGGCCAGCTCCACCAGCGACCCCAGGAACAGGCGGGCGTTATAACGGTCCACGCGGGTAAAGACATGAAATTTACGTAGATCGCGCAGGGCCACGGGCTGACCGCGTAGCCAGGCGAAAAGCAGTTCTCTATCCTCCGGAAGCAGACGCCTATCGGTGGCTCCCAGGGCGTCCGCCGACAACTGCAAGGCTACGGTAGCAAAGCTGCGCGAGACCGCGCGGTTGCGGAAGATGTCGGTTTCCAGCTTCAGCCGTATCTCCGAGCGCAACGACTCGGGGACGCGACCGTGAACCTCGGCGGCCCAGTCCAGAAAGGCTTGGTGGGGAGGAAGATCGGCCGGATTATAGCCTAGAGCCCTTATCACCTGGTCGCAGTAGCGCTTGAACAGGCCCTCCAGGTCCAGGCGGGCGGTGAGCGCGTGGTACAGGTTGTTCAATTGGTGTAGCCGGGCCACAGACACGGCGTCTACTTCCGCTACCGCATACCCCAAGTCTCTGGCCGTCTGGGAAAGCTCCCGGAAAAAGAGGGCCCGGCGTGTCGCCTCGGTGCTGGTGTAAAGCTTTATCTTGCTGCCCCCTTGCGCAATAAACCCTTCCAAGTACTCCTGCCGTAGAAACCGTACCAGGGAGGAAACCACGGTTAGCTACCCCCTCCGGTGAACCGTAAGCTCCCGTAACGGTGCTCTCGTCCCTGTTCGTCGTAAATGACGATAGGCCTTACCCTCTTGCCCGGCTCCCCCAGCTCCACCCGGCGGCCGTCGGCGGTCCGGTCCACCCCCGCCCGCCGCAACCGGTAAAGGTCGAAGGCGAAAAGCTCGCGGGGATACTGACGCTTCTGGGTGGGTAAGGGAGTAAGCTGCTCGTACACCTCCTGGAGGGGCACGTCGGTTCCGGAAGGGAGATCAATCCCTTGAACGGCGCGCCGCAGGGCTAAGAGGGCGTCGTAAGCTCGGGCCAACGCCTCGACGAACCTTTCGGCGTGAAAATCTTCCCGGTAAAGACGGTCGCGCTGCTTCTTCAGGTACGCGGCCAGGGCGCCGGGCCGCAAGACGCGGACCGTTCGACCGTTCACCTCCACTACCCCCCGTTCCGGATAAACCCGCACCCGAAAGGGAAATACCTCGTAGGCGGGAAAACTGCCCGCCACCTTAAGCCCCTCAGCCTGGCAGGCGGCTACAAACCCGGAATGGAACCCTTCCCGCAAGTAACCGGCCAGATCAAAGGCAGGAAGTCTCTCCTTAAGTACGGCCAGCACCTCCTGTTGCTTGGCCAGCACCGCCTCCCACCGCCCGATTATTCGCCGCGCCTGTTCGAGATCGCCTTCCCGCAGTGCCCGCTCCAGCCGGGCCTGGTGCGCCGCTGCCTGCCGTTTCCGTTCGGCCAGCGCCCGCCGTTCCTGGCCCAGCTCCCGCTCCACAAAATGGTCTAGATCCAAGGGAATCCCTCCTTTACCCGGCGTACCCGATGGCGAAAACCACCTGCCCTAGGCCCCAGCGACTTCCTTAGGCCATGATAACGGCTACCAGGGTTGGGGTCAAGCCGGATATGGACAATATTGTAGAATCTTCTGCCGAACCCGGATCCTTCGTAAAGTGCGTTGCAATTATCTTACTATGATATATCAGCATGATCTGCATGAAGGAATTGCGAGCTAAGGGCAGGAACATTTTAGCTAAACTCACTTAATCTAGGGGAAGGAGGAATAGTGTTGGCCGGCAACAAGAACCTACCTATTATCCTGGCCGGCGCGGTGATCGGCGTCTCCGGGGCCCTGCTGGTGAAACTGGGCAACCCGCCCAACATGGGGTACTGCATCGCCTGTTTCCTTCGGGACATCTCCGGGGCGCTGGGCCTGCACCGCGCCGCCAACGTGCAGTACTTGCGGCCGGAGATTCTGGGGTTGGGCCTAGGGGCCTTCCTGGCGGCGCTGGCGGCGGGAGAGTTCCGGGTGCGGGAGGGATCGGCGCCCCTGGTTCGCTTTGTGCTGGGAGTGTTCATGATGATCGGCGCCCTAGTGTTTCTGGGCTGTCCCCTGCGGGCGCTGCTCCGGCTGGCCGGGGGCGACCTCAACGCCGTGCCCGCAATTTTGGGCTTCTTCGCCGGTGTGGCCTTCGGAACTCAGTTCTTAAAGCGAGGCTTCAATCTGGGCCGGGCCCACGCATCCCGGTTCCGGGCCGGGGGCTACGTGCTGCCGGTGCTAATGGTGGGCCTGCTCTTATTGGTCCTGTTTCGACCGGTGTTTAATCCCGAGGCCGGGGGGCCGATATTCTTCAGCAGCAAGGGCCCGGGCTCTCTCCACGCCCCGGTGCTGGTGTCGTTGGCGGCCGGCCTTATCGGCGGGATTCTGGCCCAACGGGCGCGGCTTTGCCTCAGCGCCGGGTTCCGCGATTTTCTTTTGGTAAGAGATACCCACCTGCTTCAGGGCTACGGCCTAATCTTCTTGACCGCCCTGGTCGTAAATCTTCTCCTGGGGCAGTTCAAGCTCGGCTTTGCCGACCAGCCGGTGGCGCATACCAACTTCCTATGGAACTTCTTGGGTCTGTTTCTTACTGGAGTGTGCGCGGTATTGCTGGGCGGGTGCCCCCTGCGCCAAATAATCCTCTGGGGCGAGGGAGACCAGGATGCCGGCCTGGCGGTTCTGGGCATGCTGGTGGGGGCGGGAATAGCCCATAATTTCCTTTTGGCCAGCAGCCCTTCAGGGCCGACGCTTTACGGTGAGGTGGCGGTGGGTCTGGGGCTGGCGGTAGCGATAGCCGCAGGCCTGGCCTACCGGGAAGTTTAGGGAGGTGGAGACAGTGGGAGAGGAACGGAAGGAAAGTCTCGACGTTCGGGGCCTTAGTTGCCCTCTGCCCTTAGTAAAGACCAAAGAGGCTATGGATCGGGGAGCGGCGGTGATCGAGGTATGGGGCGACACTCCGGCGGCCAAGGACAACATCACCCGGCTGGCAACGACCAGAAAGTATCGCGTGACCGAGGAGAAGACCGTCAGTGGGGAATGGAAGCTAATCCTGCGGGGCCCAGAACCTTGATCTATCTCAACAATGCGGCCACCAGTTGGCCGAAGCCGGAGGCGGTATATCGGGCCGCCGACCAGGCCTTGCGTCAGCTCACCGGCAGCCCCGGTCGGGGCGCCCACGAAGGAGCGTTGACCGGCGGCCGGATTCTCCTGGAAACCCGGGAGCTTCTGGCCGCTCTCTTCGGGGTCAAAGAGCCGGAGAAGATCGTCTTCACCGCCAACGCTACCGAGGCCCTCAACCTGGCCCTCCTGGGAACCCTCCGACCCGGCGACCACGTAATCACCAGCAGCCTGGAGCACAACTCCGTCGCCAGGCCCTTGGCCGCCCTAAGAGCGCAGGGGGTGGAGGTTACCGTGGTTCGCTGTAGCCCCGAGGGGGCTCTGGACCCGGCCCAAGTGGAGGAAGCGGTGCGACCCAACACCCGCCTGATCTGCCTTACCCACGCCTCTAACGTTACCGGCGCCCTGCTGCCGGTGGAGGAGATAGGGGCGTTGGCCAAGAAGCACGGGCTGCTTTTCCTGGTGGATGCCGCCCAGACCGCCGGCGAGGTCCCGATAGACGTGGAAGCCGCGGGAATCGATCTTCTGGCCTTCACCGGCCACAAAGGGCTCTTCGGCCCGCCGGGCACCGGGGGCCTATACGTGCGCCACCCGGAGCGGCTGCGGCCGCTCAAGTACGGCGGAACCGGAAGCGCGTCCGAAAGCCTTGATCAGCCGGAGCTGGTCCCGGATAAATTCGAAAGCGGCACCACTAATCTGCCGGGGATCGCCGCCCTGGGAGCCGGGGCTAGCTTCGTCCTGCAGACCGGGCTGAAGGCCATTCAAGATCACACCCGGGAACTGACCGGCTGGCTCTTGGAGGGATTGAAGGCCATCCCCGGCATTACCCTCTACGGTCCCCCGGGGGTGAACCGCCGTATTCCGGTGATCTCCCTGAACCTCCAGGGGATTTCCGCCGGCGAGGCGGCTGCCTGGCTGGCCGCCAATTACAACCTGGTGGCCCGCTCCGGGCTTCACTGCGCTCCCCTGGCGCACCAAACCCTCGGCACCCTGGCTACCGGAACCTTAAGGCTAAGCCCGGGATACTTTAACACCAAGGAAGAAATAGAAACCGCCCTGGCCGCCTTGCAGGAACTGGCGCAGCAGGCGAGAAGAAGAACACGGTGATGACCGGTATGGCCGCGGAAAGGGTAACCTATTTCACTTTCCCCTCCACGTACTGGGCCCTGAAGGCGGAGAAAGCGGCAAGACAGGCAGGGCTGAGAGCCCGGCTGGTCCCGGTTCCGCGCCAACTCAGCTCGCTTTGCGGGCTGGCCCTGGAGCTGGCCACCGAGCAGGAACGGCCGGCCCTGGAGGCCTTGAGAGGAGTTAAGGTAGAGCGGATGGTGCGGGTGATAATGCAGGCCGGCCTAATCACGCAAATCCTGCAAACCACGGAGCTGGGAGGCTAAGCCTAGGGGGCGGGGGTCGTGCACCTGGAATGGCTGGAGACCTTTGTGGCCACGGTAGAAAAGGGCACTCTTTCTGCTGCCGCCCAGCACCTGCACCTGACCCAGCCGGCGGTCACGCGACACCTCCAGGCCTTGGAGGACTATTACGGCGCCCGGCTGCTGGAAAGAAGGGGGCGGGAAGTGCGGTTGACCGCCGCCGGCCGCCGGCTGTATCGTTCGGCGAAGGAGGTGTTGCGCCGCCTGGAAAGGGTGAAGCGAGAGATCGCTGAGCTGGAGCAGCTCCTCCAAGGGGAGCTGCTACTGGGAGCCAGCACCACTCCGGGGCAGTATCTCCTTCCCGAACTCATCGCGGCTTTTCGCGAAGAGCATCCCGGCCTGCAGGTCAGCTTGCGCATCGCGGACACGCTAGAGGTGTTACGGGGGGTTCAGGAAGGAGAACTGGATCTGGGAGTGGTGGGTGCCCGCAGAGCCGAACGAGGGCTGAGGTTCCTCTCCCTGGCGGAGGACGAGATCGTATTGATCGTACCCGCCGGTCACCGCCTGGCCGGTCGGGAGGAGGTGCTGCCCAGGGAGTTAGAGGGGGAACTCTTCGTTTGGCGAGAGCCCGGCTCCGGCACCAGACAAATAGTAGAGGAGCGGATGACAGCCAAAGGGGTGAGGCTGGCCGCCAACCCGGTGATGACCCTGGGTAGCACCGAGGCGGTGGTGAACGCCGTAGAGGCGGGACTGGGGCTTTCCTTCGTCACCTTTCGGGCAGCGGAGAAGTCGGTCCGGCTGGGCCGGCTGTGGGCGCTACGGGTGAAGGGTATTGATCTGAAGCGCGAGCTTTTTCTGGTAGGACGAACTCGGGAAACCTCGCCGGCGGTCTCCGCCTTCTGGAGCTTCGCGGAACGCTACCGCCTCCTTAATCCGCCCGGCCGGGTGCTGCTGTTCTCTAAGGCCTTCTCAGACGGGCCGTCCCCTTTGGCGGGGATTGAACAAGATCCCCCTAGGCAACGGTTGCCGTCCGACGGAAAGTCCGACCGCTAGTTCAAACCACCGCACCGTTAACCATTGACTCCGGCCCAAGGCTAGTGCTAAGGTGGGAAAGGCGATACGGCCGAAGACTCAACCGGAAGGGTGACCGCAGGGTGGGTCCCAGAATGGTCATTATCACCAGTTACTTTCAGGGTCAGACTTATGGTATGCTCGGACCACAGTTGGCGGCCACCATTATTGAGGAGAACACACCCTACGAGTGCCTGGTGGTCGCCCTTACGGGAGAGGAGCCCTTCGACGAGGTTAAGAAGGCCGTTTACTCGTTCCTGGGCGATAGAAGACCGGTAGTAGGTTTCTCCACTCTGAGCGGCCGGCCCGAGCTTTTCGAACTGGCCGCCTCCTTTAAGGAGGACGGGGTGACTACCGTTCTCGGCGGCCCTCAAGCAGCGGTGGATTTCCTGGGGGAAGAAGGAAAGGATATAGAGCCGCACCGCTTTCAAGGGTATCACCAGTGCTTCACCTTTGCCGTACAGGGACCGGCAGAGCAGGTTATCTCCTTACTGCGGGAAGAAGACCCCGCGCTTCCTCCAGAAGGCCCCGGTATTGTGTCTCGCCGGGGACGAACGCCGGCTCAGCCCTGGGATCCGGCTTTTTTCCGTTTCGTGCGTTGGGACAACCTTTATCGGGTAGACAACGGCACCCTCCTTCCCCTCCGGGTGGAAAGCGCGCAAGTTATACAGCAACTGGGCTGCCCTTACGCGGTGGCATTTAAGGAAATCGCCGTAGATTATCCTACGGCGTTAGGCAAGGAGGGCTCTATTCCGGTTAGACTGCGCGGTTGTAGTTTCTGCGACGTAGCCACCGACAAAGGCTACGCGGGCAGGTTCCCGATCGAGATAGTAGTGGAACAGATTCGGGCCTTGCCGGAAGAAAACGGAAGCAAAATACCCTTCGAGCTTATCAACGAGAATCCCTTACCCCAGTTGCCCCGCCTATTAGACGAGATCTCCTCTCGCGGCCTCAAGATCTCCCAAATCGATCTGGTAATGCGGGCCGATTGGTTCGTTCGCCAGGAGCAAAGCGCCCGCGAGGCTCTCAAACGCGCCCGGGACCGAGGAATCCTAATACGGCTTGCCTCTGTGGGGCTGGAATCCTTCGCCGATCGCATCCTGCGCAACCTTAACAAAGGAACAACCAGGGAAATAAACCTGGCCGCCGTAGACCTTATGCGCCGTCTAAAGGATGAGTTTCCGGATAACTGGGCCTATGCCAACCATGAGGGATCGGTACACGGCCTGATACACCCCACTCCCTGGGATACGGTGGAAAGCCTGGCCGAGATGGAGCGCACCTTTGGTGCCTACGGCCTCCCTTATGATGTGCTACCGGCTCATAGCGTGCCGTTAATCATTCACCACGCCTGTCCTCTGGGAGACTGGGCCCGAAAATTGGAAGCCCAAGAAGGGATTAGGCTGCCCCGTAACGGCAATGTTATCGGCTGGTGGGCTCTGGACGGCTAGACGGTCAGCCGTCTACGGTTTCGGCGTGCTTTCCTCCTCCAGGACTTCCCTTACCAGGCGAGCCAGTCGCTCGTAATGCGAGCCCTTCCAATACACCCGGTCGCATCCCGGACACTTCCGAAATTCTTCGCAACCTTCCCTCACCCGCGGGGGCAAGCGGTCAAGAATCTCCTCCTTCCTCACGGCCACCAATTCCTCATTGCAGCGCATACAACGAGAAAAGGGCCGGGCCAATCCCCAGAGGTCAAAGCGGCGCACAACCTCCGTGATCTGTTGCCGTGGATTAGTCTCGCGGACCAGGTAACCGTGGCTGACTTGGGATCTTTTCAGTAGCCCCCGGTCCCGGGTCAGCAGAATGCGGCGATCCTGGACTGAAATCCCGGCCAGGATCGCGTCGGGCAGATTGCCCCGGTATAGGGAATCGAAACCCAGCAAGCGGAGATAGGCGGCCAGCCTTCCCAGGTGACCGTCTAGCACGAACCGGGGGCGGCGTAAAGGTTGGGCTCGTACCCGGGTAACCGAGGAGATGTCCAGACTCTCAAATACAGGATAGACGCTGATAAGGTCACCATCCCGGACGCGATAAGAGAAGTCTACCGAGCCCCCATTAACCAGGATGAGATCCACCTCGGTGTGAGGCACGCCCAGGCTCTCGATGAGGTCCTTCACGGCGGGCCGCCCGAAGAAAAAGTGCTGAAAAGGCACCTGCCTTCGCTCCGGAGGAAGAAAGTCGTTCAGCTCAGCGTAGAAGCGAAAGGTGCAGGTGTGGTCCGCCGCCGTTTTGGAAAGCTGGTTCGGCATACCGTCGGCCCCCAATAACGGTAAAGTCTTACCGGTGGCAATACTAATTATAAACGCCACCAGAAAGGGCTGTGGAGGTTTGCGCAGTATCTGGAACGGAGTCTTAAGCTTCGGCCTGGTCAACATTCCGGTCAAGGTCTATCCGGCGGTGGAGGAGAAGGACTTCTCCTTCCGCCTCCTGCACCGCCAGTGTAATACCCCCATCACCTACGCCAAGCGTTGCCCCGTCTGTGGGGTAGACGTAGGGGTCGATGACATTGTCCGGGGCTACGAGTTCGCCCGCGGCCAGTTCGTGGTGGTCACCCAGGAGGAACTGTCCTCCCTACCCCTGCCTACAACCAGAGCTATTGAAATCAGCGACTTCGTGAGCCTGGAAGAAATCGATCCCCTGTACTTCAGCCGACCCTATTACCTGGCACCAGAAGACGGAGGGCAAAAGGCCTACGCCCTGCTCCACCGCGCCATGGCCGATACCAAGCGGGTAGCTGTGGCCAAAGTGACTCTGCGCCAGCGAGAATCCCTGGCCTGCGTGCGGGTGTACCGGCGGGCGCTAGTACTGGAGACCATGCTTTACGCCGACGAAATCAGGCGACCGGAAAACTTGCCGGAGGTCACCTACACGGAAACCCTGGACCCGCGCGAGCTGGAGATGGCAAAGAAATTGGTGGAGAGTCTTTCTGCCCCCTTCGAACCAGAAAAGTATCGGGACGGCTACCGCCAGGCCCTGGAAGAATTGATTAGCAGTAAGATAGCCGGCCGCCAGGTGGTGGCCCCGCCCGCTCCGGCGCCGGCCAAGGTGGTGGATCTGATGGAAGCCCTGCGCGCCAGCATAGAACAGGCGGAAAAGAAGCGGCCTTCCGCGGCTCGCGCCGGCCGCACCGGGTCCGAACGCGCCAGCGCCCGGGGCCGCAAGACCGCTACGGCAACCGGCAAGCGCTGACCGGTACGGGATTCAAGCCCAGCACCACCGGGTGGCGAAGATGCAGCCCTTCCGTCCATTCGCTGTACTCTACCAGTACGGTGAGAAGAGGGGTTACCCATCGAACCACGAGCCCCCGCGTGCGGGGGACCGGATCAAAAGGACATTCCGCCTGCACCGTCTCGGCCAGAACCCGGATCAGCGCCTCTCTTTCGTCTCGGCCCAGGCCGCTTCCCGCTCGACCGACGTACAGCAGTTTCTCCTCCCGCCAGACGCCGAGCAAAAGGCTCCCCAATTCTTCATGTGACGTTACCGTGAAACCGCCGACCACACAAGGTTGGCGGCGCCTGACCTTAATCTTGCGCCACAACGGGCTTTTCCCGAACCGATAGGGACTTCCCCGCCGCTTGGCCACTATGCCCTCCCAGCCTCTTTCTTCGACCGCCGCAAAGAGAGAGCTACCCTGCTCGAAGCTGTCGGTCAGCAGCACGGGGTCGGCGGTGACAAGGTGTTCGTAAAGTAGCTCTAGCCGTGCTTCTAGCTCCAGGTTAATGAGCTCGCGGCCGTCAAGATGCAGGAGATCGAACACCATGTAGGTAGCGGGGAGAGATAGCCGGAGCACGGCTACGGGTGGCCCGGGCGCGGCTGCCTCGCGCCGCATCACGCGGGGGAAACTGGGCCGCCCCTCCCAGAAGACCACTATCTCCCCGTCGAACACCGCGTCTTGGCCTTGAAAGACTGCCCTAATTCCCTCCACAATCTCCGGATAGTGGCCGGTCCGCTCCCGGCCCCGCCGGTTTATCAGGCGAACCTCCCGCCCCCGAACGTAGGCGAGCATCCTTACCCCGTCCCACTTGGGCTGAAAAAGCCAGTCCGGGTGGTCGAAGGGCGCCGGCCAGGATATCGGCTCCATGGGTACCAAGTGGCGGTCGATGAGAAGGGCTCCCTCCTCAAGATTGAGATCGCCGGGAGAGAGTATTCCCCCGCTCGGTTCCGGCAAATCATAAGCATCGTGGAGACCATTCGGACAAGGCTGACGGTCAATATTGAGGGTCTAGAGGTGGCGCTAAGCAACCCTGAGAAGGTATTCTGGCCCGACGAAGGCTACACCAAAGCGCACCTCTTGCGCTACTATGCCGAGGTTAGCCCTTACCTCCTGCCGCACCTGGCCGATCGCCCCCTGGTCCTGCACCGCTTTCCGGAAGGCATCCGGGGCCCTTCCTTTTATCAGAAGGAGTGTCCGGAATACGCGCCCGACTGGCTGCCTCGGGTGCGTTTGTCATCCCATGGCCGCCCGACGGTCACCTACGTGCTAGTTGCCGACCTGGCGGGGTTGCTGTGGGTGGTGAACCAGGGGGCGATAGAGATCCATCCCTGGCTGTCCCGGTGGAACGCGCCCGACCATCCCACGGTCGCGGTACTGGATCTCGACCCCGCCCCGCCGGCGGATTTTGCCGAAGCCCGGTTGCTGGCCCGGCGCCTCGGACGCCTGCTTGCCCAACTGGGGTTAAAGTGCTACCCCAAGACCTCCGGGGCCACCGGCCTGCACCTCTACCTACCTCTGGCTCCCCGTTACACTTACGCCGAAGTCCGACGCACCCTCACCGCCCTAGCGCGCTGGTGCGTTGCCGCCTGGCCTGACCTCTGTACTTTGGAAAGAACGGTGCGCCGGCGCTCGGGACGGGTTTACCTGGACGTGGGTCAAAACGGGCGCGGTAAGACCATTGCTTCGGTGTACAGCGTACGCCCTCTACCCGGAGCACCTGTCTCCTTTCCTCTTACCTGGGAAGAACTGGAGGACGAAAAACTAAACCCGCTCCGATTCAACCTGGCCACCGTACCCGAAATGCTGGCCCGACGCGGCGACATCTTTGCCCCGGTAATAAAGGAGGAGCAAAGCCTGGACCGTCTTTTGGCCGGGTGGACCTGACGGCTTCTTCCTCCGGGGCTTATCTGGCTTCACTTCCCTACGGTAGCGGGGACGTCGGTGAAATCACATCCGGTCTGTAAGGCTACGGCGAGGTTACCGCGGGCGGCGTCCAGAATGGTCCTCAGCCCTGGTGTGAGCCTCCCAAATACGGTCGCTCCGGGCCGGCCTTCTCGGACGGCCTCTTACCCTAGCCAGGCACCGTTACTTTTCTCAAGCTCGCTGATTAGTTTACGAATGGCCTTTTTTTCTATTCTGGAAACATAACTTCGAGATATGCCCAGTTTCCTGGCGATCTCTCTTTGGGTGCGGCGCACGCCTCCCAGGATACCGTAACGCAACTCCAGCACTTCCCGCTCGCGGGCCTCCAGGCGCGAGAGGTGACGTTTCACCCGGTCATACTCGTAGTCGCGCTCTACGGTTTCGGCCACTGCTTCCGGGTCCGTACCCAGTATGTCTAAAAGAGTAACCTCGTTACCCTCTTTGTCTACCCCAATCGGATCAAAGAGTGAGACCTCATTGGCGCTCTTCTTCAGCGTCCTTAGGTACATTAGGATTTCAAAGCTAAAGTCTATGCCTAGCGGATGAAATTAGCAATAACGGCAGCGTCCGGAGCCTTGGGCACCACGGTCACCGTTACGTCCCCGCAAGCGTCGCCCGGCCTAGGCCTGCCGGTAACGATGACCTGCTGGACCAGAGCGCGTACCAAATCCCGCCGCTCCTCGAATGGCCAGGTATCGATTTGGGCCAAGAGCCTTGCCCCGGCCGCACGCAGCGTCGCAAGGTCCCTTTCGCTGCCTGCCACCCTGGACAGCGCCGCCTCGATTTCCTTCTTCCGTTGGTTCAGGCGCTCCACCTTGCGCTTGAGTTCCACCAGGGCGGTTTTGGTTCTGGCGTCAAGCTCGAACAGGCCGCTGGCCAGCGCCGTCAAAACGTTCTCACGCCCGCGTTCGGCTTCAAGCAAGAGCTTGTCCACCCGATCCAACTCTTCGCGCAGCTTCTCCGCCTCCGGCCAGTCCGCCAGAGCCTCGCACACCAAAGCCTCCGGGTCGGCCAGCCAGGCCTTCACCTGCTCCCACACCGCCTCCTCCAGAAGCCGGGCCAGCACCATCTTCCTGGGCCGGCAGCCTCCGTTCCTTACCCCTTCGGTGTGCCTCTGGCACGTGTACCGTCGGTCCGGCTTTCCCCAGTACCTGATCCAGATCCCGCTCATAGGAATCCCGCAATCGCCGCAGGTTATAATGCCAGAAAGCAGATAGTCGTGGCGCCCGCGGTTGGCCCACAGCCTGCGCGCTTCCTCGGCTTTCTGCTGGGCGGCCAGCCAAAGGCCTTCGGGGATCACGGCCGGGACCGGAATGGGAACCCAATGCTCGGGCGGAACCGGTTCCCCTCGTTTGCCCGATGTAAAGTCCCGCCGACGGTAGTACCAGGTCCCCGCGTAGGCGCGGTTCCCGATGATCTGGGCCACCACCTGTTTGTGCCACGCGCCTTTCCTGCGCCTGGTAGGCACCCCCTGCTCGTTTAGCCACCGGGCGATGGTGTTGTAGCCCCAGCCGGCGGCGAATCGCTCGAAGATCTCCCTAACCACCGCCGCCTCGTCCTCTTTGATTTGAACCCGCCCCGTCTCGGGGTCGTAAATGTAGCCGTACACGTCGAACCCAACGGGTATGCCGCCCTGGCGGGCCTTCTGCAGCCGGCCAAGCGCGGTGCGCTCGCGGATCTTCTCCCGCTCGTACTCGGCTATGGCTCCGCGCACCGCATAGAAAAGGCGCCCCTCGGGCGTGTCCTTCCATTCAAAACTAATGAATTCCAGCCGTACACCCGCACGCTCGAACTCCTCGGTCAGCAGGAGCTGGTGCGCCAGCTTCCTCGAAAGACGGTCGGGATCGCGGCAGACGATCAAGTCCACTTGGCCACCGCGAACGTCCCTTCTAAGCGCCGAAAGGCCGGGCCGGTCCAGGGTGGCGCCCGAAACCCCCTCATCCGCGTATACGGTCACGTACGCTGCCCCAAGCTCCTTGGCCCGGCGCGTGCAGGCCTCCTTCTGCTCGGCCAGACTGTATCCGACTTCGGCCTGCTCCTCCGTACTTACTCGGACGTAGACCGCGGCACGCACTTCTCCGTCAACTCCCTCAGCAGCTTCTTGGCCGCCATTCGGTATGCCTGTCTAAGGGCCTCGGGTGAAGGACTGCCTAGCACCCTCACCTTGAGCCGTGCTTCCGTACCCTCCCCTTTTGCCTTGCGGGACACCTCGGCGCCTCCTTTCAGGAAATTCTACGCCAATGCCACCCTGTCCTACTACCGAGCCCATGCTGCCTCATTCTTCCAGGCAAGCATCGATCGGCCCGACGAGGTCCAGGGGGCAGTTAATCCCCACCCTAACCGGCCCGCCGTCTTCCGGAGAAGCTCGAAGGCGTCCGTCTTCTCACCTGGGCTGCTCCACCGCTGCCATACGGGACCACATGGCCCGCCTCGTCCAGGAGTGCAAGCGAGTCGCCTTTCCCCGGCCTCTCCAACGCGGTCTCACCCCTTTGCCGGCCTTGCTTTCCAGCCCACGGCCGTCCGGGAGGGGCAGCGCCCCTCTAAAAGAAAAGCGAACGGCGCGGGATTTACCCGCGCCTAGAAAGGAGATGACGTTAAATC
>JBNARC010000003.1:0-114122 GCA_049719955.1 Neomoorellales bacterium | reverse complement strand
GAGGAGTTTCTTGTCTCGAGGGTCAAGGCGGGTAGGGGTTGTAGGCAGGGTAGTAGTGCTGGGAGTGATCCTGGCCTTTTGCATCGCTTTATTCTCCGGGCTGGTAGGCGTGCCCACCGCTGGGGAAGCTAGTTTAGGGACCTCCGGGGGCGGTGGTGCCCACACCCTGGCACTTTTACTCTTGGTCGGACTGGCGCAGGCGGCGGTGATGGCCTATTTGATCCTGCGCGTCCGGCGGACCGGGTGGGGCCTGGTAGGGGTGGTATTCCTGGCCTTTTTCGGCCTGAATACCGTGGTTAACCAGGTGGAATCCCTGGTATACTTAGGCGATCGCCTGCCACCCGGGACCGTACCCCGGTTGGTCATTGCCGGTGCGCTGGTGGCGGCGGTCTTTTCCGTAGTGGCGGTGACGCTCCTGGGGAAAATGCGTACCAGCTTGATAGGGCCCCCCGAACTGCCGCGGCCGGTTCGCTCCGCTGGCCAGTGGGTGTGGCGGGCGGCGGCCACCGCGGGGATTTACGTGGCCGTTTATTTTGTTTTCGGGTATTATGTGGCCTGGGTTAACCCGGCGGTCAGGGACTTCTACGGTGGCGGCCAGGCCGAAGGTTTCCTGGTCCACCTGGCGGGTCTGTGGGTCTCTAGCCCTTGGATCTATCCTTTTGAGGCTTTGCGGGGCCTGCTGTGGATCGCTTTTTCCCTTCCGCTTATTAGCCTGCACCCGGGCCGGCGGGCGGAGGTAGGTCTGGCTACTGCGCTCCTGTTTTCCGTTTGGAGCCTCCAATTACTTTTGCCCAATCCCTATATGCCGGAAGCGGTGGCCAGGGTGCATTTGGTGGAGCTGGCGGCCTCAAACTTTATCTTCGGTGCGGTGGTGGGGTTCCTGCTGGGCCGGCCGCAGTTCTTACCGTCTAAAGCGCCGGTTAGGACCTTCACCTGGTCCGGGCTTTAGGTAGGGGAGCGCTCATGCGGTTGCCATGCCGGCTACGGCGAACTTGTCGGGATGAGTTGTTCCCCGATAAGTAGTACCAGGCACAAGTCAGGTCGGCGGTCGGAAAAGGGGTAGGTGATCGCGGTACCGTCGTGAAAACGAAGGCGGAGGAATACGCCGTAGTGGCCCGCGGGCTCACTAAGGACTATCGGGACCTGCGGGCGGTGGACGGTATAGACTTTCGCATCCGTTATCGGGAATGCTTCGGTTTTCTGGGGCCTAACGGCGCGGGGAAGACCACCACGGTAAAAATAATTTGCTGCTTTTCTCCGCCCAGCGGGGGCGAGCTGCTGGTCCTCGGCCGCTCCCCCCAGCGGGAGTCCCGGGAGATCAAGCGGCGGCTGGGGGTGGTTTCCCAAACCGACAATCTCGATCCCGAACTGACGGTGCTGGAAAACCTCTTGGTCTACGCCCGCTACTTCGGCCTGGAAGGCCAGGAGGCCGCCAAGCGGGCCTGGGAACTGCTGGAGTTCATGGAGCTTAAAGACCGGGCCCACCAACCGGTGGAGGAGCTCTCCGGCGGGTTGAAGCGTCGCCTGTCCCTGGCCCGGGCGCTGGTGAACCGGCCTCGTCTGCTGGTGCTGGACGAGCCCACGGCGGGCCTGGACCCGCAGGTGCGCCAACTGGTGTGGCAGCGGCTCAGGCACCTTAAGGAGGAGGGGCTTACTTTAGTCCTCACTACCCATTATCTAGAGGAAGCCTATTACCTCTGTGACCGTTTGGCCATCATGCACCGGGGCCGGATCCTGGAGGAGGGGGCGCCTCCGGACTTGGTGGCCAAGCATATCGGCCAGTACGTGCTGGAAGTGAGCGTGGCCCCCGAATACCGGTCGCTATTGGTGGAGCGGCTGGGGCGGTTTTGCCGGGGCTATTATCAGGTAGGCGAGGTGTTCTTTTTTCATTTTGACGGCCAGCCACGGCCGGAGGAGTGCCTGTCCCTGCTCTCCTTTCCCGTGCCTTATCGTCGGGTGCGGCCTGCCGGTCTGGAGGACGTTTTCTTCAAGCTTACCGGGAGGGGGATAGAGGATTGAGGGGACCGGTAGGGTGGTTTCTTTGGCCCAGGCTGAGCGGCCTGGTCTGGACCGTTTGCTATCGCCACCTGGTGGTCTTTAAGAAGAACTGGAAGTCGAACCTAATGTTTAACTTCGTCGAGCCGCTCCTGTACTTGGCCGCCATGGGCTACGGGCTGGGTAGCTACGTCCGCAACCTGGAGGGGTGGAGCTACCTGCAGTTTGTGGCTCCCGGCCTGGTGGCCTCTTCGGCCATGTGGGCCACGGCGGCGGAGTGCACCTACGACAGTTTCGTGCGCCTGCACTACCAGAAGGTTTACGAGGCCATTATGGCCACGCCGGTAAGCGTGGAGGAGCTAATAGCCGCGGAGATGGTGTACGGCGCCTTCAAGAGTGTGCTCTACGGCTCGGTGATAATCCTGGTGCTTTTGGCTCTGAAGCTGGTGCTTTCCCCTTGGGTGCTGTTGGTACCGGTGGTTTTGGCCCTGGCCGGGCTCATATTTGCCGAGCTGTCGATGATTTGGACCAGTTTTGCCCCCCGGATCGAGACTTTCAACTACTTCTTTACTCTGGTTATCACTCCCATGTTTCTTTTCGGCGGCGTTTTCTTCCCCGCGGAAGGGCTGCCGGCTCTGGTGCGCAGCCTGAGCTGGTTTACCCCTCTTTATCACTCCGCCACCCTGGTGCGGGCCCTGGTTCTGGGCACGGTCAACGCTACCGCCCTCTGGACCCACCTGCTTTGGCTGGCGGTGGTGGCGGGCCTTCTCTTTAACCCGCCCGTTCGGCTCATGCGGAGCCGGCTGGTGAAGTAGGGGAGAGGGCGGCTCGGATTTCCCGGGCGAACCGGGTGAGGGCGGGCCGCCAGTCTTCGCCGCCCAGGATCTGCACCAGGCGGCTTCCAATTATCACTCCGTCCGCCAGCCGGGCCACCTCGGCCGCCTGCTCGGCAGTGGAAATGCCGAAGCCCACGCACACCGGTCGCCGGGTATACCTCTTTACTGTCACCACCAGGTGGGCCAGTTCCGGCGGCAACGTGTCCCGAGCCCCGGTGACCCCGGTGACCGAAACCAGGTAAATGAACCCGGTAGACCGCTCGGCCACCAGGCGCAGCCGCTCCTCGGTGCTGGTCGGAGCCAGGAGGTAGATTAGATCTAGCTCCCGCTTCCGGCAGGCCGCCTCCAGCTCGGTTCCTTCCTCGGGCGGCAGATCCGGGACGATAAGCCCGTCGATTCCGACTTCGGCGCAGTCCCGGCAGAAGGCCTCCGGGCCGTAGCGCAGCACCGGGTTGTAGTAGGTCATGAATACCAGGGGGATCTTTACCCGCCGGCGCAGGGCTTGGGCTACTTCCAGGCAGCGGGCGGGAGTCATCCCGGCCTGGAGGGCCTCGTAACTGGCTTTTTGAATGGTGACCCCGTCGGCCAGGGGGTCGGAAAAGGGAATGCCCAGTTCCACCAAATCGGCGCCTTGGGCCTCTAGCAAAGCCACGGCTTCTAGGGTAACCTCCACGCTGGGATAGCCTACGGTAACGTAGGGGATGAAGGCCGGCGGGCGTCCGGGGCCGAATATCGAGGCGATGCGGCTCATAATCTCCCTCCTAGGGCGCCGGCGACGATGTCCATGTCTTTGTCGCCCCGTCCGGACAGGTTGATCAGGATGGTCTGGTCGGGGCTGAGGCCGGGAGCCAGGCGGACGGCGTGGGCCACGGCGTGGGCGGACTCCAGGGCGGGCAGAATACCCTCGGTGCGGCAGAGAAGCTGGAAAGCCTCCAGGGCTTCGGCGTCAGAGACGGCCACGTAGATGGCGCGGCCGATGGACTTGAGATAGCTATGCTCCGGCCCCACGCCGGGGTAGTCCAGGCCGGCGGAGATGCTGTGGGTGGTGCCGATCTGCCCGTGCTCGTCCTGAAGCAGGTACATCTTGGCTCCGTGCAGCACCCCGATGCTACCGGCCACCAGGGGGGCGGCGTGCTGGCCGGTTTCCAGACCCCGGCCGCCGGCCTCTACCCCCACCAGCTTCACCTGGGGATCGTCCACGAAGGCGCTGAATATGCCTATGGCGTTGGACCCGCCTCCCACGCAGGCCACCACGTAGTCCGGCAGCCGACCGGTCTCCTCCAGCATCTGGGCCCGGGCCTCCCAGCCAATAACCGCCTGAAAATCCCGGACCATGACCGGATAAGGGTGGGGCCCCACCGCCGAGCCCAACAGGTAGTGGGTAGTGGTGACGTTGGTTACCCAGTCGCGGATGGCCTCGTTGATGGCGTCCTTTAGGGTCCGGGTGCCGCTGCCCACCGGCCTTACCTCGGCGCCCAGAAGTCGCATGCGGAACACGTTGAGGGCCTGGCGGCGCACGTCTTCCTCGCCCATATATACCACGCACTGCAGCCCCAGCACCGCGCAGGCGGCGGCGGTGGCCACGCCGTGCTGACCGGCTCCGGTCTCGGCCACAATCCGGTGTTTGCCCATTCTCCGGGCCAGGAGGGCCTGGGCCAGGGCGTTGTTGATCTTGTGCGCTCCGGTGTGGGTTAAATCCTCCCTTTTAAGGTAGATGCGGGCGCCGCGGCAGTGCTCGGTGAGCCGCCGGGCAAACCACAGGGGAGTGGGCCGCCCCGCCCAGCGCTGTAGCAGCGACTTTAGCTCTTCCTGAAAGGAAGGGTCGTTCAGAGCCTGCCGGTAGGCTTGGGTCAGCTCCTCTAGGGCCGGGATCAGCACTTCGGGAACGAAGCGGCCGCCGAAAGGCCCGAAGTAGCCCCGCTCGTCCGGTAGCAATTTGGTTTCGCCTCCTTAGCGGGTGTCTAATCGCCGAAACTAATGCCGATGGCGCGCGCGGTCTGTACCAACTGGCCCTCGGGCGGGACCTTGCGGGTGCCCCGGACTGCTTCCTCCAGGGCTACGTAGCTGACTTCTTGGCCTTGGAGCCGGACCATCACGTTGTAAACCCCTTTAATGGCCAGTTGCGCGGCCGTGACCCCGAAACGGGTGGCCAGCACCCGGTCGAAGGGGGTGGGAGAGCCTCCCCGCTGGATGTGGCCCAGTACCGTAACCCGGGTCTCAATGCCGGTGTGCTCTTCGATCAGCCGACCCACCACTTGGCCGATGCCCCCCAACCGGGCCTTCTCCACGCTGCCCTCCACCCAGTCGCGCACCACGTAGGTGCCCTCGGGCGTCTTTACTCCTTCCGCCACCACTACAATGCTGAAAGGCTTGCCCTGCGCCTTTCGCTCCAGAATCTTCTCCGCCACCTTCTCGATGCGCCAGGGGATTTCCGGGATGAGAATTACGTCGGCGCCTCCTGCCAGACCGCTCTGCAGGGCGATCCAGCCGGCATAGCGGCCCATTAACTCCAGCACCATAACCCGGTGGTGGGATTCGGCGGTGGTATGGAGCCGGTCCAGGGCTTCGGTAGCCACGGTGACGGCAGTGTCAAAGCCAAAGGTCTGGTCGGTGGCCAGGAGATCGTTGTCAATGGTCTTGGGAACTCCGATCACCTTGGCTCCCTTGGCCGCCAGCTCGGCCGCCGCGGCCAGAGTGCCGTCGCCCCCGATGGTGATCAGAGCCCGGATACCCAGGCGTTCCAGCGTGAGCAGGGCTTGATCGGAAAGATCCCGGTAAACGGTAGCGCCGTTTTCCTGCACCGGGTAGTGGAAGGGGTTATCCCGGTTGTTGGCCCCCAGGATGGTGCCGCCTCGGTGCAAAAGCCCGCTGATGGCCGCCTGGTTAAGGATTAGGTAACGCTCCTCTACCAGGCCGCTGTAGCCCTGCAAGAAACCTATAACCTCCCAGCCCTGTCGGAAGGCAGTCTTGGCCACCGCCCGAATCACCGCGTTTAGTCCGGGAGAATCGCCGCCGCCGGTTAGCACTCCTAGCTTGGGCACCGTCTTCACCTCGCCGCCGTCGGTTTGCAGCCGGTTTTGGCTTATTATAACATAAGAGCAGGAAGTGGTGGGGGCACGGCGAAAAGATGGGTCGCGAAAAAGTGGAGAGGCCGGCGCGCAGGGAGGTGAAGCCCTCTGGTAAGGTTGCCCCGGGCGTTTTCTGCCCGGATGGCGGAGTGGCTGGGGCCGGAGTTTCCCGCCTTTCAGGCGGCTTTGGAGAGGGAATACCGGCCGGGCCTACGGGTTAACACGCTAAAGTTGGCTCCGGAAGAGTTTCGGCAGCTTTCCCCGTTCCCCCTGGTTCCCGTTCCCTGGTGCCCGGAGGGCTTCGTTGTGGACGATCCGGAGGCCAGGCCCGGTGCCCACCCCTATTACTATGCCGGACTCTACTATCCTCAGGATCCGGCCACCATGGCCGCGGCCCTACTTTTGGATCCCCGGCCGGGGGAATGGGTGCTGGACCTCTGCGCCGCGCCGGGTGGCAAGGCTTCCCACCTGGCGGCGCGGATGCAGAATACCGGCTGCCTGGTGGCCAACGAAGTCCATCCCCGCCGGGCCTCGGTGCTGGCCTGGAACCTGGAGCGGCTGGGGGTTACCAATGCCCTCATTGTTAATGAGACGCCCCGAAGGCTGGCCTCCCGCTGGGCGGGGTGGTTCGACCGGGTGCTCATCGACGCGCCCTGCTCGGGCGAGGCCATTCTGGCCCGGAACCCCGGGGCGGCGCGGTACTGGGGCCCGGAAACCGTAAGCCGGTGCGCCCGCCGGGAGCTGGCCATTCTCAGAGAGGCCGCCGGCCTAGTTCGACCGGGCGGTTGGTTGCTTTACGCCACCTGCACCTTCTCGCCGGAGGAGAACGAAGGGGTGGTGTCCCGGTTCTTGAAGGAGCACCGGGAATTCGAGCTGGTGACGCCGGCCCTTTCTTACCCCTTCGACCGCGGCCACCCGGAGTGGCTTGCCGGCGCGCTGGCGGATCTAGAAAGAGCGGTGAGGCTTTGGCCCCAGCGCGGGGAGGGGCACGGCCACTTTTATGCCTTGCTGCGCCGGCGCGATGGAGCTCCGCCGCGCCGCAAGTTGCCGCCCTATCCCTCTCTTCCCGAAGAGGCCCGGATACGCTACGAAGAGTTCTGCCGGGAGCACCTTGCCGGGCCGCCCGCCTCCGAAGGAATAGTCGAGTGGGACGGCCAGCTCTACCGTTCCCCTCTGCCGCCGAAGGCCTGGGAGGGTCTGCGGGTGCTGCGTCCGGGCTGGTGGCTGGGACGACTGCGCAAGGGCAGGTTCGAGCCCAACCACGCCCTGGCCGTAGCCTTACGCCCCCAAGCGGTCCGCCGGGTGCACGATTTGGCTCCTGAGGAGCCGGAGCTGCGTTCCTATCTTCGCGGGCAGACGCTGAAAGGAACGGGAGAAAAGGGCTGGGTGCTGATTACCGTGGCGGGTTTTCCCCTGGGCTGGGCCCGGGGGGAGGGGATGGGGCTTAAAAGCCTCTATCCCTATCATCTTCGGGCCACCATGCGCGATCTGTGGAACGAGCGAGAGGGAGGGTGAAGATGCCGGAGTGCGGGCGCGGGCGGGTGAAAGTTGAACTGGTTCGGTTTGGACGGGAGCGTGGCTACGAAATCAGGATAACCCACCCGGCGGCCACTCTGGGCGACTACGTCCGGGCCCTGGAGGCCCTGACCGACGAGCCGGCCCTTACGCGTCGGCGCAATCCCGGCGGCGCCTGCTACGCCTGCCCTCGGTGCTGCGCGGAGCGCATCCCCATTACCAGTATCGATGCTCTGCGGTTGGCCGAAATTCCCCAGGCGGAAGCGCCGCAGCCCGGAGAAGAAAGGCGCTCGCCCGCCCGGCGGAGGGGCAGGGAGGGAGGAGGGAGAGCGAGGAAGCCTGAGAGGGCCGCGCCCGACCGAGGGAGCCGGGCCCTAGACGCGGTAAGAAGGTACGGCTGGGTAAGCGTGTGGGGTCGAGTGGTTGACATAACTCTGAGACGGCGGGAAGCAGGGGAATGCGTGCTGCTGGATACCGGCACGGGCCTGTGCGGCGAATACGAGCGAAGGCCGCTGGTGTGCCGGACCTTCCTTTGCAGCCCCTTGGGCCCGGTGGCCCGAAGACTACGGGAGGCGGCGGTAAACCGGGGCCAGGATGAATTGGTCCGTTTGCTGCTAGAAAGCGCGGGGGCCCTCGGTTTTCCGATCAACGAGGCCAACAAAGCCGATCTGCGCTTGGAAGACTGGCAAGGGCCCAATCCGTACCGAGGCAAGACCGATTACGATCAGGTGCCGTTACGGGACTTGCTACCCGGGAGCTTCTGGAGACGGATCTGCCCACCGGGGAAATGTGTCGATGAATGCTAGAACAGAAACGTTGTTAGGAATGTCTAGCCAATGGCCTTTGGCTTCGCCTTGGTTTACATAAGATTTCTTATCGGAAGTAGTAAGTTTTACGCTTGGAGGCGCCTGGCGCCCCCACCCCGGATGATGCTCCCATCTTTTCTCCTTCCCCTCTGCGAAGGCTATTAACGGCCCCCGCCGAGGTCGGTATCCGAAGGAGGCTTAGGAATTTCTTCAATGTCGTTATCTTCGGTTTGCACCTTGCGCGAGAACTTCTTGGTTGCGGGTTGGGCTCTCCGGCTGAAAACCACGTCTGGCAGACGCCTCCAGAATGGATTCTGGAGCGTCAGAGCTACCAACAAAGCGATTCCGGCGTAACCTACCGCCGGAAAGACAATTCCCACCAACCGGGAAAAGCCAAACTGAGCCAAGACAAAGCCCCCCGCCGTCGCCAGGGAGGCGACCATTCGGAAGCGGCCTCCTTCCGCTCCCAGTCGGGAGGCAAAGCCGTAAAGGCTACTGACCGCAGTGGTGTAAATTTCCGCTACCAGCACCAACCCGTAACCCCAGGCTACCAGGGGGCCAGCCTCGGCGGCCGCCACCAGCATGGGCAACTCCTTGGCCGCCCCTCCCCTTCCCTGAGCCATGACGGCCAGGAAAATGGCGGTGGCTGCCGCCCCCAGAGCTAAGCCGCCGCCTAGGGCCCCTTTCCATAGGTTCGGACGTTCTGCCCTCGCGCCCAAGGGGGCCAGCACGGCCAGGGCCAGCAGCAGGTTGTACGAGGTGTAGACCAAGGCGGAAAGGGACCAAAAGGGTACCGGAGCGCGCGCCGGTTCAGCCCAAAAGAAGCCCTGCGTTCCCTGTGGCCAGTGTAGGCCGAGGGCGTACAAGCCCAGGCCGAGAGCACTCAGCAGTAGTACCGGCGCGATTAGGCTTATGGCCGTTATTACGCCTCCCAGCCCGGCCAAAACGGTAGCCCAAGTTGCCAGGGCCATGACGGCGCTTCCCGGAACGAAGGGCAAGCCTAGGTGTTCGCGAAAGAAGGCCCCGGAGCCCGCGGACATGATGAGTAGGGCGCCAAAAAGAAATAGGGTTATAACCCAGTCGAGAATGCGGCCCACCCAGGGACCGGCGGCTGCCTGTATAACCGGTCGGTAGGACCGAGCCCGCAGTTCCCGGCCGGTATCCATGATCAGGTACCCGAAAACCACCAATAAAGCGGTGGTGACCAGTAACCCGGCCAACCCCCAGGCGCCGAAGTACCCGAAAAATTGAAGGATCTCCTGGCCGGAGGCAAAGGCCGCCCCTACCACCGTACCCACGTAGGTGGCGGCTATAGTCCAGGCGGAAATCGGCTTGGGCTTCATGCTCTTAGTATGCCCGCAAAAAGCTCTCAGCGACCGGGGCCATCTTCCCGTGATCGGGCCAGGCCCTTTAGGCGTTGGACTTCTTCGCGGGTAAGGAGCCGGTAATGCCCCGGAGCCAATCCCTTCAGCGTCAAGAAACCTATGCGGGTACGCTGCAGGCGCATTACCGGGTGGCCTACGGCTTGGCACATGCGTTTGATCTGGCGTTTGCGGCCCTCGTGTACCGTGATTTCTAGCCAGGTATTGCCCTTCTCCTGTCCCAACTGCCTCACCCGTGCGGGCGCGGTCCGGCCATCTTCCAGCCGCACCCCTTGCCGCAGTTGCTCCAGTGCCTGGGGCCGGGGCCGTCCCCGAACCAGTACCCGATAGGTCTTATCCACTTCGTGGCGGGGATGAGTGAGTAGAAAGGCCAACTCGCCGTCATTGGTGAGAAGCAACAAGCCCTCGGCGTCCAGGTCCAGCCGCCCCACCGGATACAGACGATAAGGCTGAGGTCCTATCAGGTCCAGTACGGTGGGGCGGCCCCAAGGATCGTAGGTCGTGGAAAGATAACCGGCGGGCTTGTTGAGTAGCAGCGCCACCCGTTCGGGGGGACGCAGCCGCCGGCCGTCAATTTCCAAAAGGTCCTTAGTATCGTCCACTCGAGTCGTGGGATCGGTCACCGTGGCGCCGTTAACTCGTACCCGACCGCTCCTTATCAACTCCTCGGCCCGCCGCCGCGAGGCTACGCCCAAATCGGCCAGCGCCTTAGCCAGCCGTTTGCCCGAACCCAATTCTCCTGTATCACCCCTTCCCTATCTCTCCTAGCCCGCCTGAGAGAGGCGCGCTTTCAGCTCCCGCCGGACTTCTAACGGAATCAGGTCCGCAACCTTGGCCACCGCCACTCCGATGACCGTATCCGCGGCCCCGTAGTACACCAGAATTTCGTCTTCGTCCTCTAGCACCTCTTTATCCTGCCTGGGAACCGCTCCGCAGGTAAACACCACGTTGGGCACCCAGCTTACGCCCGGCTGACCGATTTCGTGCTCGGTTTCCGGCTCCAGAATGGGATTGGGAGAACGGTACAGCACCCTACCCGGATCGTCCGGTGCCACCAGCAGTACTCCCAAGCGGTAAACCCTAGAGTAGTCCACGCCGTGGTAGATCAAAAGCCAGCCGTATCGCGTCCGCAGGGGTTGGGACCCGGCACCGATCTTGAGAGCGTCCCACATCATCCCCGAGCGCGGACCGATAACTATGTGGTGCTGTTCCTCAGGCCAGGGGCAGTTCAGACTGTGGGCGTAAGTTAGCCAAATGCTAGGAACGATGCGGTGATAAAGAGCATAGCGTTCATTAAACCGCACGGGGAAGAGAACCGCATCCTTGTTCCAGAAGCCCGGAAATACCATGCCGTGCCGCTGCCAGCGTTCCCAGCGCCGGGCCAGGAAATCCTCGCAGCTTATCGAGGCCAGGGCTATCTGCGCCGTGGTTCCGTCGTAGGCGGTGTAGAGCATATAAAGTCGCCCGTCCAGCACTACCACGCGGGGGTCCTCACAGCCCCGACTTTCCTCCTCCCCTACCGGAACGAATACGGGATCGGGCAGGCGCTCCTCAATGTCAAAACCGTTCGCGCTTATGGCCAGACCAATACGGGAGACCTCGTCGTTACCCACCGCCCTATAAAAGAGGTATACCTTCCCGTTAAGGCGGAGGCTACCGGCGTTAAGCACATACTTAGACTCCCACCAGTGCTCGGGTACCGGCGCCAGAATCGGATTGCCCGAGTACCGTACCAGCCGGCCCGCCGGTGGCTGGATAGCTGGCAGACGTTGGACCAGTAGTAGCTCCTTCTGGATAGGAGTGCCCCACAGTTCTTGCGTCAATTCCTCCGCTTCCCTGCCCTCGCCCATTAATTCGGCGATCAGCGCCTCTATTCCCGCGGGGTCGCCGCCTAGGGCCGCGTATACCGCCTCCACCAATTCTCTGGTGAACCAGTCCCGCTCTACGTGAAGCGACAGCGGGGTGGGAACTCCTCGCCCGCCTTTGAAGCTAAAACTGGCCCAAGTCCAGGCAGAACAGGGAATAAATCGTCCGTCGGGCATGGTCTGGGCGAGGTGGTAGGAAGAAGCCATGTCCTGGAGGAAGCGGGCCAACTGCCCAAGTTCGGAGGCCGACTCGCTTTGCGCCCTTACGCTTAGGTCGGCGGCCATCTGAACAAAACGCTGCACCAAGACTCTTTGGTGGCCGTTCTCGAAGAAATTGTGGGCGGACAACGGACTTCTGCCCCAGTGCCCCACCAGGGAGTTAATAAGTCGGGAGGCGAAGTCCTTGCGTTCGTGCGCGTACTGCTGCCAGACGGCGCTGAACCGCTCTGCCTCTACTATATGCTTACTTACCAGGGTGAAGTACCGGAGGTAAGGAAAGTCCCCTCCCCTCCCCTTGCGCAGGTTGCTGACCACTATCGTCCCGGTGAGGCGGCTCAGGGCGCTGGCTTCCTTCATCTCGGCCAAGGAAGGAAAGTCTTCGTAGCTGACTACCAGCGGTTGCAGTCGAGTGGTGATAAAGTGTTCCGGCCGAGCGTTGTTCCGCAGCCAATCCCAGATTTGATCCATATACTCCCGCTCTTCCGACCAGCTCGCCAGGGCTAGGGCCTCCTGGGGCGACCATTGGGAAAACAACTCTCCTACTTCTTCGTAGCCGAGACGGGTCAATAGGTTTACCGGCGGGTAGGTCCAAAGCAGTTGGCTGATGACCTCCGGGCTGAGGGCGAAAACCGGCCCGTGGGGCAGGTGTTCGAATATCGCTTCCACCACCCGGCGGGTTCCTTCCACCGTGTGCAGGTCCCCCCGGAGCAGTTTCCCGGCCAGAAGGGTTTCACCCTGCTTCAGAAAGCGGCGCACGGCCTGGGCTATGGCGGCAGAGTCCGCCTGAGCCGGTAATCCCAATGTTTCTTGTACAAAGGTGGTGAACTCGTGCCGATAGCGGCTCACAATTTCCTCGTAGATCGGGGCCAACTCTACCTTTTCTCCCGAGGTGGCCACCACTTCTTGGGGCAGCACCAAGGGCACGCCCGGGATGAATTCGTGGTAGGTAACCTTGGGTAGGATCGGCCGCTTGCCTTCCTCCTCTTCCTTCCAGCGTTTCAGGAACGCCGGTCTCTGCCGGATGAACTCTTGCACCTGCTCTTCGATAAGCCGTTCTGCCTCCAAGGAGATAAGGTGTTCGGCCCGTTCGGGGGGCAGGTGCTTGAGGTTGGGCTTTAGGGCGTACACCTCGTTAAGGTAGCCGGCCAGTCTTCCCTGATAAAGGTACACCAGGGCGTTAAGAAGGTCGCCCCGGGTGATCTCTTCGCGGAACTTGAAAGCCAACAAAAAGGAGTATACCGTCTGCGCCCAAAGACGGGCGGAAAAGGAAAAGCTTTCCGGCGGGGTCTCGGCCAGTTCCGCCAATTCCTCGAAGGCCGGCTCGGGCAACACCTTGGGTAACAGGGTGCTGTAGAAGAGATTAAAGCCCTGCCGAAAGCGCAAGACAATGTCCTTCGGGTGCAGCTCCGGTCCCGGGTGACCATCGCCTTCCGAAACCCCCAAAAGGCTGACGCACTCCACCGCGCCGGCGCCGGCACTAGCCAACCGTTTCCGTTGGGCGATATAACTTTCGAAGAGGGTTTTGGCTACCTGGCGAAATACCAGCTCCCGCTTACCGGAAGAATAGTGGCGGGGCTTGGTCCCCAACCGGGCCTCGCCTATCCTAGCCTCTTCGCATATGGCGGTAGTCACCAACCACGGATCTACTCCGTAGCCTCCTACGTCTCCATGCCAGATTTTCGGGTTTTCTAAAAACTGCTTCAGCAGGCGGTGACGAACGGCCATCACCCCGCTCAGCGGATCATGAACCCGGCAGCCGTAAAGGGCGGCCAACAGGGGATAGACCAGGTGCCGGGTGACCGTAGCCTCACAGTAATGACGCTGGAAATGCCCCAGTACCAGATCTAGGGCTCCCTCGCGAACGGGCTGAAGTAGGTGGGCCAGCCACTGCCCCTGAAACTCAAGACCTTCTCCCTTTTTAGCATCGGTCACCAGGTCTGCTTCTAGCAAGGCCAAATCGGCTCCCAGCCGGTGGGCAATCTCCAAAATGGCCCTTATGGCCCATCCTCGGCCGTTAAGGACCTGATCTGGCAGAAGGAAGGCCAAGCTCTGCACCTGCGCGCTTCCCGGGACGGTAGCGTTGAAAACTTTTAGCGCCCTTGCCCCTGCCGGCGAGCCCACGCAGATGAGGGCGGCCTTGCTCTCCGGATAGAACCTGCTTACCCCGTCGATCGCTTCTGTCGCTACCTTTACCAGAGTATCGGTCTCATTGTAAAATGGAATACCTACTACCAGGTCAACCTCGCCCAGACGGCTCACCGCCTGCTGTTGGCCGGCCATAACCTCCCGAAACTTGTTTTCCGTTTCCAGAAAAAGCGCGTCGCCTTTGAGCATCCCTACCCCCGCCAATCGGTGGTTAGACTTCCATAATAATGGGGAGTATCATGGGCCGCCGGCCGGTGCGTTCGTACAGGAAACGCCCCAGGGACTCGCGCACGCTCCCCTTGATTGCTCCCCAGTTGCTGCTCTGCTTCTCCAGGCACTCGGAGAGGACGGCATTCACCTTCTCCTTGGCTTCCTCCAGTAAGGCCTCGGCTTCCCGTACGTAAACGAACCCACGGGATACTATGTCCGGACCGGCCACTACGGTGCGAGCCTCTCTATCCAGGGTGAGCACCACAATCAGGATTCCGTCCTGGGCCAACTGCTTTCGGTCCCGAAGCACAATGTTGCCCACGTCCCCCACTCCCAGACCGTCCACCAGCACCCGTCCCGCCGGAACCGTTCCAGTCATGCTCCCTCGGTCGCGCGTAAACTCCAAGACCTGTCCGTTTTCGCAGACGAAGATGCGGTCGGGAGGTATGCCAACTTGTTCCGCCAAACGGGCGTGCTTGACCAGCATCCGGTATTCTCCGTGTACGGGCACGAAGAAACGCGGCCGTACCAGGTTAAGCATTAGCTTGAGTTCTTCCTGACTGGCGTGGCCGGACACGTGAATGCCGGACAGGGCCTCATGGATGACGTCGGCCCCCTGCCGAAACAACTGGTCTATAATACGGGCAACCATTTTCTCGTTGCCCGGTATGGGATTGGATGAGATTAATACGGTATCTCCGGGTACGATCTCCAATTGTCGGTGGTCGGCCGCGGCCATCCGACTTAACGCCGACATGGGTTCACCCTGGCTGCCGGTGGTAAGTATCACCACTTCCCGGTGGGGTAGGCGGTTGGCCTCATCTACCTCTACCAGCGTGCCCGGCGGAACGTGCAGGTAGCCCAGTTCGCTGGCAATCGAAACCACATTGACCATGCTTCGCCCTACCACCGCCACCCGGCGGTTGAATTTGGCCGCCAAGTTGATTACCTGCTGAATCCGGGGAATATTGGAGGCAAAACTGGCCACAATAATCCTTTCTTTAGCCTGGCGGAAGGCTTCGGCAAAGGCTTCGCCTACCGTGCGTTCGGAGAGGGTGTAACCGGGCCGCTCCACGTTGGTGCTGTCGGAGAGCAGCACCAGCACCCCCTTCTCTCCCAGCTCGGCAAACTTGTAGAAGTCGGTTCCTTCTCCGTCCACCGGCGTAGGGTCAAACTTGAAGTCACCGGTATGCACAATGGTGCCCACCGGGGTGTGTACCGCCACCGCTGCAGCATCGGCGATGCTATGGCTTACCCGGATCAATTCCACGCGGAAAGGGCCTAACTTAACCACTTCCCTGGGCTTGAGACAGTTTAGGCGCGCCGTCCGGGCCTCCTGTTCCCGGAGTTTAGCTTGTACCAGTCCCAGGGTGAGTTTGGTGCCGTAAAGGGGTACGTCCAACTCGCGTAGGAGGTAAGGTAAGGCACCGATATGGTCCTCATGACCGTGGGTAAGCACGATACCCCGCAACTGGTTTTTGTTTTCTAGCAAATAAGTCATGTCCGGTATGACTACGTCAATGCCGAACATGTCGTCTTCCGGAAAAATAAGGCCGCAATCGATCACCAGCATGTGACCGGAGTAGCGGATGGCCAGCATGTTCTTGCCGATCTCGCCCAGACCGCCCAGAGGAATTATGGCCAACTTGGAGTCGTTACCGGGCATTCACCCACCTCCTGAAAAAGCACCGACCGCCGGACAGCAAAGCACCGGCACTTAACGTGCCGGCGACTACCGTCAGCTTCGACGCTATTATAAACGGTTTTGCGGGCATTCTCAAGCCGAAAATCCTGTTTAACCTACCTTTGGCCTTGCACAAGCAACCCTACTTCCTCCAGCACCTTCCGAAGCTTTTCCTCTTCCCCGGAACCCAGGGCCACCAGGGGCAGGCGCGGTTTGCCTGCCGGAAAACCCAGCAAGGACAACGCCGCCTTCACCGGCACCGGATTGGGAGCCATAAACAGGGCCTTAAAAAGCGGGAAATAGCGTAGGTGAAGCTTCCGGGCCTCTTCCAGCCGGCCGGCTACCGCCGCCTCTATCATGGCCTTCAGTTCCCGGCCGATCAAATGGGAGGCTACGCTCACCACCCCGTAGGCGCCCAGCGCCAGCATGGGCAAGGTAAGAGAGTCGTCTCCGCTGTAGATGCGGAAGCCAGGCGGAACCCTACGTCTTATCTCGCTCACCTGATCCAGATTCCCGCTGGCCTCCTTGATGGCCACGATGTTAGGTATTGCGGACAGACGTTCCACGGTTTCCGGTAGTAAATTCGTGCCGGTTCGGCCGGGAACGTTGTAGAGCATTACCGGCAGGGAAGTTGCTCGGGCGCAGGCGGCAAAGTGCTCGTACAGACCCTCCTGGGTGGGTTTGTTGTAATAGGGCACTACCAGCATGATGGCGTCTGCGCCGGCCGCAGTTGCCGCCTGGGTCAGTTCAATGCTACCGGCGGTATGATTGGAACCGGTACCGGCAACAACGACCGCCCGCTCTTCCACCGCTTCCTTCACCGCCTTAAGTAGGGCGAGCTTTTCTTCGCGGGAAAGCGTGGGCGATTCTCCGGTGGTTCCGGCCACTACCAGACCGTCGCTACCGTTGTCCGCCAGCCACCGGGCCAGCCTACGGGCCCCTTCCAGGTCCAGGGCTCCGTCCGGCGTAAAGGGAGTTATCATGGCCGTGATAACCCGGCCGAAATCAAACAAAGAGTCTCACCTCCGGCCAAGTCCGGCCCGCCCTACAGCAGACCGTACTGGAGTAACAGTTCGGCAATCTGAACCGCGTTGGTGGCGGCGCCCTTACGCAGGTTGTCGGCCACTATCCAGAGGTTTAGGCCGCATTCAAGGCTGAAGTCTTCCCGAATACGGCCCACGAAAACCTCGTCTCTGCCGGCAGCCCTAATGGGTAGCGGATACAGGTTCTCTGCCGGGTTGTCCTCCACTACTATCCCCGGAGCCTGAGAGAGAAGACGCCGGGCCTCCTCCGCGGTAAGTTTTCTCTCCGTTTCCACGTTTACTGCCTCCGAGTGACCTACGAATACCGGCACCCTTACGGTGGTAGCGGTGATTTTCATGTCCGGCGCGGACATGATCTTTTGGGTTTCCAGAATCATTTTCATCTCTTCTTTGCAGTAGCCGTTTTCCATGAAAACGTCTATGTGGGGAAATAGATTAAAGGCAATTTGCCAGGGAAAAATTTCCGGCCTAACCGCTTCTCCGGCCAGTACTGCCGGCACCTGAGTCCGCAATTCCTCCATAGCCTCGGCCCCGGCTCCGGACACCGCCTGATAGGTGGACACCACTACCCGCTTGATTTTAGCCGCGTCATGGAGGGGCTTGAGGGCTACTACCATCTGGATGGTGGAGCAGTTAGGGTTGGCAATAATGCCCTGGTGCGTCTTAACTACCTCCGGATTTACCTCAGGTACTACCAGGGGTACGTCCGGGTCCAGGCGAAAAGTGCTGCTGTTATCGATTACTACTGCTCCCTGGGCCACGGCCGGCCGGGCAAATTCTTTACTTGCCGCTCCCCCCGCAAACAGCGCCAGGTCTACTCCCCGGAACGAAGAGGGAGTAGTTTCCTCAACAGTAATCTCTTCGCCTGCGAAGGTCACCTTCTTGCCCGCCGAACGGCTGGTGGCCAAGACCCGCACCTGAGCCACGGGAAACGAACGCTCCTCCAGCACCTGTAGCATAGCCTGCCCTACGGCTCCGGTACCTACTACTGCGACCTTGAGGCCGGCCAAGACCTAGCACCCCCTACTGCGCATGCTTTCCCCAATTGTAACCCATTGTTGTTTCAGTTGGTAGCACCTTTTTGCAAGAACCTAAGACCCTACCAAGATCGGTTGGATCTGCTTGCCCTTAAGGGCGGCCAGGGTAGTGTCGAGCAACAACTCCATCTTGGCCACTACCGAGGCCCACTTCTGCTCGGGATCGTCCTGTCCGAAAGGTACCAGGTATACGTTCTTCATGTTAAGGACTAAGCCTAGGTTCTTAGCGTTGGTACTCAGAGCATCGTTAGTAGATATGGCCAGGACTACCGGCCGCTGGTTTCGCAACTGGGCCTTGGCCGCCATCAGCACCGGGGTATCGGTGATACCGTTAGCCAATTTTGCCAAAGTGTTGCCGGTGCACGGAGCTATGATTAACACGTCCAACAGCTTCTTGGGACCGATGGGCTCGGCTTCGGTGATGGTGGTGATGGGTCTACGGCCGGTGATGGCCGTGATCTCCTCCAGCCATTGGGCCGCCCGGCCGTACCGAGTATCGGTACCCTCAACCGCAGGCGAGACAATTGGATAGACTTCCGCGCCTTCTGCTACCAGACGCCTGAGTTCGGGCAAAACCTTCTCCAAGGTACAGTGGGAACCCGTAAGGGCGAATCCCACCTTAACCCCCTGCAAGCGCACGGTTGGCACCTCCCCACCTGTCCTCAGGCAGAGGATCCGGGCCCAGGCGCTCTCGTATGAGTCGAGGGATAACCCTGGCCAGTATGGTACCGGCAGTATATGGAGCCACCTTACCCGGCAGTCCCGGCGCCAGAATGGCGCGCAGACCCAAGCGGGCAGCAGCTTCAAAATCGGTGCCTCCGGGAGGCGAAGCCAGATCAATGATTACCGTCCGGTGCGGCACCTTAGTAAGCGTACGGGCATCTAGGACCAGGGCGGGTATAGTGTTGAAGATTACCTCGGCCTTAACCACCTCTTCGGGCAAGAGCGCCAGGGGCACCGGCTGGCACCCCAGGACGAAGGCCCGGGCCAGGACCGCGGGGTTACGGTCCAAGACCGTCACCCTGGCCCCCAGCCCCAAGAGGTCACGGGCCAACGTCTGCCCCACCCGACCGAACCCCAAGACCAATGCCTGGGCACCGTGAATGGTGATGGGCAACTCCTGCATGGCCAGTTGGATGGCACCCTCTGCCGTAGGGACCGAATTTAGGACTGCCACCTCGTCTTCCTGAGCAGTTTCCACCAACTTCCAACCGTACCGGAGCGCCCATTGCCGGAGGAAAGGTCGGGCCTGACCGATGAAAACCAAGGTCCCCGGAGCAATGCGGGCCGCTATTTCGTCGTTTAGCCGCAAGGGGGAAGGGCTGTAAACCGCATATATCTGGCCGCGCTCATCCGTTCCCGGAACCGGAAAAATGACCACTTCGGCCCCTTCCAGGGCTGGCGCCAACTCGCCGTATACTACCGCTCCGGGGAAGGAAATGTCCGGAAACCCCACCACCCGCACCGCCGCTCCCTGCTCTACCAGGGCGGGAATGAGTATAAGCTCGCGGTCGTCTCCTCCCACCACGCTAATGGTGAGGCCCGCCAGAGTCTTAGATTGTTGCACGGCCTTGACCTCCTTTCCCCTGCTGCTGCCTATTATATGGCGGCCGGAGAAAAGAGGTGAGCGGGAAGCGAAGCCGGCTACAACCGCAGGAGATTTTCCAACCCGTACATCAGGCCCCTTATTCGCCCCACTTCTTTGACCGCCAGGAGCACCCCGGGTATGAAACTTTCGCGGCTGACGGTGTCGTGCTGGATGCTAAGGGTTTGACCGTTTCCACCAAATATCACTCTTTGGTGCGCCACAAAGCCCGGAAGGCGGACGCTGTGGATGCGAATGCCCTGATAGTCTCCGCCCCGGCAACCGGCAAGCCTTTCGTACTCCTGTACCCGCGGCGGTGGTGCCTCGGCGCGGGCTTCGAGTATGAGTTCAGCCGTCTTCAAGGCAGTGCCGGAGGGGGCGTCCAGCTTTTGCTCATGGTGCATCTCGATGATTTCTACTAGGGGGAAATACCGGGCCGCGATCTGGGCGAAATGCATCATCAGTACCGCTCCCAAGGCGAAATTGGGGACCAGCAGTATTCCTACTCCCTGCTGTTCGGCCAGACCGTGCAACTCGTCTATCTGTTGGGAGGTTATGCCGGTAGTGCCGATTACTAGGTTTAGACCCTGGCCCGCGGCCAGGCGTGCGTTGGCCATGCAGGCCTGAGAATTAGTGAAATCCACCATCACCGAGGCTCGACTGTCTTGAAGACAGGTGGGAAGGTCATCGGTTATCCGTATGCCTATCGGTTTCTCTCCAATCAGGTCTCCCACATCGGTACCCACGTTTTGTACGTCTACCGCACCGGCTAATTCCAGTTCCGGATCGCGCAAAATGCCCCGGCAGACCTCCCTACCCATGCGTCCGCTGGCCCCGGTTACCACCACTCGGATCAAAGCTCATTCCCTCCTTGGCAGATATGCTAAAAAGCCTGTCCGTGAATGAAAGTATTTTGCCTTTGCCCATATTCTTACCTGCTTCGGTCGAAGATTCTAGTTTTGATCCGAGCGGGGACGAAAAAAGCGGGGTTTGCGTTTGGCGCGGGAGGTCCGGGCCGCAATCAGAAAGGATAATGCCGGCGGGGGTAGGTTTGATCAAGATCGACTACTATCAGTTCACTGCCGATCTTCTTTACCGCCGACCAGGGAATAAACACCGGCTGGCGGTCGGACCAAAGGCTCAAGATCCCACCCCGGGCCGGTACGACGATGGCCTCAATGGCTCCGGTCTCACCGTCTAGCAGGAGGTCGGCCTCGCCCAGAACCCCTAACCGGGTGCCATCGTGGATGTTGACGATTTCTTTGCCGATGAACTCACTGAGCTTCATGGACCACGCCTCGAGTAACCCCTATTGACGTAGTTGCAAGCGCTCCAGGAAGGGCTGAATGAGGGCCAGAAGCAAGGAGATAAAGGCCAGGGGCTCCACCGAAAGGCCAAACCAATGTACTTCCGCCGGGACCGAAAGCTTAAGAAAGGAGGTTCCCATTACTAGCACCAGGTAGATCCCGCCGGCCACCCCAATCAGTTGCGTCAGTGCCCGAGAGAAAAGTGAAGGTATGGGATCGGTAGGTAGCTCCCTGGCCTGCCACTGACGGGAGCGGAGGTTCAGTACCCGTATCCACAATGAGGCCAGGATCAGCAAAGCAATGGATCCGGCGAACCAGGCCAAACCCCTCACCCCCCAGACCTATCTTATGACCGGTCGGGGAGGCTTAGACCGTCAGGCCGAAGGAGGGGAATAGCCGGGCTTGGAGCTGAGGCCTTGCTGGCGCCGAAAATTCTCTTCGTTCTTTGCCAGGTAGGCTTCAAACAACTCCTGAGGACCGATTTCGAGCTTGAGGCACATACTCACCAGGAAATGAAGCAGGTCGACCAGTTCCTCCTTGATTGCTTCGCGGTCCAGGGGGTGAGGATTCTTCCACCACCGAAAGTTAAGCTCGTGGAGGAGTTCACCTAGTTCCGCCAGGAGGGCTAACACTTCCTTCTCCAGCCAAGTAGAAAGATCAAAGGACAGTCCGCGAGTTTCGGTCAGGAACCGATCCAGGGCCTCCTGGCGGGCAAAGATAAGATCGAGCTTATCCCAACGATCCATATCGGCGCTCTCCCTAGAAGCCGGCCTGCGTCAAAAGACCGCCGAGGTCTATTTCTTTCTTAATCGGACCTAGGGCGGTCAGCGCGAAGTGCTCGGGTACAAACAAGCGCTGGGCCACCTGTTGTACTTCCTCCCGGGTTACCCGGTTAATGTTCTCGAGGATTTCCTCGGTGGTAATTACCCGGTCGAAACATAGCTCCGTTTTTCCCAGCCGGCTCATGCGGTAGCTCACGTTTTCCAGGTTAAGCAACAGGTTTCCCCGGATCTGCTCCTTGGCCCGCTGCAGTTCTTCGGCGGTGATAGGTTCCTTCTTGAGTCGGCCCAGTTCCCTCAGTACTAGTTCCACCACCTCTTCGACCGTGTCCGGCGCGGTGCCGGCGTATACGGCGAAAAGCCCGCTGTCTACGTAAGAACTGTGATAGGAGTATACCGCGTAGGCCAGCCCCCTCTCTTCCCGGATCTCTTGGAAGAGCCTGGAGCTGAGCCCGCCGCCGGCCACGTTGTTGAGAATTTGTAGAGCGTAGATCAGGGGATCGTCCTGAGCCAGTCCGGGCGTTCCGAGGCAGAGTTGTACCTGCTCCGTATCGCGGCCGGTAAGCTGCACCGTGGCCTGGGCCAGCGGAGGTTGCGACACCCGGCTCCGGCCGGGCGAGGCCGGAGTTCCGAATATCGGACCGAGAAGGTCTATTACCTTCGAGGCGGTAATGCCCCCGGCTACTGCGACCACGGTATTGCCGGGTGAATAATAATCGCGGTAGTACCCCAGAATTCGCTGCCGGTCTAAAGCCCCTACGGTCTCGTAGGTGCCCAATACGCTCCACCCCAAGGGGTGGTGGGGCCAAAGCGCCTGAGCGAACAAGTCGTGCACCAGTTCATCCGGCGAATCGTCGTACATCCGAATTTCCTCGAGTACCACCCGTTTTTCCTTCTCAATGTCCTTCTCCGCCATTACCGAGTTAAAAAACATGTCCGCCAGAACATCTACGGCCAGCGGCAGATGCTCGGCCAGGACCTTGGCGTAAAAACAGGTGTATTCCTTGGTGGTGAAGGCGTTGAGCACTCCGCCTACGGCCTCCAGTTCCTGGGCGATCTGTCGGGCGGATCGCCGGACCGTTCCTTTGAAAAGTAGGTGTTCCAGAAAATGAGAAACCCCTCGCAAGGACGGTTCCTCATCCCGCGACCCCGCCTTTACCCAAATGCCTACGGCGGCGGATCGAAAGTACGGTATTTCCTCGACTACTAGCCGGGTGCCGTTGGGTAGGGTTACTTTTTGGTACATGATTTCCTGGAAGTATCCTCCTCTGCCCGGAAACACAACAAAGGGCGACCACGGTAATCCTTTCGGCTCGAATCCCGTAGCCGCCACCCAGAATGGCCCGACCAATCATTACTTAGTACTGGTAGAAACCCCTTCCCGTCTTGCGGCCCAGCCAGCCCGCCTGAACGTACTGGCGCAGCAGGGGGCAGGGTCGATACTTGGGATCGCCAAAGTTATGGTACAGTACCTCCATGATGGCCAGGACTGTGTCCAGACCGATAAGGTCGGCCAGCGCCAACGGCCCCATGGGGTGGTTGGCGCCCAGCTTCATTACGGTATCGATGTCTTCCGGGGTGCCTACCCCTTCGTACACGGCGTAGATGGCCTCGTTGAGCATAGGTATCAGCAGGCGGTTGACGGCGAAGCCGGGCGAATCTTTCACCTGCACGGGGGTCTTGCCGATCCGGCGGCAGGTTTCCATGGCTACCTCTACTACGGCCGGCTCGGTCGCCAGACCGGGTATTACCTCCACCAACTGCATAACCGGTACGGGGTTAAAGAAGTGCATCCCTACCACCCGGTGAGGGCGCTTGGTGAAGACTGCCAACTGAGTAATAGAAATAGAAGAAGTATTGCTGGCCAGGACCGCTTCGGGCCCCAGCAGGGCGTCTAGGTTTTGGAACACCTGTTTCTTGGTGTCGAGATTCTCTATGACCGCTTCAATAGCCAGGTCGGCTCCCGCGCCTACGGATAGATCTACGCTACCCCGGATACGTGCCAGCACCGCGGCCTTCTCTTCGGGGGTCATCTTCCCCTTGGCCACATTACGCTCCAAATTCTGTTCGATGGTCTTAAGACCCCGCTGAATGAACTCGTCGGCCACGTCGTTAAGCACTACTTCCAACCCAGCCTGCGCCGAGACCTGAGCGATCCCGGACCCCATTTGCCCCGCACCTACTACTAAGATCTTTTTCACTTCCATGGCTAGGGTGCTCACCTCTTTAAGCGGAAGTTTGGTTGCCACGGGGTTGGTCTTAGTGCGGCTTGTGCTTCTTGGGCCGCAGGCGGCTGTAGCCGCCTGACGGCTTGTCTTCCTGCACCTGCAAGGCCTTTACCGCCTCCCGGCGGGATAGCCGGAGCCGCCCCTGGGGGTCGAAACCGATAGCCTTTACCAGTATTTCCTCTCCTTGCTTAACTACATCCTCCACCCTACCTACGCGTCCTTCCGCCAACTGGGAAATGTGAACTAGCCCCTCCTTGCCCGGGAGGCCCAACACGCCGGGGATTATCTCCACAAAAGCCCCGAAGTCGGTGGTGCGGGTGACACGCCCGGTGTAGATCTGCCCGATTTCTACTTCCTTAGTGAGGGCCTCTATTATCTCTACCGTTCGCCGCCCGGCCTCTCCGTCGGCGGCGGCAATGAATACCGTGCCATCATCTTCGATGTCGATCTTGGCCCCCGTCTCATCGATGATTTTCTTTATGATCTTGCCGCCCGGGCCGATGATGTCTCGGATCTTGTCCGGATCCACCTTAATGCGGAGGATGCGTGGTGCCAAAGGCGAGATTTCCGGCCTCGGTTTGTCAATTACCGCCAGCATCTTCTCCAAGATGGCCAGTCGGCCCTGCCGCGCCTGCTCCAACGCCTGGGCCAGCAGATCTAGACCGATCCCCGGAATCTTGATGTCAAGCTGCAGGGCGCACACCCCTTTTTGGGTCCCCGCCACCTTAAAGTCCATATCTCCTAGAGCGTCTTCCAGGCCCTGGATGTCGGAAAGGATCGCGTAGGTGTCCCCTTCCTTAACCAGGCCCATGGCAATGCCGGCCACCGGGGCTTTTATCGGAACTCCGGCATCCATCAGGGCCAGGGTGCTGCCGCATACGCTGGCCATGGAGGTGGAACCATTGGAGGAAAGTACTTCCGATACCAGCCGGATGGTGTAGGGGAACTCCTCTTCTGAGGGCAATACCCGCTCCAGCGCCCGTTCCGCCAGAGCCCCATGCCCGATTTCTCGGCGAGAGGGGGCGCGAATGGGTCGAGCCTCGCCCGTGCTGTATGGGGGCATGTTGTAGTGGTGCATGAACCGCTTGGATTCTTCTACCCCCAGGCCGTCCAGTATCTGCTCATCGCCTACCGCCCCCAGTGTAGCCACGGTAAGCACCTGGGTTTCACCCCGGGTGAAAAGGGCCGAACCGTGGGTTCTGGGAAGCAGACCTACCTCACAGCTAATCGGTCGTATTTCTTCCCATCCTCGCCCGTCGAGGCGCCGGCCCTTACGGACAATGATTTCCCGTACCAATTCCTTTTCCAGCTTGTCTAGATAAGCTTTGGCCAGGCTCGTAGCCTGCTCATCGGGCTCAATCCCCGAGGCCTCCAGAAACTTCTGCCACGCTTCCTGTTTGGCCTCTTCCAGGCGTTTCTCGCGGACCTTCTTACTCGGCCGCTCTTCTAAACAGGACTGAAGCGCCGCACCGAGGGTGACCTTCGCGGTCGGACCCAATATCTCATCCCATTCCGGGTTAACCGGCACTTCGGGAACGGGCTGCTTTTCTTTGGCCAGACCCAGACTCAGGGCCTCTTGCCTCAGGTCCTCAAGAAAAGCTACTATTCTCCGGAGCTCTTCGTGCCCCAGGGCAATGGCCTGAAGGAGAACTTCCTCGGGCACCTCCGCCGCGCCCGCCTCTACCATCATCACTGCCTCCTTGGTGCCGGCTACCACCAGGTGGAGGCGGCTTTTCTCCTGTTGGGCCAAGGTAGGATTGACTACTAATTCGTCGTCTACCAGTCCGACCAGCACGCAGCCGATAGGCCCTCCGAAAGGAATGTCGCTCAGGGTTAGGGCGGCTGACGCTCCGTTAACCGCCAACACGTCGGGAGGGTTGTCCTGATCCACAGACAGGATAGTGGCCACCACGTGCACATCGTTCCGGTACCCTGCCGGAAACAGGGGGCGTATCGGTCGGTCGATGAGGCGGGCGGAGAGGATCGCCTTCTCGCTGGGACGGCCCTCCCGCTTGATGAAGCCGCCGGGGATGCGCCCCACGGCATAGTGCCGTTCCTCGTAGTCTACGGTAAGCGGAAAAAAGTCTATTCCCTCTCGAGGCTGGTCAGAGGCGGTAGCGGTTACCAAGACCACCGTATCTCCGTAACTGGCAAGCACACTGCCTCCGGCCTGACCGGCTACTCGACCGATTTCCACGGAAAGATCGCGTCCGGCCAACGACAAAGTTCTTCGCAAAACCGACATCTACGCTATCGTTAACCTCCTTTTACAACCATAAAAAAAGCGGGGTGTTCTCTCACCGCCGTAGGCCCAAAGCTCTGACCAACTCCTGATACCTTTCCACGTCCTTCTCCCGTAAGTAATTAAGCAAGCGCCTCCGATGGCCGACCATTTTCAGCAGGCCCCGGCGCGAATGATAGTCTTTTCGGTGTGTCCGCAGGTGCTCGGTAAGATGGTTTATGCGTTCCGTCAACAGGGCTATCTGTACCTCAGGAGAGCCCGTATCCTGATCGTGTCGGCGGTAGGCGCTAATAATTTCTCTTTTCCTTCCGGTCTCTAGCCCCAATGCTTTCACCTCCTGCCCTAGCCAATCCTGCAATAATTATAGTTTAAGGCCGAACGGTTAGCAACTTAATTTTTTCTGCCCGATTATAGTTATTACCAGACGCCCGGAGGCGATATCCTTGGCTACCAAGTCGAATACCCGACCGCTTTCCGATACGAACCCTCTGAACCTGGTAGCCGCGGGCACCAATCCGGGCAGCCGCCTGGCGGCGCTGATAATGTCTTCTAACGTGATGCCTTCCTGGCGCAATTCCTGAAGCCGCCGACGGGCGTGTCGGCTGAGAATGATACGCACCTGCCATCCCTTCCCGGCCCAGCCTCCCTTAACCCATATTACGTTGGCGGCCGGAAGGGGGTGCTATTGAGTTGTGGTCTGTTTCCCGGCGAGACTAGATCCCTTCTTGCTGGCGCAACAGTTGCATGGCCCTTTCTACGTCTTTGTTGATTTGGGCCACCAGTTCCTCCGGGCGGTCAAAGCGTTGCTCTGCCCGCAGGCGCCCCCGGAATTCTACTTTTAGTTGCTGCCCGTAAAGCGGCTCTCCCCCGTAGCCCAACAGGTGTACTTCTAGAGTACGCGGCAACCCCTTTCCAAAAGTAGGACGGTGCCCGATATTGAGCACCGCCGGCCAGCGATGCGGCGGAAGGTAGGCGTAGGCGGCGTACACCCCTTCTTTCGGCCAAAGAACTTCCTCCGGGGGGAGCAGGTTGGCCGTGGGAAAGCCAAGCTTACGACCCCGAGCTTCTCCCGGGACCACCGTTCCCCGAAGGTACGGCCAATACCCCAGCAGCTTGCGGGTCTGCACGATATCGCCCTGACTCAGGGTGGCCCTAATGGTGCTGCTGCTCACCACCACCCCATCCACCGTAGCCGGCGGTTCTACCCCCACTTCAAAGCCGTATTCCTTGCCCAGGCGTTCCAGTAGATGGGCGTTCCCTTGGGCGTGAAGGCCGAAGGTAAAATTGAAGCCCACGAATACGACCCGCGGCCGAAAGTGCGGGAGAAGCACGCGGCTAACGAATTCCTCAGGTGAGCGGGCGGCCAATTCGGCAGAGAAGGGCCAGTAGACTAGAAGGTCTAGGCCCATTTCCGCCAGTCGGGTCTCGCGGTCGGGTCGAGAAAGCAGCAAGGGTACCGGCTCCCCTCGGAGAACCTCCTGGGGATGCGGCCAGAAGGTCAACAATACCGCGGGCAATCCCTCCTGGCGGGCGCGCCTTACCGTGCGATCGATAAGTCTAGCATGTCCTACATGAAGACCGTCAAAGCTGCCTATGGTCACTACCGAGCCGGCCAGCACCGGATACGGCGGAGGTGTGACGATTTGCACCCCGATTACTCCTCCCAACCCAAGACCTTGTATGGTTTTGCGGTATGGCTCCCCACCGAGGCGATGGCCACCAACCTGCCGTCGGGATCGTACAGCCGGACGGTTTGCCCCTCGGCGGGAGGGCTGGGGGTTTCCCAGCGCACCACCCCTAACCCAATCGGGTTCCCGTTCTGAACCCGCCTAACCGCCTCCGGTAGGAGCGAACCCTTAGGCAGGGAACTCAGGGCGCAGTCCGGGGGTAGCAGGAGGCGCTGCCTGATGCCTGCCGGACCGGCTTCCGCCAACTCCTCGCGGGTTACGCTGGTCGATAAACGAAACTGCCCCACGCGGGTGCGGACTAAGACCCCCAGGCAACCCCCGTAGCCCAGCCGTCTACCTATGTCGGCGCAAAGGGTGCGCACGTAGGTGCCGGCAGAACAGGTTATGTCTAGAAGAAGGCGCCAGTAACCTTCCGAGCGATAAAGCCGCAGGAGCCTTAAGTCATGAATGCGTACCCGACGGGGCTTGCGCTCCACCTCGATGCCCGCCCGAGCCCAATCATAAAGGCGGCGTCCCCGATAATGCAGGGCGCTATGCATGGGTGGTATCTGTTGATATTCCCCCCGGAAATCGGCCAGGGCCGCTTCCACCTGTATCGCAGAAAGGCGGGTTACCTCCCGGCGGTCCAGCACTTCGCCGCTTAAGTCCTCGGTGGAGGTGGTCAGACCCAACAGCATCTCGCAGCGGTAGGACTTCGTCGCTTCCTTTACGAACTCCAGCAGACGAGTAGCCTGACCCAAGCCCAGCACCAGTACGCCGGCCGCGTCCGGATCCAGGGTGCCACCGTGACCTACCCGCTGCTGACCGGTAAGGCGGCGCACTTCCTGCACTAGGTCGTGAGAAGTCATGCCAGGGGGTTTTAGCACAGAAAGGAACCCGTGCATAACCGCTTATCCCCTACCCGTCACCGCCTCGGCGGCCGCGTTTACCACCAGGGGCACCGCCTGCTCGAGGGGTAGGTGGAGTCGGCAACCCGCCGCCCGACGATGCCCTCCGCCTCCGAACCTGGCGGCCAAGCGGTTGACATCTACAACTTGTTTGGATCGAAACCCTACCTTTACCTCACCCGGACCTGTTTCTCGAAAGAGAATGGCCACCTCTACCCCGGCCAGCGAGCGGGGGTATTCGATCAGCCCTTCACAGTGTTCCGGTCCGGCTTGCACTTCCTCCATCATCTCCCTGGTAACGGTAACCCAGGCTATGCGACCGTCGGCGGCGAAGGCGAGGGTGGGAAGAGCCTTCGCCAGAAGCCGCAACGCCGGCAGGGGCTTCTCCTCCCAGAGTTTTCGGTGTACTTCCGGGGGAGAGACGCCCGCCTGCAGCAAACGGGCGGCAATCAGGTGGCTACGGGGGGAAGTATTCTCATATTGGAAGCACCCGGTGTCGGTTACCAGCCCGGTATATAGCGATAACGCCACCTCCGGAGATAAAGCAATACCCATGAGTTCCAGCAAGTCGTAAACCAACTCGGCGGTGGCCGCCGCCTCGGGTCGGACGTAATTAAGGTGCCCGAAGTAGCGGTTGCCGGCGTGATGATCCAGATTGATCAGCGTGGGTACCCGAGCCAACAGCGGCTCCAGTTCCGAACCCACTCTGGCCAAGTCGGTACAGTCTAATACTACCGCCACGGAAGGGAGGCGATCCAGGTTTTGGGGCAAGGCGATAGCCGGCCACCCGATCAGGAAGCGATAGGTTTCCGGCACGGGCTCGGGGTGCACCGGCCACACCCGGCGGTGCTCCCCGTTTAGAGCCAGATATAGGGCCAACATGGAGCCCAGGCAATCGCCGTCCGCTACTTGGTGGGTGGCGAGAAGTACCTCCTGGCATTCTTGTAGTATCTTGGCAACAGCAGCAAGTTCATCCATCGAACCGCTCATTCTCGTCGGCCTTCCGTGAGGTTTCCTCTTCCCGGTGCAACTGGTTTATGATCTCGGCGATGCGTACTCCCCGCTGGATGGAGGGATCGAACCGGAAGGTAATCTCCGGTACGAACCTCAACGACAGACGCTCCCCTATCTCCCGACGTATGAATCCGGTTGCCCGGGCCAACACCTCCAGACTTTCCTTCCGGGCCTCTTCACCGCCCAGTACGCTAACGTATACTTTCGCGTAGCGTAGATCCGGCGATAACTCTACTTCGGTAACGCTCACGAACCCGAGGCGGGGATCCTTCATTTCGTACTTTAATATGGCGGCAATCTCCTTCTTTATCTGCTCGGCCACTCGCTGCACCCGTTGGCGGGCCATCACTGTTTCCCCTCTTCCGCTCAGAGCTGCCTTCTGACCTTCTCCTGAACGTAAGCCTCGATAAGGTCCCCTACCTTGACATCGTTAAAGTTCTCCAGACCGATACCGCATTCATAGCCCTGAACTACTTCGCGTACGTCGTCCTTGAAGCGCTTAAGCGAGCTTACTCGACCCTGGTAAACCACTTTTCCGTCCCGCACCAGGCGCACCAAAGCGTTGCGGGCCACCTTTCCTTCCACTACGTAGCAACCCGCTACCACTCCCACCTTGGGGACGTGGAAGGTTGCCCTGACCTCCGCCCTACCCAACTCCACTTCGCGGAGCTCCGGCTCCAGCATCCCGCTGAGGACCGACTTCATGTCTTCCAGAAGTTCGTAGATGATCCGGTAAAGACGGACTTCCACCTTCTCCTCTTCTGCTGCCCGCCGCGCCCCCGGCTCCGGCCGAACGTTGAAGCCGACGATCATGGCCCGGGAAGCCGAGGCCAGCATGACGTCGCTCTCGCTAATGGCCCCCACACCGCTGTGGATCACCCGAAGCTTAACTTCCTCGTTGCCCAACCGCTCTAGGGCGTGCCTCACGGCCTCTACCGAACCGTGAACGTCGGCCTTTACAATCACATTCAATTCCTTGGCTTCCTTGGCCCCCGCCTGCCGGAAAAGTTCCTCCAGGGTAACGGGACGTTCCTGCGCTACGGTCCGGCGCCGTTCCGCCTGACGGGCCTCGGCCACCTCCCGTGCTTTTTTCTCGTCTGTCACCACCAGAAGAACGTCCCCGGCCTCGGGTACCTCTTCTAGACCGAGCACCCGCACCGGCATGGAGGGACCGGCCTCCTTGACCGGTCTGCCCTGGTCGTCCAGCATGGCCCGCACCCGTCCGTAACTGGCGCCAACCACGAAGTTATCACCGACACGCAGGGTGCCCTTTTGCACCAGTACCGTGGCTACCGGCCCCCTTCCCCGGTCGAGTTCGGATTCCAGGACCACGCCTTTAGCCGGTCGGGTGGGGTCGGCGGTCAAGCCCTGAAGATCGGCTACCAGCAGAATCATCTCCAGCAACTCTTCCAGACCTTGCCGCTTGAGAGCGGAAACCGGAACGCAGATGGTTTCTCCTCCCCATTCCTCCGGAACCAGTCCCTGTTCCGCCAACTGCTGCTTAACCCGATCCGGATTGGCGTCGGGCTTATCCATCTTGTTGATGGCCACTACTATCGGCACCCCGGCCGCCCGGGCGTGGTTAATGGCCTCAATGGTTTGCGGCATTACCCCGTCGTCGGCCGCCACCACCAGCACGGCGATGTCGGTCACTTGTGCCCCCCGGGCCCGCATGGTGGTGAAGGCCTCGTGTCCGGGGGTGTCGATAAAGGTTATCTTGCGGCCGTTTATTTCCACCTGGTAGGCGCCGATGTGTTGGGTTATCCCGCCCGCCTCCTGAGCCGTCACGTTGGTATGCCGTATAGCGTCCAATAACGAAGTCTTGCCGTGGTCGACGTGGCCCATCACCGTAACTACCGGCGGCCGTTCCTGCAGGGCAGCGGGGTTGTCTTCCGGCTCCTCAATCTCCGTCGCCGATCTCTCGCTTCTAATCCGAACTTCTACCCCGAATTCGCCGGCCACCAAGGTGGCGGTATCTTGATCCAGTTCATCGTTGAGGCCCGCCATGATGCCGAGGCCGATAAGCTTTTTAATGACTTCGCTTGCCGGCCTACCCATCTTGTTGGCCAGTTCTTGCACGGTAAGGCTTCCCTCTAAGGTAACTTTCTTCGCCGGGGCCGTAGGCGGTTTGCGGGCTTCCCGTAGGGGTTTGCCCTTCTTACGACGCTTGGGCCTTGGCCTCGGCTCCTCTTCCTCTTCCAGATCCGGAAGGTAGGAATGGGCGGCCAGGCGCAAGGGTTTCCCTTCTTTTCGCTTTTCTCCTTCCCTTCCGGGTGGACCCGAGACCGCCCGGGCCGGTGCAGCGGATACCTTCTCCAAGGGGGCCGCAGGCGCTTTGCTCGGCGGAGCAGGAGGGGTTGGGGCCCCGGCCGCAGGCGCAGATACCTGGGGACTCCGTTGACGGGCTTCAGGAGACGACTGGCCGACGGACGGTCGCTTTTCGCTCCTGCCGGGCGCTGTCGTAGGTCGAGCCTCGGAAGAGGGTTTGGACGGCGTCTTTCGTTGTTTTAGATACTCGGTCACTTTCTCGACCACCCCAGGTTCTACCGTGCTCATATGAGATTTCACCGTCATACCCAGGATTTCCAAAATGCGAACCAATTCTCTAGTGCCAAGACCCATTTCCTTGGCCAATTCGTATACCCGCTTCTTCGTCATTCATTCACCCCCGTGCAATCGCGCTTCCCGGCGCTGGCGGATCTGTACGGTCAGGTCTACCAGCACTTCCGCTTCGATCGGTACCGCCAGCGCCTTCTCCAAAGCCTTACTTTTGACCGCGCGGCCCAGGCAAGATTCCTCCGGACAGATGTACGCCCCCCGACCGGCCTTCTTCCCGGTGGGGTCCACCACTACCTGTCCTTCCGGCGTTCTCACTATTCGCACCAACTCTCGCTTCGGACGCTTGCTTCGACACCCCACGCACATGCGTTCCGGAATTTTCCTTGTCCTAGTCACGGCGGTCACCCCTGCTCCTAACCTGCCGCCTGAGACTCGCTCTTTATATCTATCTTCCATCCGGTCAAGCGGGCGGCCAAGCGGGCGTTTTGTCCTTCCCGCCCTATGGCCAGGGAAAGCTGGTGATCCGGTACTACCACCCTTGCTGCCCGATTCTTTTCGTCCAGTTCCACGGAAAGGACCTTGGCCGGACTAAGGGCGCTGGCCACGAACTCGGCCGGGTCCGGGCTCCAGCGGATAATGTCGATTTTTTCTCCCCTCAGCTCATTGACTACAGTTTGCACCCTTACTCCCCGGGGGCCTACGCAAGCCCCGATCGGATCGACGTTCGGGTCATAAGAGTGCACGGCTATCTTGGTCCGCAAACCCGGCTCTCGGGCCACGGCCTTGATTTCCACTATTCCCTCGTGGATCTCCGGTACCTCCAGTTCAAACAGTCGCCGGACTAGACCGGGGTGGGTACGGGAAACCAGGATTTGAGGTCCTTTGGTGGTCTTTTTAACCTCCAGGATGTAAGTCTTGATCCGGTCTCCCTGCCGGTAGACCTCGGTGCTGACCTGCTCAGAGGGGGCAAGAACCGCTTCCGTCCGTCCCAAATCGATGAATACCGTTTTCATCTCCGACCGGCGCACCACCCCGGTTACGATGTCTTGCTCCCGACCGGAGAATTCATCGTATATAAGGTTGCGTTCCGCTTCGCGGATGCGCTGTACCACCACTTGTTTGGCGGTTTGAGCGGCGATACGGCCAAACTCTCGGGGAGTGACCTCCACTTCCACCTTGTCGCCGGGCTGGTAGCGGGGATTAAGTCGCTGGGCTTCTTCCAGACTTATCTCCTCGCGGGGGTCGTTTACCTTTTCGGTGACCGTTTTCTGCGCCAGTACCCGGAAAGCCCCGGTGGCCCGGTCGATTTCCACGCGGGCGTTCTGTGCCGAGCCGAAATTCTTGCGATAGGCGGAGAAAAGGGCGGCCTCGATGGCCTCCAGTAGCATCTCTAGGGGTATGCCTTTCTCCCGCTCGATTTCCTTCAGGGCTTCCATAAATTCCGCGTTCATGCCTCTTGATCCTCCCCGACCTACTCCGCCTCCAGCCTGGCTTTGGCCACTACTTCCCGGGGGATGCGCCACAACGTATCCCCCTCCCGAACCAGTACACAGCCGGACTCCAGCCCCCCTAGCTCTCCGCGGAACTGTCGACGGCCTTCTACGGGCGCAAAGGTACGAACGGAAATCGGTTGCCCCCGAAACCGCTCGAAGTCTTTGTCCTTACGCAAGGAGCGATTGATCCCGGGGGAAGAAACTTCAAGAAAGTAGCGGTGGGGAATGGGGTCGAGTTCGTCCAGATAACGGCCAACCCGTTCGCTCACCTTCTCGCAGTCGTCCAGAGTTATTCCCTCCGGGCCGTCGATAAAAAGCCGCAGCACCCACCGGCCGCTCTCTTTTTGGTATTCCAAATCCACCAATTCGTAGCCAGAAGCCTCTACCACCGGCTCGAGAATAGCGGTCAACCTGTCCTTGACCCTTTCGGTCAACTGTGGCCCTCCTTTGCCCTGCTTACAAAACAAAGAGTGGGCTACCTGGTTCACCCACTCCTAGCGAAAGCCGTTCGCCGGATTACTAACTAGAGTATAGCATAGCCTACGAAACTCCGCAAGCGAGAGATGGGCACCTAAAAAGCGAGGATGGCGACGGCGGCTAAGGATCACCTCTGATGGGGCCTGGGGATCGGTAAAGGTCCAAGTACATGCGAAGGCGCGATTGTATGCCCTTCCACAGACCTCGCTTTTCCTCCTTCATGAGGTGGGTCACGCCTGGCATCGGCACCCATACTACCGGTACGCCTGCCTGACGGGCGTAGCGGTTCAGCGCCTTCTCCAACCCGAATCCCGAACTCATGGACGGAACCGCAGCTTCAAATAGTCGCCGGGTCAAGCAGCGTTGCCCGGAGAGCTGAGGCGCCAGCCATTGGGCCAGGTCCGTAGCCCTCCGTCCCCGACGGAACACCCCGATGCTCATGTGGGCTCCTCCCTCCAATACCGGCAGGGCCAGATCCCAAAGGTGTTCCGGGCGGAGTCCCAACAGATCGGCATCTAAGAATAACAACGTATCTTCTTTGGCCCTCCGTACCCCTTGTAGGACGGCCAGGGCCTTGCCGCCGTTAGTGTCTAAGACTACCACTTCCGCCCCGGCTGCCCGCGCCTCTACGGCGGTACGGTCGGTGGAGCCGTCATCCACTACTATTACCTGCCTAACCAGAGGGCGGGCTGCCAGCGCGGTTCTCGCCACCGCCCCCACCGTTCGTTCCTCGTTATAGGCTGGAACCACCACCGTCACCGGCATTCCAGGTCACCAAGGAAGATTCTGGGTCAATAAGGCCTAGTTTATACCCTCCCGCGCCAGTTGGTCCTTCAAGAATGAAGTTGCGGCCTCCGGCGTAAGGGCCACCTCCTGAGCCTGTCCTCGCCGGCGTATGTCCACCAAACCCTGGTCCGCCGCCTTTCTACCCACGGTTATCCGCCAAGGAAAACCAATTAGATCGGCGTCGGCAAACTTCACTCCTGCGCGCTCGGGCCGGTCGTCCAGTACCGCTTCTATTCCCGCGGACTGGAGTTGCCGGTAAATTGCCGTCGCTACTTCCCACTGCCGAGATTCTGCCGGATTAACCGGAACCACTACCGCCTGGTAGGGAGCTATGGTTACCGGCCATACCAGGCCGGCGCCATCGTGGTACTGTTCCGCGGCCGCGGCCATGGTGCGGCTGATCCCGATGCCGTAGCAACCCATAACGATCAGTCGTTCCCTTCCTTTTTCGTCCAGGTAGGTGGCTCCGAGCGCCTTAGAGTACTTGGTGCCAAGCTGGAAGATCTGTCCTACCTCGATTCCCTGGGTGGCCTCCAGAGGCCGGCCGCAATTGGGGCACGGGTCCTGGGCTTCGGCACAACGAAGGTCGGCCTTGACGGCCTGAAAGTCCCGCCCGGGATTCACGTTTATCAGGTGATATCCTTCACGATTGGCACCGGTCACGGCATTGAAGACCCAGAACACTTCCTCATCGGCGTAGAGCGGAACTCCGCTCAGCCCCACCGGGCCGACCGAACCGGGTGGGCTACCGGTGGCTCTCTCCACCTGTTCGTCTTCGGCCATTTCTAGACTTAGACATTCTAGGAAGTTCATAAGCTTAGTCTCGTTAAGGCGCCGGTCGCCGCGCAAGATGACTCCCACCAGGCGGCCGTCCGCCAGATAGAATAAGGTCTTAAGGATCCGGCTGGTCGGCACACCCAGGTAGGCCGCTACTTCCTCCACCGTACGGGCGCCCGGTGTAGGCACCTCCTGAAGGGTAAGGGGCTCTTCGGGAGCAGTAACTTGCGCGCGACAAGGGGCTTTCTCTACGTCCGCCGCGTACCCGCAGGCCGGACAGAAGACTACGCTGGCCTCCCCGGTGGCGGCGGTTACCATGAATTCCTGGGTCTGTCCTCCGCCGATAGCACCGGGATCGGCCTCCACCACCTTAAAGGCCAGACCCATGCGGGCGAAGACCCGCGAATAGGCTTCGTGCATCTTCTCGTAGCTTGCCCGCATTCCTTCTTCGTCGCGATCAAACGAGTAAAGGTCCTTCATAATGAATTCCCGCCCCCGCAGGAGGCCGAACCGAGGTCTACGCTCGTCCCGGTACTTGTTTTGAATCTGGTAGAGGAGCAAAGGCAGTTGCCGGTAGGAGCGAACCTCCGCCTTAACCAGAGCGGTAATCAGTTCTTCGTGCGTGGGTCCTAGGCAGAAGGGCCGACCGTGGCGGTCCCGTAGCCGGAACATCTCCGGCCCGTAAACGTCCCATCGGCCGGTGGCCTGCCAGAGTTCGGCCGGCTGGATGATAGGCATAAGCAGTTCCTGCCCGCCGGCACGATTCATTTCCTCCCGAACAATGTTGATAATCTTGTTCAGGACTCTCCAGCCTAAGGGTAAATAAGTATACACGCCGGCGGCTACCCGGCGGATCATGCCCGCCCGGAGTAGTAGTTGGTGACTAACCACTTCGGCTTCGCCCGGAACCTCGCGCAAGGTAGGGGCCAACAATGCGGAGAACAGCAACCTCGACACCTCCCTCGAACTAAACGGGGTGGCCTAAGAGCAAGGCTACCTCTTGCGCCAGTGCTTCGGCTATCTCTTCCGTGCTTACCCGCCGGACGACCTCGCCTCGGCGAAAGATCACTCCGCCCCCTCGGGTACCGGCTACTCCCAGATCGGCCTGGCGGGCTTCTCCCGGTCCGTTTACCTCGCAGCCCATTACCGCCACCCGCAGGGGCTCGACCACCCTGGCCAGTCGTTTCTCCACCGTTTGGGCCAAGGAGTCTACGTCTATACGACAGCGACCGCAGGTGGGGCAGGAGATAATCTCCACGCCCCGCTGTCGAAGGCCGAGGCTGCGAAGAATATCATAGGCCACCTTGACCTCCCAACAGGGATCGGCGGTAAGGGAAACCCGGATGGTATCACCGATCCCTTCTGCCAAGAGAATACCTATGCCCAGAGCGGACTTTACGCTGCCGCTCAGAAGCGGCCCGGCCTCGGTAACCCCCAGGTGCAGGGGATAGGGAACCTTGTCCGCAAGCAGACGATACGCCTGTACCATTACCGGCACTTCGGCTGCCTTAAGGGAAATCTTGATCAAGTTAAAACCGGCATCCTCCAGCAAGCGTACATGACGGAGGGCACTCTCTACCAGCGCCTCGGGGGTGGGACCGCCGTAGCGATGTCGAAGCTCCCGTTCCAAGGAGCCGGCGTTAACTCCCACCCGGATGGGAACCTCCCGGGCCGCCGCCTCCCGGGCCACCTCTCTCACCCTTTCCGGCCCTCCGATGTTTCCCGGGTTAAGTCGTAACCCGTCCACTCCCGCCTCTAAAGCGGCCAGGGCCAGGCGATGGTCGAAATGAATGTCCGCGATTACCGGCAGGGGCGAATGGGCCTTGATGGTCCTGAGTGCCGCTACCGCCTCCCGGTCGGGTACTGCCACCCGGACCAGTTCGCACCCCGCCTCCGCCAATTCTTGGATCTGCTTTAGGGTGGCAACGGGATCCCGGGTATCGGTTTTGGTCATGGATTGGACTACTATCGGCGCTCCTCCGCCTACGGTGACCGTTCCAACGCGAACTGCCAGGCTTGGTCGCCGCATACCCGCTCCCCTTTACCCAAATATGCGCAGTAAGTCCCGGTAGGTTACGATGAGCAGGGCAGCCACCAGGAGGGCGAAACCCACCAGGTGCACCAGGCCTTCCTTGCGAGGATCCACCGGGCGGCCCCGTAGCGCCTCCACCGTTAGAAACAGGAGCCGGCTCCCGTCTAGAGCCGGTATGGGGAAGAGATTGATTAAACCCAGGTTCAAACTAATGAAGGCGGCAAAACCCATGACCGTGGCGGTACCGAAACGGGCCGCCTCGCCCAGCATCTGTACGATGCCCACCGGCCCCACCAGGTCAACCGCCGCCTGATGGGTAAACATCTGGGCCAGCCCTACCAGGATTAAGTAGAGCATCATAGCCGTCTGACGAATACCGTGACCTAAAGCCGCCGCCCAATTCAGCCGGATTATTGACTGCTCGATGCCGATCATGCCTACTTGGCTTTGGGGGTCCAGGCGGGGAACTACGCCTACGTCGAGGCGGCGACCGCTTCTTTCCACCGTAAGTTCAATTCTGGTGCCCGGGTTACGCCGGATTGTCTCCACCAGGTCTTGCCATTCATCAACCGGCCGTCCGTTTACCGCTACCACGCGGTCTCCGGGACGCAAACCCGCTTCGTGCGCCGGCCATCCGGGCAGAACCTGACCGATTACCGGCTGGTTAGAAGGTAGGCCCAGGCTCCAGAAAACCAGGGTATATATGAGCAGGGCGAAAAGAAAATTCATGAGGGACCCGGCCACCATAATGGCCATGCGTTGCCCCACGGGCTTCCGATAGAACCCGCGGGGATCGTCCAGAGCCTCCGGCTCCATTCCCGCGAGCTTGTTGTAGCCGCCCAGGGGGATCAACCGGAGGCAGTAAAAGGTTTCCCCCCGCCTTCGCCCCACCAGCAGCGGTCCCATACCCAAAGAGAACTCCTCCACCCTCACCCCCACCAGCTTGGCTACCAGAAAATGGCCGAACTCGTGTACTACGATTAGGATGGAGAAGAACACTACGGCAATGAGCAAGACCGACAGGGTCATTCACCTGCCCCTTTCCATTACCCAGTTCCGAGCCCAGTCCACTGCCGCCTCCACCGTCTCCCAAGTCGGCGGCCAGGTGGGTTGGTGATGGTCTAACGCCTGCTCTACTAAGCGCGGTATATCGAGGAAACCTATTCTGCCCGACAGAAACAACTCCACCGCGCTCTCATCCGCTCCCGCCAGCACCGCCGGATAAGTACCGCCCTTCTCTCCCGCCCAATAGCCGAGGCGTAGGCAGGGGAAGCGTTCGGTGTCCGGAGGCTCAAAGGTAAGGGCGGGAATGAGGTCCCAGCGCCAGGACGCGAAAGGAGAAGGCCAGCTCTGGGGAAAGCTTAGGGCGTACTGAATGGGCAGGCGCATGTCCGGCGGCCCCAGTTGGGCCAGGAGGTTTCCATCGGAGAACCGGACCAGAGAGTGTATCAGGCTTTGCGGGTGAATAACCACCTCGATCTGCGAATAGGGCACACGGAAGAGCCAATGAGCCTCGATGACCTCCAAGGCCTTATTCATCAAGGTGGCAGAATCGATGGTTATCTTGGGTCCCATTTTCCAGGTAGGGTGCTGCAAGGCAAGGTTTGGAGTTACCTTCTCTAACGCCTCAAGTGGCCAATCCCGGAAGGGCCCACCGCTGGCGGTCAGGATGAGACGCTCCGGGACCCTCGCTCCGCTGGCCAGGCACTGATGAAGGGCAGCGTGCTCGCTGTCCACCGGGAGCAGTTTCACGCCCCGAGCCTGCGCCTCCTGCACCAAGAGTTCGCCTGCCACCACCAGGCTTTCCTTATTAGCCAAAGCCAGGTCCTTGCCGGCCCGGACCGCGGCGCGACTGGTGGCCAGCCCTTCCACGCCCCCAACGGCATTCAGTACCAGCGCCACATCCGGAAGCTGACAGCCCGCTTCGACGGCTTCCTGTCCCCACCCCACCTGGATTCCCTTCGGAAGCTCAGACTTGAGGGCCGCTGCCGAGTCCCTTTCGGCCACCACTACCATGCGGGGACGGAACTCCTCCACTTGCCTCCGCAAGCGGTCCAGGTTGCTCCCCCGACTTCCCAGCACCAAGACCTGAAGTCGGTCCGGAAACTGCCGCACTACTTCCAACGCCTGCTGCCCTATGGAACCGGTGGAGCCGAATATCGCCAGTCCCTTTTTCACCCTCTGATCTCTTCCCCTCCGCGCGGCGGTCGTCTGCCCCATATTCCGGCGTGGTAAGCCGCCTTCAGAAACACCACCAAGAGTGGTCCCAAGACCGCTCCGGTTAGCCCCAGTGCCTGAACGCCAATATAGATGCTGGCCAGCGCCGCCAATGGATGTAGCCCCAGGTTCTTGCCTACGACCTTCGGTTCCAGTATTACCCGAACCACAGTAATAGTAACATAAAGCACAACCAAGGCCAATCCCAGAGCGAAGCGTCGGTTAATCAATTCCCATCCCGCCCAGGGGAGAAACACGGTTCCCGGGCCCACTACCGGTAGGATGTCCAGCAGCGCGATGAAAAGACTTAGGGAAACGGCATACTTGACACCTAGTAGGTGCAGTCCGGTCAACACCTGCAGGGCGGTGAAGCTGACCAACAGGGTTTGGGCCTTGAAGTATCCCAGGATCCCCTGTCCCATTTCCTGCAGGATGGCGGCTGCCTGAGGCCGGCCCAGCCAGGGAAAGGCCGAAAGAAAGGCGCCACGGATTAAGGCTTTGTCCCGGCTAAAGAAGAAGGAGCTAACCAAAACGATGATCAAGGCGATAAAGAAACGGGGAATTCCCGCGGCCAATCCAACCAGATCTTGGATTAGCCGGCCCAGCAGTTGTTGCAGGTATTGGGTTAGGGTTTCGATGGAGGTCTCGGTAGCCTCCAGTACTTGGGGAGGCAGCTGCCAGCTTCGATATAAGGTGTCGAGTTGTTGCAGCCCTTCCCTAAGGGCGGTGCCGTAGCGTGGAAGTTCTGCCACCAGGCGCCAAAGTTCCATGGTTACCTGAGAAACCAATAGTGCCGCCGCCGCGCCTACCAGGGCGGTGGTCAGGAGAACCAGGGTCAGTGAGGCCACGGTACGGGGCCACCTGGCTCGCCTCTCCAACCAGTCTACCGGAGGGTCTAGTAGCGCGGCTAAGAACCAACCCAGCACGAAGGGTAGAAGCCAGGGAATTACGGTCCTTAGTATATGATAGCAAGCGGGGAGAACGAAGTGATAGAGCAGATAGAAACTGGCCAGGGTCAGGAAAAGGATCGCCGACCACCGTTGGGCCCGGATTAACCAGCGCTTCATGGCCTCCCCCTTAGAGTTTCAGAAATTGAACGAGATAAAACCCCAGCGGAGCGGCGAACAAGAGGCTATCGAATCGGTCCAACACGCCTCCGTGTCCGGGTAGCAAGTTTCCCGTATCCTTCACTCCAGACTGTCGCTTAAGGGCCGATTCCCACAAATCTCCAAGTTGCGCGGCCGCCGCTACCGCCAACCCAAGGACGGCCCCCAACCCGGCCTGGCCGAACCAGTAGTAGGCGGCTCCCGCCCCCACTATCGCCGCTGCCGCCAAGCCGGAAATCGCGCCTTCCCAGGTTTTTCGAGGACTGACCGCCGGCGCCAACGCTCGCCGACCGAACCGACTGCCCGAGTAATAGGCCACGGTGTCGTTAGCCCAAACGGTGAACAGTAGCATCCACAAGTACGGCCATCCCTTAACCCTCTCCAGCATGACCAGGAAACAGAATAGCCCCAGGTAGGTGATGGTAAGGAACTCGGTACTCCACGAGGCCAGAGAAGAGCGGGGGTAGCGGAGTATGTAGGCCAGGGTGGTAACGGCGAATACCACCAGAAGGGAATGGGTCCAGCCCTGCAAACCGCGCCCGTAAGCCCATAGCTCGAAAAGCGGAACGGCCAAGTATGCCAGCCCGGTCGTTACGGTCTCTTTCGGCACCAAGCCCAGTCTTTTGGACTCCCGGGTAGCCAGGAGGTGTAAAACCATGACCGCAGTTAACCAGGCCCCCTTGCCCAAGTAGGCCAGGAGCAAGATCAGGGGGATTCCCGCTAGTGCGGTTAGAACCCGTCTATTCATGGTCCAGTCCGCCAAAACGCCTATGCCGCCGTTGGTATTCTCTGATGGCAGTCCAAAGTTCGGCCGCCGTAAAGTCCGGCCACAGGGTGGGGGTCACCCACAGTTCGCTGTAGGCACTCTGCCAAAGCAGAAAATTACTTAACCGCATTTCGCCAGAAGGCCTGATTATTAGATCCGGATCGGGCAGACCCGCGGTATAAAGGTGATCGGCCACCGTCTGCTCGTCTATGTTTTCGGGGCTCAGAATGCCTGCGGCCACCGCCTGACTGATCATCCTTACGGCTCTCACCAGTTCCGCTCTGCCTCCGTAGTTGACGGCCACGTTAAGCACCAGCGCTTTTTCGTTCCGAGTTTCCTCTTGAGCCCGCCGCAGTTCGGTCTGAACGGCCTCGGGCAAAGAGCTCAATTCGCCGATGGGCCGCACCTGTACCCCGTTTCTCTTGAGTTCCGGTAGCTCCTTACGCATGTACTCCACCAGCAGCTCCATCAACGCGTTTACTTCGGTTTGAGGACGTTTCCAATTCTCGGTAGAAAAGGCATAAACGGTTAACACCGGGATGCCTGCTTCTAAACAGGCTTCCACCACTGACCTTAGCGCCTCCACCCCCGCTCGGTGGCCCATCACCCGGGGCAGGCCGCGACGTCTGGCCCAGCGGCCATTTCCGTCCATGATTATGGCTATGTGCCTGGGCAGGCGCCCGGGGTCCACCGTTAGCCTAAGACGGCGGGCGCGCAAGCGCGGCCATATAAGTCGATTACGCCACAGCCACGAACTCACCTGCGCTGTTCCCCTTCAAATTTTTAACCCCCTCGCGGGGGATAACCACGGTTATGCTTCCGTTCCGGCAGGGCTAACGGTGGGGAAGGGTGCTACCACCAACTCTACTTGACCTGGTCCTAACTGCCGCTGTCGGACCACCCGATAGCTGGCATCCGACCACCGTGTACGGCGAGAAGTAGTAGTCAGCCGTATCTCCACCTTTGCCCCTCTTTCCGTCAGTAGCCGGAAGGCTTGGTCTGCCGGCCACCCGATCAAGTCCTCCGGGCCGGGGAGTTCAGCCATGACTGGGCCCCTCCCAAAAGCTAAGAGGCGAGGATTTCTTGTTCTTTGGCCTCGAGGATCTTGTCCACTTCTTTGATGTACTTATCGGTCAACTTTTGTATCTCTTCCTGCGTCCTCTTGGCTTGATCCTCGGAAACCAAACCTTCTTTCTCTGCCGCCTTAACCCGCTCGTTACCGTCCCGCCGCACGTTGCGGATGGCCACCCTGGCCTCCTCGCCCTTCTTGCGCGCCACCTTAACCATTTCCTTTCGTCGTTCCTCGGTTAGAGGCGGAATGGGGACCCGAACTACGGTTCCGTCGCTGTTGGGGGTAACTCCTAGGTCGGACTTAAGAATGGCCTTCTCTATCTTGGGCACCAGACTCTTGTCCCAGGGCTGAACTACTAACAGGCGCGCGTCCGGGGCGGTGATGGTGGCCAACTGATTAATGGGAGTGGGAACACCGTAGTAGTCCACCTCGATCTTCTCCAGTAGGGCGGGATTGGCCCTTCCGGCCCGCAGGGCCGCCAGCTCCTTACGGAGGAGCTCGCAGGCCTTCTGCATGCGCTCGCTAACGTCCTTTAAGAGCTCCTGCATCAGGCTTTCCCTCCCACGTAGGTACCGATGTCCTCGCCCATGACCGCCCGTTTAATGTTGCCGGGCTTGCGCAGTCCGAAGACGATGATGGGTATGTGGTTGTCCATGCAAAGGGAAGTAGCGGTAGTATCCATTACCGCCAACCCCTTATTGATCACCTCAATGTAGTCCAGATCCTTGTAGCGTTGGGCGTCGGGATGGGTAAGCGGGTCGGCATCGTACACGCCATCCACCCGCTTGGCCATGAGAATGACCTCGGCCTCGATTTCCGCCGCTCGCAGGGCGGCCGCAGTATCGGTTGAAAAGAACGGGTTCCCGGTGCCCGAGGCAAAAATAACCACCCGTCCTTTCTCCAAGTGACGGATGGCTCGCCGTCGGATGTATGGTTCGGCAATTTCCCGCATTTCAATGGCGGTTTGAACGCGCGTGTCTACTCCGTGCTTTTCTAGAGCATCCTGCAGGGCCAGGGCGTTCATGACCGTGGCCAGCATACCGATGTAGTCGGCCGTGGCCCTATCCATACCTTTGGCACTACCGGTAATGCCGCGCCACAGGTTGCCTCCGCCTACCACAATAGCGATCTCTACCCCTAACTCCCGGACCTCTCGGACTTCCTCGGCAATAGAGTTTAGTACCTCTTGATCAATGCCAAAACCTTTAGAGCCTGCCAGTGCCTCGCCGCTAAGCTTGAGCACCACCCGCTTGTACCTTGGCTCTGGCATTGGTAGCGGAACCCCCACCTACTACCGCTCGCCCAGCTCGAAGCGCACAAACCGCCGTACCACGATATTCTCCCCGATGGTGGCGATCTTCTCGGCCAGGTAATCCTTTACCGACCGGTCCAGGTCTCTGATGAAGGGTTGCTCCAGCAGGCAGCGCTCCTCGTAGAATTTCTGTAGCCGACCCTCAACGATCTTGTCTACCACCCGTTCCGGCTTGCCCTCGTTCAGGGCCTGGGCCTTAAGTATGGCTTTCTCCTTCTCCAATACCTCGGCCGGTACGTCCTCCCGGCTGATGTACTCGGGTTTGGACGCCGCTACCTGCATGGCCAAATCCCGGCACAGGGCCTTGAACTCCGGGGTGCGGGCTACGAAATCGGTTTCACAGTTGACCTCAATAAGTACCCCTATTCGGCCGCCGGCATGGATGTACGCCTCTACCAGCCCTTCGGCCGCCACTCTCGCCGCCTTCTTGGCCGCTTTCGCCAAGCCTTTCTGGCGGAGGAATTCAACCGCCCGGTCCAGGTCTCCCCCCGTCGCCTGGAGGGCCTCCTTGCAGTCCATTACCCCTGCGCCGGTGCGCTGCCGCAGTTCTTTTACTAAATCGGCACTGATGGTGGTCAAAGAGATGCTCCCTCCTCAAAAGCTTACCTTTAGGCCTGAGCCTCCGCAACCTCCGCCTCTTGTCCCCGCAACCCCTCCAGGACGGCGTCCGCGATCTTACTGGTAAGCAAGCGGACGGCCCTTATAGCGTCGTCGTTGCCGGGGATAACGTAGTCGATTTCCTCCGGGTCGCAGTTAGTATCCACAATGGCCACGATGGGGATCCCTAGGCGCCGAGCCTCCGCCACCGCAATCTTTTCCTTTCGGGGATCTACTACGAAGAGGGCGTCGGGAAGGCTTTTCATGTTCTTAATGCCGGTCAGGAAGCGGGCCAGTTTTTCCTTTTCGGCCATCAACCGCGCGGCCTCTTTCTTGGGTAGAGCCGTCAGCCGGCCCGAGCTTTCCAGCCGTTCCAGTTCAAGCAACCGATTAATCCGTTGTCGGATGGTCTGGAAATTGGTGAGCATGCCGCCCAACCAGCGGACGTTCACGTAGTACATTCCGCAGCGTTCTGCTTCTTCCCGGATCGACTCCTGCGCCTGCTTCTTGGTGCCTACGAAGAGTATCTTGCCGCCCTGAGCGGCCAGGTCCCGGACAAAATTATAGGCTTCCTCTATCTTCTTCACCGTCTTCTGGAGGTCGATGATGTAAATCCCGTTTCTCTCGGTGAAGATATAGGGAGCCATCTTGGGGTTCCACCGGCGGGTTTGGTGCCCGAAATGCACCCCCGCCTCCAGCAGCTGCTTCATCGAAATAATAGCCACTCTGGTTTGTGCCACCTCCAAAATGGTTTGGCCTCCATATCTTCATCTCCGGGTAGAACCCGGCGGCTGCCGGGCACCCCTACCCGGATCCGATACGTGCGGGTTAAGCCAGGAGTAGTATAGCACAAACCGCTGGTGGGAGCAATGCCTTAGCGGTGCCGGAGCTTGGCCAGTTCCTCGAAGAGGTTATCGTTGAGTACCCGGATGTAGGTGCCTTTCATTCCCAGGGACTTGGATTCGATAACCCCCGCGCTTTCGAACTTGCGCAGCGCGTTTACGATTACCGAACGCGTAATGCCAGCCCGGTCAGCAATCTTGCTGGCTACCAGCACTCCCTCTTTTCCGTCCAGCTCGGCGAAGATATGCTCCACCGCTTCCAGTTCCGAGTAAGAAAGGGTTCCCAGAGCTACGTGCACCGCCGCCCGCTTGCGGGCCTCCTCCTCAATCTTCTCGGCCTTGGAGCGCAGCAGCTCCATGCCCATCACTGTGGCCCCGTACTCCGCCAGAATCAAGTCTTCCTCGGTGAACTCAATGTTGAACTTGGCCAGTACCAGAGTACCGAGCCGCTGGCCGCCGCCCATAACCGGTACCACGGTCACCAGCTTGCCGGTGAACAGGCATTTCTCCCCGCTGGGCCTAAACACACAGGCATTACCTACCTGCCCGAAGTTGGCGTGGGTGCGATCCATGCGCAATAGTTGCTCGTTATAGTCCTCCGGAAACTCTTCCGACCTATACACGATTTCCTCCATAATCGGACAGGTAAATCCTTCCATAAACCCGTAACCCAGAATCTTTCCCTGGCGGTTCAGAAGATAGCAATTGGCGCCGATGGTCTCGGACAGAACCTTGGCCATCTCCCTAAAGTCCACCGGATTGCCCGCGGTCTTTTGGAGGAGACGATTAATGTCGCGGGTCTTTTCAAGCAATGACTTCACCGTCGACCTACCTCCTCTATCTCTGAAATCAAAGGATGTAATAGCTTAGATCCCGGTCGCCGACAATACCTGCTAGTTTTGTCTCCACGTAATGTTCATCAACTACCACCTCGCTGGCAGGAACGTCAGGTGCTTCAAAAAGCAAGTCCTGTAAGAGCTGTTCCATAACCGTGTACAGGCGTCTGGCGCCGATATTTTCACTTTGACAATTTACAGTATAAGCGATCTTAGCAATTTGAGCAACTGCACCCTGGGTAAAAGTGAGCCGAATTCCCTCACTCTCCAACAAGGCCGCATACTGTCGTAATAACGAATTCTCCGGTTCCACCAGGATTCGACGCAGGTCCTCTTCCCGGAGGCTATCCAACTCTACCCGCAAGGGAAAACGCCCTTGCAGTTCCGGGATAAGGTCTTGCGGTTTGGAGAGATTAAAGGCGCCGGCGGCGATAAACAGTACGTGATCGGTGCGCACCGGCCCGTATTTTGTGGTTACCGTGCATCCCTCCACCAGGGGGAGGATATCGCGTTGCACTCCCTCGCGGGAGACATCGGGCCCGTATCCGCCTTCCCGGCCGGCGATCTTATCGATCTCATCGATAAAAATAATCCCGTGCTGCTCTACGCGTTCAATGGCCGCGTTGACAACCTCTTCCATATCAATCAATTTCTCCGCTTCCTCCTGAGCAAGGAGGCGCCGGGCTTCTGATACCTTTATCTTCCGCCGTCGTTTGCGTCGGGGAACCAATCCTCCGAGGAGATCCTGGAGGTTGAGGCCCAACTCTTCCAGTCCGGTCCCGCCGAATACTCCTAGGACCGGTGAGGTGCGGTCCTCGACCTCTAGTTCGATCAATTCCTCCTCCAATTCCTGTCTGGCCAGCTTTTGGCGGAGGATGGCCCGTCGCTCTTCGAGCCTGGGATCGGGGCTAGGCCCGCCGGGGGTTCGGAACAGGGCCTGCAGAGGACCGGAGGAGCCAACCTGGCCTCTGGTTTCCGGAGCCAGAAGATCGAGAATCCGTTCCTGCGCCAGCAGTCGGGCTTGATCCATAACCCTCTCGGTTCTTTCCTGTTTTACCATGCGCACCGCGGTCTCCACCAGGTCTCGAACCATGGAATCGACGTCTCGACCTACATATCCCACCTCCGTATACTTGGTGGCCTCCACCTTAATAAAGGGAGCGTTGACCAGCTTGGCCAGTCGCCTGGCTATTTCCGTCTTGCCCACTCCTGTAGGCCCAATCATGAGGATGTTCTTGGGCGCGATCTCGTCTCGAAGCGGCGGGGGCACCCGCAGGCGACGGTAGCGATTGCGCAGAGCCACGGCCACGCACTTTTTGGCCTTGTCCTGACCGATAATATACCGATCCAGCTCGCGCACAATGGCCTTAGGGGTTAGCTCCTGCATACCGGTGCTATAGCTCCTCTACCGCAATTTGGTCGTTAGTATAGACGCAGATACCGGAAGCAATAAGCAAAGCCTCACGCACAATGGCGGCGGCCTCCAGTTCCGTATGGCGCACTAACGCCCTGGCTGCGGCCAAGGCATAGGCCGCACCGGCACCTACCGCGGCGATATCGTCGTCGGGCTCCAGTACTTCTCCCGAACCCGAGATCACCAACAGCCTTTCCCGGTCGGCAACCACTAACAGGGCGTCCAGACGACGGAGATAACGGTCGGTGCGCCATTCCTTGGTTAGTTCCACCGCTGCCCGTACCAGGTGACCCTGAAACTCCTGCAACCGCCCCTCGAACTTCTCAAAAAGGGTAAGGGCGTCGGCTACCGCTCCGGCGAAACCGGCCAGGACCCGACCCTCGTACAGGCGCCGAATCTTGCGGGCCCGGTGCTTAATGGCCATGCTCTCCCCCATGGTTACCTGCCCGTCGCCACCCAGCGCCACCCGGCCGTAGCGTCGAACGGCAACAATGGTGGTCCCGCGAAAGCGCATTTTTCACCCCTCCTTAAGCCCGGGGGTGGGTTCGCTCGTAGACCGAGCGCAGACGGGCACCGCTGACGTGGGTATAAATCTGGGTGGTGGAAAGGCTGGCGTGACCCAGCAATTCCTGTACGGTCCTGAGGTCGGCCCCTCTTTCTACCAGGTGAGTAGCAAAAGAATGACGAAAAGTATGCGGTCCCACCCTCTTATCCAAACCTGCCTTTTGAAGATAGCGATAAACCAGGTAGCGAACCCCTCTTTGAGTTAGCCGCTCCCCCCGGCGGTTCAGGAACACTGCTTCTGATGATTTTTTGCCGACCAAATGGGGGCGGCCGGTTTCCAGATAACACCGTAGGGCGGCTACTGCCTTTTCTCCCAGGAATACCAGGCGTTCCTTTCCTCCCTTGCCTCGTACCAACGCCCAGCCTTCCTCTAGGCGCAGATCACTGAGATTGAGTCTTACGATCTCCTCCACCCGGGCTCCGGTGGCATATAAACACTCCAGCAGGGCTCGGTCCCTCTTCCCTCGGGCGGTGCTGGTTTTCGGCAGCGCCAGTAAGGCCTCTATCTCGTGATAGTAAAGAAACCGGGGCAAGCGTCTACCGATTTTCGGTGCCCTAACTACGCGGAACGGGTTGGCCGAGATTCTCCCTTCCCGCAGCAGGTAACGGTAGAAAGATCTCAGGGCGGCCAGCTTGCGGGCTACCGTGGCGCGGCCAACTTCTCGGCGGTAAAGGCTGGCCAGGTAGGCCCGGACCATCCACGTGTCCACCTGCTCCATGGTTACTCCCCGTTCGCGACAAAACTGCAGAAACTCCTCGATATCGACTCTGTATGCCCTTAAAGTGTGCTCCGAAGCCGCCCTCGCCAGGTGCAGGTACTGGAGGAAGGCGGCCAGATCTGCTACCAAGATTTCCCCTCCCCAGAGTATTACCCAAGGTCTTTCGGTTTATACTAGCACATCACTAATGTTCTGACAAGATCACCTTAGTTCCTTTTCCTTGAACTCCTCTAACGCCTTCAAGGCTCGCATGGCCAGGGCCTGACGTCGGGCCTGCCGGTTCCTGGGTTTTCGTTCCAAAGGAGGTAACAACCCGAAGTTGATGTTCATGGGCTGAAAAGGTTGGACGGCGGTGGTGATGTGGCGGCTGAGGGCCCCCAGGCAGGTCTGAGCCGGGAACACTACCGGCGGTTTTCCCGAAAGAATGCGGGCCAGGTTAATTCCAGCAATAAGGCCCGAAGCCGCTGACTCTATATAGCCTTCCACGCCGGTGATTTGACCGGCAAAGAATAGAGTGGGCTCCCGTCGAGTCTGAAACGTCGGTAGAAGCAACTTGGGAGCGTTTAGGTAAGTGTTGCGGTGCATGGCTCCGAAGCGCAAGAACTCCGCCTGCTCCAGCCCGGGTATCAACCGGAATACCCGTTCCTGTTCGCCCCACCGCAGTCGAGTTTGGAATCCTACCAGGTTATACATGGTTTCCGCCCTATTCTCCGGTCGTAACTGCACTACCGCAAAAGGTTGCTTTCCCGTGTGAGGGTCGATGAGGCCTACCGGTTTCATGGGGCCAAAACGTAAGGTATCCGGTCCCCGCGCGGCCATCTCCTCAATGGGCAGACAGCCTTCGAAGAAGCTAAGAGGTTCGAAGTCGTGTCCGGTGTGGATATCTGCTTCCCGGAGGGCTCGGTAAAAGGTATAGTATTCCTCTTCGGTCAGCGGACAGTTCAGATAGGCTTCCTCCCCTTTTCCGTACCGGGAGGCGCGAAAAATCCGGTCGTAGTTGAGGGATTCGGCGCTCACGATGGGCGCTAGGGCATCGTAGAAGTAGAGGTAGTCCTCGCCGAAAAAAGCGCCAATGGCTTTCGCCAGGTCATCGGAGGTGAGGGGTCCGGTGGCCACAATTGCCGGACCCTCCGGTAATTCCCTTAGCTCCTCCCGAATCAGTCTTACTTGAGGTATACTCTCGAGTTCTTCGGTGATACCAGAGGCAAAAGCCTCCCGATCTACAGCCAGGGCTTCGCCGGCCGGCACGCGGGTGGCGTCCGCCCACCGGATAATAATCGAATCCAGCCGCCGCATCTCCTCTTTGAGGAGCCCGGGGGCGGTGGTAGGGTTTTGGGAACGAAGGGAGTTGGAGCAAACCAACTCGGCTAAATACCCCGTACGGTGGGCGGGAGTGAGCTTGTGCGGCCGCATTTCCCATAGTTCCACTTCTATACCGCGCTTTGCCAACTGCCAAGTGGCTTCGCAACCGGCCAGCCCCGCCCCTATCACCCTAACCGTTCTCATTTGGCTCCTCCTTTTCCTGGTGCCCACACCGGGAACATTTCAGCCACCGGGAGCGCGTGCCTTTGACGAATAGGCGCTCGCCGCACTCGGGACAGGATTTTTCCGTCGGCCGGTCCCACGAAGTAAAGGTGCACTGGGGATAATTGCTGCAACCATAGAAAGGTCGGCCCTTCTTAGCCCGCCGCAAGACTATTTTTCCCCCGCACAGCGGACAGGTTACTCCGATCTCCTCCTGATAGGGCTTGGTGGTTCTACATTCGGGAAACGCAGGGCAGGCCAGGAATTTGCCGAAACGCCCGCTCTTGACCACCATCTGTCGGCCGCACTTGGGGCAGGTTTCTTCCGTGGTTTCCTCCGCTACTTCTATTACTCCGATCTCGCTTTCTGCGCGGGCCAGTACCTCCTGGAAGGGACGGTAGAATTCGCCCACTACTTCTCTCCAGTCGGCCTTGCCTTCTTCCACTAAGTCGAGCTGCTTTTCCATATGCGCCGTAAATTCTACGTCGATTACTTGGGAGAAGTACTTCTTCAGCAGGTTCACTACTACGAATCCCAGTTCGGTGGGAACGAATTGTTTGTCTTCCCGACGCACATAACCCCGGGCCAGGATGGTTTCGATAATCGGGGCATAGGTGCTGGGTCGGCCAATGCCCTTCTCTTCTAAGACCTTCACCAGTGAGGCCTCGGTATATCGTGGGGGTGGCTGAGTAAAATGCTGTTTGGGGCTTAATTCTACTAACGTCAGTACCATGCCCGGCGTGAGGTTCGGGAGTTCGTTTTCATCTTCAGTCTCCGTCTCCAGGGCTTCCTCGTAGACCTCCAGAAACCCCCCAAAGAGGAGAACCCGACCGCTGGCCCGAAAAAGGTAGGATCCGGCCCGGATGTCTGCGGTAGTGACCTCGAACTGAGCGGGCATCATCTGACTGGCCAGGAAACGCTGCCAAATGAGGCGGTAAAGGCGATACTGATCGGGAGTAAGGAACTCCTTAATGCTGTCCGGTTCCCGAAACACGCTCGTAGGCCGGATGGCCTCGTGCGCGTCTTGGGTCATTGCTTCCCTATTTCTCGCCTTAGGAGGCTGACCGGGCAAGTAGCGTTCCCCAAACCGGTCCCGCACATATCGGCGCGCCTCCTCCTGGGCCAAGGCGGAAACGCGCGTGGAATCGGTTCGCAAGTAGGTTATTAGACCCACCGGCCCCTCCTTGCCCAGCGAGACCCCTTCGTACAGTTGCTGGGCCACGGTCATGGTACGGCGGGCGGTAAAATTGAGCCGCTTGGCCGCCTCTTGTTGCAGGGTGCTAGTAATAAAGGGTGGAGGCGGCTGGCGCCGCTTATCCTTTTTCTTGACCTCTTCTACTATAAAACTGGTCCCTTCCAGAGCCCGCAGGAGGTTATCCATGGCCTCTCGGCTGGGTATTCGATCTGAACTGACCAGGCGGGCCTCAAACGGTTGGTCCACCGGGGTAAGCAGTTTGGCGGTCAAGCTCCAGTATTCCTCGGGAACGAAGTTGCGAATTTCCTCTTCACGCTCGCAAATCAGCCGGACGGCCACTGACTGAACCCGACCGGCACTAAGACCGCGCCGGATCTTGCGCCATAGAAGAGGGCTAAGGCTATACCCTACCAGACGGTCCAGCACCCGGCGGGCCTGTTGCGCCTCTACCAAGCGGTGATCTATAGGGCGAGGCTTTCTTACCGCCTCCGTAACCGCCGGGGGAGTGATTTCATGAAACTCCACCCGGCAGGGCTCGGAACCGTCGAGCTGGAGAAGGTGCTGCAGGTGCCAGGCTATGGCTTCTCCCTCGCGATCGGGGTCCGAGGCCAGCAGTACCCGGTGACTTTTCTTGGCCGCCTCCCGTAGTTCGCGTACTACTTCGCCCTTGCCTCGGATAGTGATATATTTTGGCTCGAAACCGTGGTCTACGTCTACCCCGAATTGGCTCTGGGGGAGGTCCCGCACGTGGCCCATGGAAGACTTGACCACATAGTTGCGTCCCAGAATGCGGGTTAACGTCCTGGCTTTGGCCGGTGATTCCACAATGAGTAGGGTCTTGGCCAACCTTCCTCACCTCAATCCGGGTTTCTGGCCACGTACTGTTTGCCCGGAAGTGCCTGCACCAGGCCCCTTACCTCCAAGAAAGTAAGGATTTGGGCCAGTTCGGTTGTATTGTATCCGCTTACTTCCGCCAGTTCCTCAAACTGAACCGGACCGCCGCGCAAAAGGCGAAGCACTCTTTTCTCCGGTCCGCCCAGGCCCCGCAGCCCCGAATTCTTGGAGGCGACCGCCGGACCCGTTTCCAAGCCGTACTCCTCCAGGATATCCGCCACTGTCTGCACCAGCTTGGCTCCCTGTTTGATGAGTTCATTGCAGCCCTGACTGTACGGACTGGTGACCGGTCCGGGCACGGCAAAAACTTCCCTTCCCTGCTCCAAGGCAAGATCGGCGGTGATTAAGGCCCCGCTCCTGGAGCCTGCCTCCACCACCACTACTCCCAAGGTCAATCCGCTGATGATGCGGTTGCGGGCGGGAAAGTGCCATGGTCGGGGTTGGGTACCCAAAGGATACTCGGTTACCAGCACGCCCCGGCTGGCCACCGCTTCGTAAAGCCGGGCGTTCTCCGGAGGGTACACAACGTCAGGGCCGCAACCCAAGACCCCCACCGTAAACCCTCCGGCTTCTAAGGCGCCCAGGTGGGCCATACTATCGACTCCCAGGGCCAGGCCGCTTACTACGCCAATGCCGGCCTCGGCCAACTCCCGAGCCAGTTTCCTGGCCACCTGGCGGCCATAGGCGGTGGCCCGCCGGGTACCCACCACCGCCACCAGTGGCGTCTGCGGGGGCAAATCTTGTCCGCAGACGTAGAGAACCAGGGGCGGATCTCCTATCTCCCGTAGTTGCGGCGGATATTCGGGATCCTCCCAGGTCCAGAAACGAACCCCCGATCTCCCGACCAATTCTGCCTCCTTATCTGGAACGATTTCGGCGCGCTGGCGGAGAAAAACCCGAACGGCTCTTTCCCCCCATCCGGGGACCTCGGCCAGCCGTTCCGGTGAGGCCTTCCAGGCCGCTTCCGGAGAGCCCAGATGTTGGACTAATTGCAGAAGGCGACTACGCCTAACGCCCTCGATCCGATTGAGCCCCAACCAGAACGGGCGCCGATCCTCGCCCGGAGTGTCCATAGGTGCCGGCCCCCATTTCCTGATACCTGGCAGGGTCAGGTGACAAAGAAGTTTCTACTCAATAGGCACCCGATATCCTTTTTGTCGGGGCTGTAACTTAGGCATTCTTACCTCCAGCACTCCGTTCTTGTAGGCGGCCTTACTCTCTGCGGCCTTTACCGGCACGGGAAGCGGTACTCGGCGGAAAAAGCTGCCATAGCGGCGCTCGGCGTGGTAGTAGTTCTCCGCCTGGGTCTCCTTCTCTTCCCGGAGCTGCCCCTTGATGGTCAACTCCCGTTCCTGAACTTCTACCTCCAGTTCCTTAGGGTCCACGCCCGGTAAGTCGGCCCGGAAAACCACTTCGTTGTCCGTGTCGAACAGCTCAATATTCGGCTGCCACGCCGCAGCCTCCCGACCGACAAAGGGCAACTGCTGAAATACGTTGCTCATTACGCGGTCAACTTCTTCCCTTAGTCGACCGATCTCCCGCATTAGCTCCCCGAAGGGGCCGCGCTCCCATCGCATCGGATACATCTCTAACAACCTCCCTCTCTCAAAGTGATATGGATATCGAGCTGCCCTGCCAGGTTACCTACCCAACCTCAAGAAACCGGGACGGACATACACGATCTCGCCTTCTACCATTGTAAGGCAAACTGTTCCGTCGTCGTCAAGTACTACCAGATCTGCCCATCTTCCCGGAAGTAGATCCCCCCTCTCCGCTTCCATGCCCAGCACTCGCGCCGGATTGCGGGTAACCAGAGGAATCACCTCCTCCAGCGGAGCGCCCAGCCACCGGGAGACGTTCCTGAGCGCCGTGTTCAGTCCCAGGAGACCTCCGGCCAGGCGGCCGTCGGAAAAGCGGGCGACTTCTCCGTCCACCAGTATTTCCCGTCCGGCCCACAAGTATCGCCCCCCAGGCAGGCCCATAGCCGGCAGGGCATCGGAAACCAGTACCGCCCTGTCACCTGCCGCCCGGAGGCACATATCGACTACGGCCGGGTGCAAATGGTGCCCGTCGGCGATCAGTTCAAAACTGATGCCCGGTTCCGTCAAAGCCAGCCCCGCCAGTCCCGGTTCCCGGTGGTGCCAAGGCTTCATAGCATTGAAGAGATGGGTGACATGACTAATCCCTGCCTGTCGGGCCCGGCGGGCCTGAAGGTAACCGGCACCGGAATGACCGGCCGACGCTACCACTCCGTGGCTTTGTAAAATCTCAATCACATCGTCCGCACCGTTCAGTTCCGGAGCCAAGGTGACCATTTTGATTAATCCTGTGCCCCGGGCCAGGAGTTCTCGCACCTCTGTTGCCTTGGGAACTCGAAGCCTGGGCGGCGGGTGCGCTCCCGCGTACTCGGGGCTTAAGTAAGGGCCCTCCAGGTGCAGGCCCAGGATCCGGGCTCCCGGGGAAGCCATTTCCCGAGTCTGGTGGACCGTCCGGCAGACCGCCGTCACTTCTTCTAAGGAGGCGCTGAGGGTGGTGGCCAAAAAGCCGGTAGTGCCCTGGCTGGCCAGAAAGAGGGCTACCTGGCCGAGACCTTCCACTGAAGCTTGCATCAAGTCCGCTCCGACCGCGCCGTGAAGGTGCAGGTCGATGAAACCCGGCACCAACCAATGCTGTGGGAACGCTAGGGTGGGGTACGGTTCCGGTTCTTTCGTTTCCTTCTCCCCGGGCGGACCTACGCTCGTTATCCTTCCCTCCCTAACCCACACCTCTCCCGGAGATAAGGTCCGGCCGCCGCTCACCACCTTTCCCCCCAGTAAATGCCAGTTTTTTGCCCCTCGATCCACGCTTCGGCCCTCCTTTTGGCCTCATTCCGCCCGGAGGTAATCGCCCATTCGAACCCCCAGGCTCTCCGCCGCCGAGCCGTTTCTTATACTGAGCTCCAGCGTTCCCGCGGAGCCTACAATGAGAAAGGGGCTGGCCTCGGACGCATGTGCGTAAGCCCGGTAGCAGGGAACCTCACCTTGCCAATACTGCCTTCCTTCGCGGCATAAGGTCACTCGATACCGTCTTCGTCCCGGCACGGGAGGAAGATTGGTAATCACGTTGCCGAAACGGTCCAGCGTTACCACTTCTCCCTCCCTTCCGGAGAGGTAAAATTGCAACCGGGCTTGCATTTCGGTCCGCGACCCCAGTTCCGTCAGCGGTCTACCGCTGGCCAGTTTAGCCGCCGCAGGGGCGAAAACGTCCCGGCCGTGAAAAGTAGAACTAGCCCCCTCGGGAACGGGTAACGCCACCGCCTGCAACGTTTCCCCGGCCGAGATAGCCGCCGGGTACAACACCCCGTTGTCCGGACCCACAAAACAATAATCGCCCGCCTGCACCGCGAGGGCTTGTCTTTCGGTTCCTACTCCCGGATCCACCACCACCAGAAAGACGCTTCCCGGAGGAAAGAATGAGTAGGCGGTCAACAGTAGCCACGCTGCCTGTCGTACTGCCTGCGGTTCCACGTGGTGGGCCAGGTCGACTATGGTGGTCTGCGGACAAAGGCTCAGGATTACTCCTTTCACTATGCCCACGTAACTATCGTTGCCGAAATCGGTCAGAAGCACAACCGTTCTTTTTCCTCCACAAGCGCCAAGACCGGTCATGGTTGGCCCCCCACTTACTTCAAATTATACCAAATCCGTCGGGGCCCATGCGATCCGGCAGAGTTTCTGCGCCCTTTTCTTCCAGAGACCGGCGATGACGGGGGAATAAAAGGCGTTGGAACCGGTCGCCAAACCACCGCGTCTATATACACGGACGGATGTAGAAATGGAGAGCGGTGGAGGTGGCAAGGAGAATGAACTTGGGGTTTGGCGTCCTCCGTCGAGTAGTGGCCGCCGTGGCACTCATTACGGGTGTTACCCTTCCCTTTCCTGCCCTGGCTGACGTCGACCAGGCGCCCAGGAAGGAATTAGTGAGGCTTCAACTCGGGAGCCGTTTGGCTTGGGTTCGGGAACGGGAGGTGGAACTGGCCGTTGCGCCTCGGGTAGTGGAAGGCACCACTTTGGTACCCTTGCGCTTTCTGGCCGAGGCCTTAGGCGTTGCCGTGAATTGGGATCCGGGTAGCCGAACGGTTACCATCGCGGCCACTCCCGCGATCCGATTACAGGTGGGCAATCCGGTGGTACGGGTGGGTGACCGGGAAGAAAGGCTAGCAGCGGCGCCTATAGTAGATGGGGGCACGGTACTGGTTCCCTTGCGCCTTGTGGCCCAGAACCTGGCCGGCGAGGTGGTCTACCGGCCGGAAACTAAACAAATTCTGGTGTATCCCCGGGAGCAACTGCCGGTAGCGGTAATTATGCTGGACAAGACCCGCCTCTATCTGGGGGAAAAGCTCCAATATCGTAGCGCCAGCTTTAGTCCGGAAGGGTTATCGCTGGTGGAGGAGCGTTGGGAGAACTTGCCCCCGTGGACCGCTCCCGGCCAGTATACCATCACCTTGCAGGTTAAAGATGAAAAGGGACGGTGGAGTCTACCCGCCCAGGCCCCGGTAGAGGTAATGCCTCCGCCCAATCGCCCGCCGGTAGCGCGCTTTCAGGTATCAAAGAGTGTAGTAGCCCAGGGCGAAAAGGTGGAGTACATAGACGACAGCTACGATCCGGACGGTGATGCCCTGGAGGCGAGAGAGTGGCGGGGCAAACGGGAGGTTTTCTTCTCTCCCGGAACCTACACCGTGAGCCTGCGGGTGAAAGATTCCCGAGGTTTATGGAGCGAGCCATATAGCATAAACCTCACCGTCACCAACCGAGTGCTCATGGACGAACTCACCTACAATCTTCGCTACACCCTACCCGGCGAAACCTTTACCGTTCCGGCCAACCGCTGGCCGGAGATGGCCTCCCTTTCGGTCGAGCAGGCGACGGGTGGAACTACTCTGCTTTTGAGCAACAGCCCGGAAAACATTCCCGGTCCGGGGATCCTGTATCGCGACGCCGTCGAAGGTGCGGTCCGACTGTTTTATTGGCACGCTAACGGAACCGCCCAACCCCTACAGGTAGTAGTGTTGGCGGAGAACAAGGCGGTCTCACCCGCTCGGCTTAGGGTGCTAAAGGAGGGCCTTGCCGGGCCGGACCGCGATGCCTTCGGGGTGGGGCGCAAGGCCATGCTCCGCTATTGGGACTCCGCCCCCTCGCCGGAGATCGTCCTGGAGCCAGGGGAACTATACGTGCTGAACTTCGCCCAGTATCGGTCGGCCAGGCCGGGGGAAATAGTCCACGGCATCTACGAACTGGAGGTAGTGGGCCGAATGGACCTGGCCGTGGTAGCCCTGCCCCCTGACACCCAGTTGCGATCCGAGTACTACCGGCTGGCCGTCCTAACTCCCGATAACGTCCACTGCCGCGGTACCTTCGCCAACGCCGACTACCAAGTAGTAGCCGCCCTACCTTCAGGCCGTCCGACGGCCATAACCTTTCCCGTAAGCGCGGTCCAGGGTTTGGACGCTCTCACCGGTCTGATGGCGACCAATCGCGGCGGTTACGGCCTGTTGTACTCGCTTAGACTGACTACTGGGGAGGAACGGGCCGTGTTGCTCAATCCTCGAGGCGGCGGGGTGGCGGGAGCGGTGCGGGTGAACGGTTCTATTGTGCCCCTGCCCCGTACCGGGGTGGGGGCAGCTCCTTCCGAAGCGGTGAAGGTGGCCCATCTTTCCCCCGGCCGCGAGGCGGAAATCTTCTTCATGCCTCCGGGCGGGGCCAACCTTCCCTTGCGCCTGCTGTTCTGGCCTTTGCCTTAAACCGGCTACGGGGTATGGTGCCAGTCCCAGCTTCGGTACTGAATGGCCTCGGCGACATGGGCTTCCTGGATGGTCTCCGAATCCTCGAGGTCAGCAATAGTGCGGGCCACCTTCAGCAGCCGATCGTGGGCTCGCAGGGAAAGCCCCAGCCGCTGGTAGGCCTGTCGGAGTAGGGCCTGCGCCTTGGGGGAAAGGGAACAAAAACGGCGAAGGTGACGGGACTCCATTTGGGCATTGGTGGTGAGACCGTAAGGAGAGAGACGCTGGAGTTGGCGCCGCCTCGCCTCGGTTACCCGTTCCCGCACCTGGGCAGAGGTGGGGCCCTCTCCGGTGCGTTTCAACTCCCCCCAGTCCACTGCCGGGACCTCGACGATGAGGTCCACCCGATCTACAAGCGGGCCGGAAAGGCGGCTGCGGTAGCGCCTCAGATCCCGCTCCGAGCATTGGCAGCTCTTACCCGGCGACCCCAGGCGGCCACAAGGGCACGGGTTGGCCGCAGCCGCAAGCAAGAAGTCCGCCGGGTAGACCACGCTACCCGCAGCGCGAGTTATGGTTACCTGCCGTTCCTCCAGAGGCTGGCGCAGGGCCTCCAGTACTTGGCGGGGAAACTCCGGGAGTTCGTCCAAGAAAAGCACGCCGTGAGTAGCCAGGGTTATCTCGCCGGGTCTAAGGGTGCGCCCTCCGCCAATTATACTGACCGGTGAGGCAGTGTGGTGAGGTGAGCGAAAGGGGCGGGTGGTAACCAAAGGCCGGTCCGGGGGTAATAGGCCGGCTACGCTGTAGATCTTGCTGACCGTCAGGCTTTCCTCCAGAGTCATCGGGGGGAGTAGGCCGGGCAGACGGCGGGCCAGCATAGTCTTGCCGGTACCCGGCGGACCTATCAGCAGCAGGTTGTGGTGGCCGGCGGCAGCAATTTCCAGAGCTCTCTTGGCCAGCCGCTGACCGAACACCTCTGACAAATCCGGACCGGCGAAGGGAGCACCACCATCGGTCGGCATTTCGGCATAACCGGCAGGTAGTTCGGTCTCACCCCGCAGGAAGGCGGCCACTTCTGCTAAGGTGGTGGCGCCCAGGACTCTTACCTCCCCTCCTAAGAGCGCTCCCTCAGCAGCATTAGGCTTGGGAACGATTAGAGGGCGATTCCATCGCTGCTCCTTGGCCGTACCGGCCACTACCAGTACCCCCGTGACCGGACGGAGGTTTCCCTCCAGGGACAATTCCCCCACCAAGAGGTACTCAGCGAGGGGCTCGGCCGGAACCTGACCGGTAGCCGCGAGCAAGGCCAGGGCAATGGCCAAATCCAGTCCGGGGCCTTCTTTACGCAGATCCGCCGGCGCCAGATTCACCGTAATTCTTCGGGCCGGAAACTCAAAACCCGAGTTGCGTATCGCCGTCCGTACTCTTTCCCGGGCTTCCTGAACCGAAGCGTCCGGGAGCCCTACCAGGTTAAACCCGGGCAAGCCGGGGCCGACGTCAACTTCCACTTCCACCAGGTGGGCTTCTAACCCTAAGAGAGTTACTCCGTAAGCACGCGCCAGCATGGGTCGGCCCCCAACCTCCTTCGGGCGGCGCGGTCCAGCCCAATCTTGTACGGGTGAGTTCGCCGCCGGGTTGTTCGTTCCCTTCTGCAGGCGCTACATCAATGAACGGCACTTGGTGCACATGATATCCGGTATTGCCGACGCCGAGTCGAAGTAACCCGGTTAGATGGCTGTTCACCTGTCCATACCAAAAATGAGCTTGAATTGAAAGCATAGAATTTGGGCTAGCCGCCAATAACTGTCTCTAGCCCGAAGGATTCTACGATCCCCTTTAGCTCGGCCATCCTCTCTTCGTTCGGCGGCTTTATCCCCAAGGCCCCGTTCCTTCTTTCCAGGCGGTCGTACTTCACTTCTCCCATCTTGTGGTACGGCAGAAGATGGACCTTGACCAGGTTATCAAGTTCGCGGGCTATAAACTCGGCCGTGGCCCGGACATTCTCCTCCGTGTCGTTGTACCCTGGCACTACCGGAATCCGCGCCCACATGGGCCGGCCTAGTTCTCGATAAATCCTCTTCGCGTTCTCAAGAATGAGGTAGTTAGGCACGCCAGTATGCCTCTGGTGTTCCGCAGAGTCCATGTGTTTGAAGTCAAAGAGCACCAGGTCGGCGTAATCAAGTACCTCCTTGACCGTTTCCCACCTGGCGTACCCAGAGGTATCCACCGCGGTGTGAATGCCGGCTTCCTTGCATAGCCTGAGGACGGCCGCAGCAAATTCCGGCTGAGCCAGCGGCTCGCCGCCGCTCAGGGTGACTCCACCGTCGGAACCCTCGTAGAATATCTCGTCCTCCGCAACCTCGCGAAAAACCTCGCCCGCGGACACATAGCGTCCCATGAGGCTTCTTGCTTCATTGGGGCACGCTTCCGCGCACTTGCCCGTTCCTTTGCACCGCCCCCGGTCGGTCCTGGCCCTCCCCTGGTGGATCTCGATGGCTCCGTTGGGGCAGACGGCGGCGCACCGGCCGCAGCCAACGCACTTTTCCCGGTTAAAGAAAACTTCGGGCTGTACCATTTGGGACTCAGGGTTCTGGCACCAGACGCACCGCAGAGGGCAGCCCTTTAGGAACACCGTGGTGCGGATCCCCGGACCGTCATGAATGCAGTACCGCTGAATGTTAAAGATTACTCCTTGCACGGATTCGACGGTAGCGTTTGGCATGATGGCTCATTCCTCCCAAAGTAATGAGTGGGGAGTGGTTTCACCGACCCTCATAAGCCGTGCTCGGTGCGGGCGATAATCTCGTCCTGAATCTTCTTGTCTAACTGCACAAAATAGGCACTGTACCCGGCCACCCTAACGATCAGATCCCGATACTTTTCCGGATGCCTCTGGGCCTCGAGCAAGGTCACCTTATCTACCACGTTAAACTGCACGTGCTTGCCCCCGTAGGCGAAGTAGGTGCGTATGAGCGCCGAAAGCTTTCTTAAGTCTTCCGTGGTCTTCAAAGCGGAGGGGTGGAACTTCATATTGAGGAGCGTTGCCTGGTAAAGAGTTTGCTTAATCCTCATAGCGCTGCGGAGCACCGCCGTGGGCCCCCGGGTGTCCCGGCCCTGCGCCGGAGACATGCTTCCGTCCGCCAGGGTCTCGCCAGCATACCGCCCGTCAGGAGTAGCTCCGACTATGGCGCCGCCTGGGCCGTGCGCGGTTATGGAGATGGCCGAAGGCTTGTGAGTACCTCCAAGCGCGGTGGGGTAAGAAGTAGCCTGTTCCGCCCAAAACTGGTACAGGTCGGCGGCGATCTCGTCCACGAATTCATCACCGTTACCGTACTTGGGTGCGGCTAGGCACTGCCTACGGATCTCTTCGTAACCCTCCCAGTTCGCCGCTAATGCCTCCTTCAGCTCGCTCGCGCCCACCTTCCTCTCCTCAAAAACCAATTTCTTGATTGCGGCCAGGGAATCAGCGACATTTATCATCCCTACCACGTTCATTACCGACCCGTTCTCGAACGGCATGGTGCGTTCGTTGACATCCTTACCTACCTTTATGGCGTCCGCCATTAGCGAAGAGTGCACCGGGTCGGGATAAAGCTGGGCCTGGACCACCAGGGAGATGTTGTGCTCCTCCGCCAACAGGCTCATGAAATGAGCGAGCTGCCTCTTAAACGCCTCCATGAACTCGTCGAAAGTCTGAAAGCTTTCAAACTCGCCGGTTTTCAAACCGAGTTGCCGACCGGTCCGGGGATCAACCCCATTGTTTATGGTAATCTCCAGTACTTTGGGCGCGTTGAACATGCCGAAGGCGTTGATTCGCGATTTGCCGGGAAGGTTCACGTCCAGGCAGCCGCCCAGCGCGTAGTCGCGGGCCTCTTCCAGCGGTACGCCCTGGCTGACCAGATAGTCAATGTAGGACTTGTCGCTGATGAAGGCCGGCATACCTATGCCGGCCTTGACGACTTCCAGCGCCTTCAATATAAAGTCTTCGGGTGTCTTCTCGTGCACCCTTACGGTTATGGTGGGGTGAGGAGTGGGGCAATCCTTGGTCGCTTCCAAGATAAGGTAAGACAATTCATTAGTAGCATCCGCCCCCTCGGGCGTTACACCACCGACTACGAAATTGTTCCACCGGGCCAGCCCTGACCATTTGCGGCGTTGGTCCCGGCCGCCTCCGCTCACCCCTCCCACCAGGTTGAACTGCATGATTTTGATGCGCAGGCACTCCAAAAGCTCCAGGACTTCCTCGTCGGTGATCCTGCCCTCTTCCTTATCCCTCTTGTAGAACGGGTACATGTATTGGTCGAAGCGGCCAGCGGCGGCGGTGCCTGAGGCAATCATCATCCAAATGAACCAGAAGGACTGGATCGCTTCGTAAAAAGTGCGTGCCGGGTTGGCCGGAACCCAGCGGCAGGCCTCGGCTATCCGCTCCAGTTCTTCCCGACGCCTGGGACTGGGCTCCCTGGTTGCCATGTCCGCCGCCAGGTCGGCAAATCGGTGGGCTAGGCGGATGATCGCTGAATCGGCGATGATGACCGACCGAAGGAAGTCGGCCTTCTTGAGCGCCTCCGCACTCATAAACCTGAGTTCCCTTAGTTCACGTTCGGCGTCTTCAATAATCCGGTTCAGGCCCTCGTACAGTACCTTGGCGAAATCTACCACTATGAGGCTTAGCCCATTGCCAAGCCCCCATCCTACGCCGGCGGATCCGTGGCCCCGACCTTCGCTTTTAGACTTCCACGGCGGTATGAGGACCCCCGACTGTATGAAAGGCCACAGACGCTCGTCGTCGTAATACTCCGCCTGCCTTTCCCAAAAGGTACGACCCTTCCAGTAACCCTCCACCGATCTCAGAAAGGCCTCGTCTTCCTCGGAGATGGTAATGCCCTGCTGTTTGAGCTCCTCCAGGTCCTCCTTCGGCCACGTGGGACCGGTCGTCCCCGCCTCCAAGCCCATGGGCTTGCTCGCCACATTCCCAACTATAAGTTCGTCGTCCTCAATGAATATGGTCTTATGATCGAGATAGTAGGCTGTGGCCTTCGCCCTTCGCACTATCTCCGGCTCGCCCTCGGTCTGCCTAAACGATTCCAGGACCAGCCTTACTTTCTCAGTGCAGATCGGGTATTCCTCTACCGCAAGCCTCTCCTTGAGTCGCCGCACCCTTTCGTTCACCCTACTTCACCTCCACGGTCATGTTTTTCGGGTCCTCAGTATTACGCCAGAAACGTATCATAAGCAAGTAGACCCCTATACCCCCCAGAGGCACCGTTGCGGCCGTCTGGTACATTGAAGGGTAGCCCACCATCTCGGCCACCAAGCCAAAGAGCACAGACCCGCCGCCCAGGCCTATATCGAGGGCGGAGTAGAAGTTGGCGTTTGCCGCCCCACGCCGCGTAGGCGGAACTTTGGCTACTGCCAGGGCTTGCAGGGAGGGCTGAGCCGCCCCAAATCCCAGCCCAAGCAAAACCGCAGCAACGATGAGTGCCTTTAGCCCCGAGGCATGGGCGATCAGCGTTAGGGAGCCTGCCATCAAAACCAGTCCGGGAGCTACCACCGGAGTCGGTCCCCAAAGATCGTAAATGCGACCGCATATTGATCGAATAGCTATCATAACAGTAGCATAAACAGTAAAGAAGACCCCAACATTGGCAATCCCTCTCATGCTCGCATATATCTGGATGAAAGTAACAACCGAGCTATACGCCACCGATACAAACAGGGCAACCAGGGAGGCAGGAGCCGCCCCCGGCTCAAAGATGGCCAACCTGGAATAGGTTTCTGTTCTGTGAGATACAACCTGTCCGCGTGACAGGCCCGCGGCCAACAACAATGCCGCCACCGCCAGGGCAGCGGCCGCATAAAATAGGCAGTAGTAACCCAGGTTAGACGCCAGATAGATTCCGGTGGCAGGCGCCACAGCCGTGCTAATGCTGTTGAAGAGGCCGAAGTATCCCATTCCCTCTCCTCGACGTTTGGGGGGGAGAAGGTCGGTTATGATGGTACCTGCCGCGGTGGATACTATTCCGAAGCCACACCCCTGGAGTACCCGGGTCCCGAGTACCGATCCGGGGTTGTATGCCCAGGGGTAGGCGAAGGCGGCTACCACGAACAGCGCCAGTCCGGTTAAGTAAACCGGCCTCCTCTCGCGCCTGTCTAGTTCGCGGCCCGTTACGGGACGGGTAGCAAGTGCAGAAATGGCAAATGCGCCGGTCACCGCGCCTGCCAACCCTTCCCCTACTCCCCAAGACCGAACGTAACCGGGTAGCACGGGCATGAGCATGTGCATGGAAATATGGATCAAAAAAGAAGAAAAGCATACTAAGCAGAAGTCCCTGGTCCATATCGGTTCTCTTGCCGGCCTCTTGCCCATGCCCGTCCTCCCCTCCTCAATCTCCTGGCGGTTCTATCGTCGGCGTATGGCCACAGCCGCAAAGCTCACCGGGCAAGGTTCGGCAAGAACAACGCCAGTTCTGGAATAAACACGAGGAGTAGCAGAGAAACCGCATCCGCAATCAGGAAAGGTATCACGCCCTGGTATATTCTTGCCATGGGTACCTCTGGCTGAAGTCCTTTAACTACGAACATTGTTACGCCTAAAGGCGGACTAATCATGGCTACTTCTACGAGCCTAGTGGTAAGTATACCGAACCATATCGGGTTTATCCCTAAATGCTGGATGACAGGGAAGAAGATGGGTATAGTAAGCACATGCATCGCCGCCTCATCCAACAGAGTTCCAAGGATCAAGAATATCAGTATGATCATTCCTATGACACCTAGAGGCGACAAGTTCAGGTGGGTTATGGTTTGAGAGAGAAAAGTGGGAAACCCAGTAGACGCCAAGAAGTAATTAAACATGAATGCGCCAATAAGGATACCATAGATCATACCAGAGGTGCGTAAGCTAGACCATATAGCCTTGGTGAACCCTTCCCAGGTGAGTTTTTTCCTGAATAAGGAGGAGATGATAGCGGCCGCGGAACCGACGGCCCCTGCCTCGGTGGCTGTGAACCACCCTACCAGTAGGCCAATAAGTAGGAATAGCATCACCCCTATTACCTCTATGCAGCCTTTGAGAGCAAGAAACCTCTCGCGAAGCGTGGACGTCTCTCCCCGGGGCCCGAGCGCAGGAGCGAATCGGCAAATAATGAAAATCACTGCTGCATAGAGTATGACTACCAACATACCCGGTATCCAGCCGGCGAGAAACAACTTTCCGATAGAGGTTTCCGTCAGTATCCCGTAAATGATCAAGATGCCGCTTGGCGGTATAAGAGTGCCGATAGTACCACCAGCGGCGATGCAGCCCGTGGCCAGCCGATCGTCGTACTTAAAGCGCTTCATCTCGGGGAGAGCTACTGCCCCTACAGTCGCGGCCGTGGCGATGCTGGAAGCACTTATGGCGGAGAAACCCCCGCACGCTGCAATAGCCGCTAGCCCTACACCACCGGGAAGACGTCCTAGCCATTTGTAGGCCAGATTAAACAGGTCCCGTCCCATACCGGAATAATTAAAAACATTGGCCATAAAAAGGAATAGGGGGAGGCTTGCCAAATCGTAGCTGGTTATTGTCTGAAAGGGTACCACTGCCAATTTGATTATAGCTGCGCTCTCGGAAACTGCAGCCCAAAGCCCAAAAAGCCCCACTACGCCCATAGCTACACCGACCGGAACACCGGTCAGCAGCAAAGCAAACATCGCAACAAGCCCGACAGTTGCTACCGCTATGGAACTCATTGACTAGTATCCCCCTCCCTTTCTCTTACCTTTAACAGGTGTAGCAACGAGGCAATACAGACAAGTGTTAGGCCGAAAATCCAAACTAGGCGGAAGGGTAGAAAAGGAAGGTTAAGGACCTCAGTGCGTTCTTGTAGACCCTTATCTAGGGTGATGTCGAAAGCTGCCCAAGCGGTTAGAATCCACCAGAGTAGGCTGACCGCCCACGCCCACCGGTCAAGGACAGCCCGCGCCCGTTGGGGCAGGTGCTCTACCAAAGATTCAATAACCACATGTCTCTTTGCCCAGGTACTTCCAAAAAGCGCGAAACCGACAGGAATAACAACAAGTAGAACCAGTAACTCGTAGCTGCCCGGCATGGCGACCCCGCTAAGCCTAGACAGAACAGTTACTACCGTAAGGACCACCATTGCTATTAGAAAAATTCCCCCCACGGCGGCACCAAATCTGTCAAGAGTTCGGATAAGCTTGAGCATGAAATCTTTTTACCTCCTCAACCGCCCTTTGGCCCGTACCGGGTGCATTCCCCCGCCATAAAACGAGGAGGTAGCGCGGGAACGTGAGCCGAGCAGCTCCAAGCGCAATAATCGTTGCTTTGCGTCTGCACACGTTTCCCGCGCACACCGGGAGGATGGACCATTTACCGGGTTATTTCTTTAGGTATTGATCGCTGAGCCGTTTTATGTCCTCATAAATCTGGGTTCCAGGTAGACCCTTCGTGTCAAGGGCTTTAGCCTGTTCTTGAATGACTTTGTCAACGACGTTGCGATACTTCTTCAGTTCTTCGTCTGAGAGTTTGATGAATTCTACTCCTTGCTGCTTCGCAAAGTCGATACCGCTAGCGTCTGCCTTGAATAATTCTTCCTCGATCTTCCTCCCGTACCACTCAATGTTGTCTTCGAATACCTTCTGAATATCCGGTGGCAGCTTGTTCCATGTATTAAGGTTCATTCCTCTGTGCGGAGTGGGACCGGTAGCCATATTCAATTCGGTGACGTACTTCACTACCTCTCCGAAGCGGAACGATTTCAAGGTTTCGTACGGGACCATGGCACCGTCAATGGTTCCCTTTTGCAGTGCCACGTACGTTTCCGACATTGGGATTGGCGAAGCATCAGCGCCCAAGGCTTGGGCTATTTTCAGGTGATCGCCGGAGACCTTTAGCATTAGCCCCTTGAAATCTCCTACCTTTCTTATGGGTTTCTTCACTGTAGCTACTTGGTAAGGCGTGATAGCATGGTAGGCTAACACCTTGATTTTCGAGAACTCAGCGTCGATCTGCGGGTACTTTGCCCGAAGCTCATGGTATATACGCCGCGCTACCTCGCGATCAGGTACGTTGCAGAAGAGCACCCGCATTGCCTTTTCAATATCAAAGCCTTCCTTTACGTAGGCACCGGAGAACTCGGAGACATCGGCAACTCCGTTGGCCAACTCGATGAAGGCCTGGTCGGCCTTCATCAAGGCTCCTCCCCAGACGGGTTCGAACTTTACCCTCCCTCCGGTTTCCTTTTCGATTTTTTCGAACCACGCTTGGTCAGCAATAGCTTGGGGATGGTTCGGCGAGTAGGTAGCCGCAAACTTTAGGACAATGGTTTGGGTGGAAGGGGATGGCGTGGCCGGTTGAGCAGCGCCCTCCGAGCCTTGAGTGCTTGCGGTGCCCTGTTCCGATTTCGCGCATCCGCCCACCAGCCCCAGGGCTAAGACTGCCACTAGCAGCAGAGCTATCACTACCCATTTGACCGATAGTCTCATTCCGTATCCCTCCTTGAACGCTATTCTCGAAATGGCATTGGATACCTCTGCATCGATAACTAAACTACAAGGGTCCTTACCGACTTAGATGGATCGCATCACCTCCCTCCAAAAACGGCAATGCGACATGCCTAACGCCTGAATAGAACTCGCTGGCACAACCTTTGCCTCCTACCACCTCCTCTCTCAAAGCAAGTTCATAACTGTTCGCACGTCTTCTACCCTTTCAAGATCTAAAACTGACTCGGCAAACTCAGAGGCTGCCGCTGGCGATACGGGTTCTAACGCATATTTCGCACACGCCTTGAACTTTGCCGCTACGTCCGACAACTTCATCGGGCGCTCGGGGTGCCCGTAAGGGCGTTCTATCTCCTTGAGAAACCGCTGTCCCTTTGCCCGAACCTCCAAACATCCTCTCGTGGACTCGCCAACACCCAGGGAGTGATCCACTTGGAAACTTACTTTGGCGGCGACCGCGAGCACCTCTTCGTCCGCCAAGGCTGCAAACGAGAAATGCTCCAGCCCCACTCGCCCGTGGACCAGCGCGGTTCCGACAGTAAAGGGCAAACTGAACTTGGCGCCAATGGCGTTCGTCGGTCGCTGCTTCGCTTCTAGCGGCTCGCATAGCACTCGATTTAGAGGACTGACAGTTAGCTTGATCTCTTCTACGTCCTGAGGGGATAGTCCGTATTCCTCCCGTAATTCCAGCATGGCCTGTATATAACCGTGAGTGCCCCGGCAACTGGGCCACGGCTTGAAGCTTACTTTTGCCCCCTCGAACACCTGGCCCAATCCCTCAAGAAGTACCTCGCAATCATACTGACCGCGAAAGAACGAAGCGAACAGCCCGGCCTCCCCGTCAATGGGCCGTTCAAACCCCCTTACACCTCTATCGGCCAGCAACGCCGCCAGCACCCCGGCCTTAGCGGAAAACGCATCCCGCACCGCTCTTACGTCCGAGTTGGGGCTGTGTACCAACTCGGCACTGCACGTGGCCTGGCAGAGGATTAGGGAAAGGGCCGCCAGGACCTTATCCGCACTAAGTCCGAGGAGATAGGCGGCGGCCGCGCCGGCCCCGAAGGCACCGAGAATGGGAGGCATGTACCATCCGTATTCTCGGGAATCTACCCTTGCCGCCAGACCCAGCCGACATACCAGGTCGTTCCCCACCGCCACCGCCGCCAACAGTGCCTTACCGGATACCCCGCCTACCGCCTCGGCAACTGCCAGGGCTGCCGGTACGGTGGCGGCGCTGGGATGAACCAGGGCAACGTCATGAGTGTCTTCATAATCTAGAGCATGAGCCATCGAACCGTTGGCAAAGGCGGCCATGAAGGAGGGCGCCTTGGCGGCAAATCCCATTATGGTGCTCTCCTTCTTGCCCCCGGCCTCCAGAGCTAATTCTACGAATGGGCGACACCCTTCTCCAAGTGTAGAGGCTGCCAGGATGACACCCACGCTATCCAAGATGGACTTCTTGGCAGCCTCTACCGCCTCCGCCGGAAGATCCTCGAAGCGGACGGAGGAAACATGCTCGGCTATCGCCCGCGAGGCGTTCACGGACGCCACGTCCTTCACCCCTTGATAACGACTTCGTCACCTTCAACCCGGAATGTCGCGTTTAGGCCCTGATCCGCAGTGATTCGGCGCATGTATTCCAATACTTCTCCAAAACGCGGGTCTTCGGAGCTTAAGATCTCCGGCTGAGCCTGGGGGTTAATGTACGCCGGGAGGAACGATACCGCGGCGATGCGGCCTTCGTCGATCACGCACTTCGCTACCGCCGTCTTTCGGGAATCGCGCGGCAGGAAATACGTAGGGTACTCCGGGTCCGGTACCCAATCCGGGTTGAGTACCTCGATCTCCTTATGCCGTGGACTTTGAAGAAGCTCCGGAGTAGCGCGCAGCTCCAGGGCGAAGTTGCAGAGACTGTAAAATATCGCCTTGCCGGCGTAGACCTCTATCCCCTTGAGTATATGCGCATGGTGGCCCAAAATCAGATCGGCACCGTGATCGATGGCCACGCGGGCAATCTCCCGCTGGTAGTCGGCAATGACCGCGGGTATGAAATGGATCCCCCAGTGGATTGATACTATGACCAGGTCTGCGTTCCGCTTGGCCGCTTCAATATCTCTTACCATAGCCTCCAGGTCCCCCCGGTGGGCAAAGGTATGCACGCGGCAGGGGGTACCGGGCTGGTCGTGCTCGATCTGCTCATAATACGTATGAGCCCTAAGAGGGACGCAGCCGGGGCGATCGGTCTGCGCCCAGTAACCGTACGGCAGGATTGAATTATAGGCGAGAAACGCCAGGCGCGTACCCTTTCGTTCGATGAATGCAGGCTTGCGGGCCTCCTCAATGTTGGCGCCGACCCCCACTACTGCCAGCCCCTGCTCTTGGAGGGCGTCTATGGTATCGAAGAAAGCTTCACGTCCCAAGTCCATGCAGTGATTGCTCGCAAAGGATATAACCGTGAAGCCGGCCTCCCTCAGCGCCCTGGCTACCGCAGGCTGGGCCCGGCAGGCCAGCCGCGCCTGTGGTAGCTGGCTACCTCGATGCGAAAGAACGGCCTCCAGTTGGCCAAAGACAACGTCGGCGCCTTGCAGATAGCCCCTTACGCAATCAAATATCGTTGAAGGATCTTCACGCTCCGGCCCAATATCCCCAACTGCCAGCAGGATTACTTTCCCTTGCAAGATAGTCCCTCCTTACCCTACTCCGCGCAACTACACTCGTTCTTTCGTGGGGCCTGTTACCCCTTCTTGGGCTTTACATTTGCCTTTCCGGTGTCCCTACTTCAGCCTCGTTTATCGGAGGTCGTGCTCCGTGCGCGCTATGATGTCATCCTGAAGGGCTTTACCTAACTGAACAAAATAGGCGCTATACCCTGCCACTCTCACCACTAGGTCTTGGTATTTCTCGGGATTCTGCTGCGCGTCAAGCAGGGTTTCTCGGCTGACTACGTTAAACTGAATCCACTTTCCGCCCATGTTGAAATAGGTCTTAATGAGCATGGCCAGCTTCCTAAGATCGTCCTCACTCTTGAGGGCGGAAGGGTGGAAACGCATGTTCAACAAGGTCGAGGCACACAACACCTGATCTATCTTCGAGGCACTCTTAAGAACCGCCGTTGGCCCTTTACTATCTCTCCCCTGGACCGGAGATACCGTTCCGTCAGCTACTACTTCGCCCGCCCGGCGTCCGTCGGGAGTCGCACCCGTAACCGCTCCTCCAGGCCACATGGAGGTAATAGATGCCCCGCCTACGCCACAAACCCTTGCACCGTTAACCCCCCGATACTTTGCCTCTTCGGCCACAATGAACCTGAAAAGTTCTTTGGCTATCCCGTCTACGTAGTCGTCGTCGTTGCCGTACTTAGGCGCAGACATGCACATCTTCCGTACTTCCTCAAAACCGTTCCAGTTAGCCTTTAGAGCTTCAATCAATTCCTCCATGCTCAGTTTCCTATCTTCGAATATCAGCTTCTTTACGACTGCGAGGGAGTCCACTACGTTCATGATCCCTACCGGTATCATCCGGGCACAGAAATTGTAGGGATATGCTCCCGGATGTTCGTAAAACGATTTGCCCACCTGGATCCTATCGTGCATCAACATATTTTCAACGAAATAGTGATAGTAAAGCACTTCGGGCGCAATGTACATACTCTCGGTCCACAGAGCTATGAAGTACGCCAGGTATTCTTTGAAGGCCTTGAAAAAATCCTCGTAGGTGGTAAAGGAGTTGGGATCCACCTTGTACGGGCACAACTCTATCCCGGTTCTGGGATCTACTCCCCCGTTAAGGAAGATCTCAAGAACCTTAGGCAGAACGAAGAAATAGCCGGCAAGGGCGCTCACCTTGCCCGGTATGGCGGGATCGACGCACCCGACAATGTGATAGTTTCGGGCCTCTTCTAGGGGAACCCCGGCGGCCAGGAAATACTCAATATAAGACCTATCGGAGGCAAACGCCGGCATGCCAATGCCGGTTCGCACCACCTCCAGGGCTTTCACCATTAACGCCATTGGCGTTCCCTCGTGTACCCTTAGGGCGATGGTATGGTGCGGAGTCCTTACTCGGGAGGCGGCCTCCAGCGCTAAGTAGGTTAGCTCGTTGGTGGCATCGTTCCCCTCGGGTGTTACTCCGCCAATAGTCATTACCCGCCATTTGGCGAAGCCGCCGTGCTGCATACGTTTTTGGGGAGAAATCTTGATGTTCTCGGGCCTCATGCACTTGACTCTTAACTCGCATAACAGGGCCAGGACATCTTCATCCGAAAGCTCACCCTTATCCCAGTCGGCACGGTAGAAGGGATACATGAACTGGTCGAACCTGCCCAGGTTTTGGGTGGAAGTAGGAGTAGAAACTAGCTGCAGGAACCAGAAAGACTGCATGGCCTCATAGAAACTGCGCGGCCGGTTGGCCGGTACCCAGCGGCAGGCCTCGGCAATCTTAAGTAACTCCGACTTCCTGGCAGGGTTCTCCTCGCTAGCCGCCATACTGGCCGCCAGTTCGCCGTACCGGGCCGCAAGCCTCTTAATCGCCTCTAATACGATTGCCGCCCCCTCAAGGAACAGCCTCTTCTGGGCGTCGGCAACCGAGAGAATTCTTAGAGCCTCCAGTTCTTCCCTTATTTCGCGCAGGATATTGTTCAAACCGCCGAGCCATCTTTCGTAGTCCAACCTGCCATCGGTAAAATTGAAGTAGAGGCAGAGGCCGCTCCCCGCATAGGGCCCGCGAAACTCCTCTCTTTTCTCCATCGGCGGCAGGGTGACTCCCAGTTGTAGAAACTCCCATATGCGCTGGCTATAGCGTTTGCCGCGCTGATACTCGACGGACCTGGTTTTCCAGTACGAGCCCAGTTCCCGTATCAATTCCCAGTCCTCCGGTGCTACCTCGACAACTCCGTCGCGCTCGGCGTCCCGAATTAGGCCCTCGTCCCACACGCCCAAAAAAGGATCAAGTTCTACACCCCAGGGCTTACTAGCTCCCTCTCCCACTATGCATTCATCGTCTTGGATAAAAATAGGGAAGCGCTCCAAGAGGTGAGCCCATGCTTTCGCTGCCCGCAATATTTCCGGCTCACCCTCGGTCTGTCTGTACGATTCCGTAATAAGGCGTGCCTTCTCCATGCAAAGGGGGAACCGTTCCCTCCTAATGCTCCTTACTAGCCGGTCAATCCTTTCCGAATGTCTATCTGAAAGTCTAATCGAGCCATTAAGGTTCTGCAGGGCCTCCAAATCAAGTCACCTCCTTACCAGAACCAGAGGGCGGGTAGCCCTTCCTGCTTCTAGGCCCACCCTTTCTAACACACTATCTCGGGTACTAACACACTATCTCGGGCACTACTCGTCAACCCCTCCCGTCTACTCCTAAAGCGCCAAAACCTCGGGGTGTCCATTGCCTCGAATCTCTCACCTCCCTACTGTCCGCCCCTGACATTTCTGCAGATAGATTAAGCGCCCAAGGACGGTAGCAATAAGGCGATCTCGGGTACATACACCAGAAGCAACAAGAATACGGCATCCGCAATTAGGAAGGGGATCACGCCTCGGTAGACTTCGGTCATAGAGAGTTCCCGATCAAGGCCACCAACCACAAACATGGTAATTCCTAACGGGGGACTGATCATGCCTATTTGGATAAGCCTGGTCGTGAGGATTCCGAACCATAATGGGTCAAGGCCGAGGTGCACAATAACGGGAAACAGGATGGGTATGGTCAATACCTGCATTGCACCTTCGTCCATAACAATGCCTAACAGCAGGAGTATTGCTGTAATTATCCATACAACGCCCACCGGAGAAAGGGGCAGGCCGGCAACCTGTTTGGACAACCAACCGGGAAAACCGGTACTCCCAAGAAAGTAGTTAAACAATTTGGCGCCAATTAGGATTCCGTAAACCATGCCTGCATTTCGCAACGTAGAGTCTATGGCTCCTTTCAATCCCGCCCAGGTTAGACGTTTCCGAATTGCCGCCGACAGTATGGCCATGAAGGCTCCAATAGCACCCGCCTCGGTGGGCGTAAACCATCCTACCAGGAGACCGACTATCAACACGAGCATCATGGATATTACCTCTATAGCGTTCTTGAGCGCCGCAATCTTCTCCCTAAATGTGGATCCCTCTCCTGGGGGCCCTGCACTAGGGTCAGCCCGACAGACGATGTAGGTAGCAGCCGAGTACAGTGCCACCGCTATGATGCCCGGCATCCAGGCGGCGAGAAACAGCTTCCCGATGGAGGTCTCGGTCAGCACGCCGTAGATGATAAGCAGACCGCTCGGAGGGATAAGTGAACCCAGAGTGCCGCCGGCAGCAACGGCACCTGCTGCCAGGCTCTTGCGGTAGCCCAGCCGCTTCATTTCCGGAAGGGCAACTGCCCCTATGGTCGCAGCCGTTGCTATACTGGAGGCGCTAACGGCGCCGAACATACCGCAAGAAACGAGGGAGGTGATGGCGACGCCGCCAGGCAGGCGGCCCACCCACTTGTAGGCTAGGTTGAATAGGTCTCGGCCTAGGCCCGTATAGTTGAGCACGTTCGCCATTAAGAGGAAGAGGGGTAACGTCGCCAGGTCGTAGCTGCACGCGGTCTGGAAAGGTGCAATCGCGAGTTTCGCTATCGCGGCACTGGGTGTAATCAGCGCCCACAGGCCGGCAAGACCGACGAGCAACATAGCCACAGAAACGGGGAGGCCCGCAAATAGCAGGGCAAACAGCACCACCAAGCCAATAACAGCGGCTGCTATATGGGTCACTCGTCGTGCCCCCCCTTCACCCTTATACTCTCAATGAAGTTCACCAAGGCGGCGACGCACAGAAGCAATAGGCCACATAGCCAAAGAACCCGAAACGGAAGGCAGGGGATAGATACGCCGACCGTGCGCTCACCCAACCCTCTCTCCAAGGCGATGTCCAAGGCTGCCCAGGCGACCAGAGCCCACACGCCAAGAGTGACCAGCCAGGCGAACCTCTCGGAGATTATCTGAAAGCGTCGTGGCAGGCGTTCCACGAGTAGCGTCATCGTAACATGTCCTTTTTCCAGTGTGGCTCGAAAGAGGGCAAAGCCTACTGCCGCAACTGTAAACATCTCGGTCAGGTCATAGCTTCCTGGGAAGCCAATCTTAATGAAACGTAATAGAATGGCTACCACGGTGACGGCCATCGCTGCCAGTATGAAGACTAGCCCTATCCACCCTCCTACTTTGTCACCATGCTTAACCAGTTTAATTAGTGACAATCCGCTCCCGTCCTCCTTACGCGTGTTCTGATCGCCAAGACCGAGCCTTACTAAAGGACCGAGACAGAACGTCCCCCTGATTTGTAGAAATCGCGTCCCTCGCGCGTACCTAGCAGCAACGAGAAATTGCAGGAACCGGGGGCGGGTAGCCCTCTGAGAAGAGCCCCCACCCCCCTCCCCCCACCCGTTAATGCCTCTCGCTACCTCAGCGTATCGGCAATGCGGCGGACCTCTTGGAATATGGCCGTTCCGGGTAGGCCTAGCGCATCCAACTTTTCCGCCTCTTTTTTCATTACGTTTCCTACGACTTCCTCCAATTTCTGCTGATCCGCAGGCGACAACTCAATAAACTCGACCCCTTGTGCCTTGCCAAACGCTATCCCTTCATCATCAACGGCCGCTCTCCACTTCTTGTCTTCGTTAGACCAAAATTCAATATTGTCCTCAAAGATCTTCTGAATATCTGGAGGTAGCTTTTCCCAGCTCTTCATGTTCATACCTCGCGTCGGATAAACAGAACCGGCAAGGTTCAAGACAGTAACATATTTTGCAACCTCCGCAAACTTGAAGCCCTTCAGGGTCTCATAGGGTGCTAAGCAGGCGTCAATGGTTCCCTTATCCAGCGCCATGTACACCTCGGTCATGGGCATGGAGACCGGTGTTGCTCCCAAGGCTTTGATTACCTCGTTATATACGCCTGTGCCCTTTATCTTCAAACCTCGCATGTCCTTCAATTCCCTCACGGGCTTCGTGCTGATGAGTTGGTAAGTCGACCCTACGGATCTGCACAGGATTTTAATCCCAGCAAACTCTCCTTCAATTTGGGGAAACTTGGCCGTAGTTTCTGCGTATATTCGTAGCCTATCGTCGTAACCCGGAATACCGTAGTAGAATCCTAGGGTACCCTTATGGATTTCAAAGCCCGCTTTACTGTAGCCTGGCGCCAGATAACCGATGTCAGCTACTCCTTGGAGGAGCTCGGCTACACTTTCTTCCGGGCTGATCAGGGTGCCGTCCCAATACGGCGTAATGCGGACGCGCCCCCCGGTCTCCTTGTGGATCTTATCGATCCATGCCTGGTCTGCCTTGGAATAATGGTGAGATGCAGACTGGATGGAACCATACGTTAACTCGATCGGCGCCTGCTGCGGCTGCTGCCGCTGTTCCTGCTGCTCACCCGGTGCCGGCGAAATGGTCTCGGACTTGGCGCAACCGCCCGCCAAGAAGAGAAGACCCACAGCCAGCAGCAGTACCCATGAAACTATTTGGCTTGCTTTCCGCCGTGGCATATTTTTCCGTCGCGGCATACAATTCCCTCCTAACCCTTGTGTTTGGCGTCATAGACCGCTCAGTATAGCCAAGTCAAACTAATCACACTGGAAAAGAACTACCTGAGTCCGACAACAATCTCGTCTTTTTCCCATCCATACTTGGTATCTAGGCCTGCCTCCCTAGAAATAGCCTCCATGTAATCAAAAACCTCTTGGCCTCCCTCCTTTCGCGGTACAACCACCGGCTGGCCATACCTGTTGATCAAGCAAGGAAGGAAACCGGCACGGAATATCCTGCCCTCCTTCACCAGGAATTTCGCGATAATGGTATATCTCGCCTCGCGGTGGAACGGGTAGGTAGGGCATTCTGGATCAGGCTCGAACCCGAACAACTCCTTTCTTCTCCGGGCCCAAGATTGTGGATCCTCATCTGAACCAAGGGCCGAGCTTGGCAGGAAGACTGCAAAGTTGCCCAGCCCATGGAAGATCGCTTTTTGCTTATATACCTCGACACCTCTCAGCATATGGGCGTGATGCGCTAGGACGATGTCGGCTCCCGCTTCTATGGCCGCATGGGAAACTTGATATTCATACGCAGCGAGCTTGGCACGCGTATGCCCTATGCCTTTGTGCAATGAAACCACCAATACATCGCATGATGAACGCAGGTTCCGAATGTCCGCACACATGTTTTCTAGGCTAGCGGGCTCGGCCCAGGTATAAATGGCCGGAGGTCCGCCGGGCGTGGCATGGTCTAATTCGTAATGGGTGATAATGTGCACGTAAGCGCAACCCGGACGGCGAGGCGTGGCCCAGGTTTCCCTTGGACCCACGCAGTTATAGGCCAAGAAACCAAACCGCGTACCTTTCCGTTCCACGATCCAGGGTTGTCTTGCCTCGTAGAGATTCATTCCCGCGCCCACAAAGCCAAGGTTGTGAGCCCTAAGCCAGGCCAGAGTATCCTCTATCCCCGCCCGCCCGGCATCCCAAAGATGGTTGCTGGCAAGAGTCAACACGTCGAATCCTGAAGAGACTAGCGCGGCCAAGTTATCCGGTTCACGCTCTAGGGCCAACGCCTCCGGATCTCTCTTGGTATAGGGTACTTCCAGCTGGCCAACCACGACGTCTGCCTCATGAAGTACAGGAGCAGCAAGGCTGAGAAGCCATTCCCCGTTGGCCCCCAGAATGACGTCACCAACGGCTAGGAGGCTCAGAGCCGACATCGCGTTACCTCCTCGTTGATTGGTCAAGCCCACCACCAAGAGCCAACTCCATCCTTCCCTCAAATGACCCCGGCATTGTGCAGCCGTTCAAGTTCCTCTGGAGAAATGCCGAGCATTCCTTCGTATACTTCCTGATTGTGCTGCCCGAGTAATGGCGCCGGGGTGATGGGTACAAAAGACCCCGACATCTTTAGCGGAAAGCCTGGGACGGTAATCGAGCCGAGGCCCGGATATTCTACGTCCACAAACATTCCTCTGCTTCGCAGATAGGGATCAGCAGAGAGTTCCACGGTACTAAAAGCCGCACCCGCCGGCACCCCTGCGCGCCCCAGTTCCTCCATAGCCTCCACTTTAGTCTTTTGCCGGGTCCAGGAACTAATTATCTCGTCCAATTCCGCCCGGTACTCGTACCGCGACTCCGGAGTGGCAAAACGCGCATCGGATAGGAGATCGGTGCGGCCCATCACCTCCAATAGCCGCTCCCACTGCTTGCTGCCCGGCCAACGCGAGACGTAAATAAAGATGTAATCGTTAGGCCCTCCCGGACGACAGGGGTAGGCTCCACAAGGTGCAACCGGCATCATGGGCATACCGTTGCCTACGCGAGGAGCTGGTTCTCCGGTCATGGCCTGCCACCCGTAAGAGGAACGGCAAAAGTTTATCACTACATCCTGCATTGCCACCTCGATCCTCTGGCCCACTCCGGTTCTCGTCCTTTGATATAGGGCAGCGAGGATGCCAATTACGCAATGAATACCCGTGCCGCTATCGGCTATGTTGGCTCCGGCATGCAACGGAGGGCCGTCCGGTTCACCGGTGATGCTGGCCAGGCCCCCTGTTGCCTGGCCTATGGAGTCAAAGGCCGGGAACCTGGCGTAGGGCCCATCGCTGCCGAAGCCCTTAATCTGGGCAAAGATTATTCGCGGATTAATGTTGCGTACCACTTCGTAGCCAAATCCCAACCGTTCAATGGCACCCGGGCGGAAGTTCTCTACAAAGACATCAGCGCGCTCTAGCAGCCGCATCATGAGCGCCTTGCCTTCGGGATGCCTCAGGTCCAGCGTCACGGACTTCTTGTTAGCGTTGAGCAGCACAAAGTGGTGGGGGTCTGCCCGGCCCTGTTCCCCAGTTCTGGGCCGCTCCACCTTGATCACCTTTGCCCCCAGCCAGGCCAGGGTTTCCGTGCACACAGTGCCCGCTTCAAATTGGGTCACGTCTACTACTATCACGTCTTCCAGTGCTGCTGCCATTACGGCTTCACCCCCAACCGGTTTTCTATGAACCACTCTACCTCTGCCATTATCCGCGATTGGTCCCAGGCGCGGGCATCAACGGTATCCGCCCGGATCTCGAGCACCGGTATCCCTGCCTCTTCAAACCTCTTCCTAATAAAGTACGATCCCTCGACCGCCTGGGGGCAGTTACCTGAAACCAGGTGCACTACGCCTCCAATCCGATGCTTTTTCGCCTCCTTGAGAAACCAGTCGGTGTTCCAGGGGGGCATGTGCAACATCTCTGACATGCCTACAAAACGGCTGGCCAGTGCCCGGAGCGGGTCGCCTCCGTACCGGATGTAGCCGTCGGCGGCCAGGGCCAGATATATGGACCAAACAAACACAGCACCGTAACGTTGCTCCAAATACTGATAAAAACCGAGATTAAACCACAGGCCTGTGCCCAACCACATCAACCGGATCCGCTCGTTCGGACATGCAGCCTCCCCGCGTTCCACGCGCTCCCTTACTTCCTCGTAGAATTTCTTCGCCGCCTCTACCGCCCACGGGGTCCCGCGGTGCCACTGCGGGATCATGACGCTCGGTATTTGGTCCGTCACGCTCACCGGGGCAGGCACCGTTTCGGCTATGAGGTCGCGGGCCAAGAGATTATACTCCTCTTGCTGGTTGATCAGGTCCATTATGCGCCGGAAGCGGGTCTCGCTGAAGGTTTTGCCCGTGGTAGTTTCCAGAAACCGGATCAGGCCCTTTAACTCCTCTACCATTAAATCGAGCCTATGCGCTTCAAATAGTTCCTCCCAATCCCTGGCAGTCTTCTCCCACCATTTTTCCGGTGTAATCAGCGGTACGGTGTTCTCTAGCGGGTAAAACGGGATACCTAATTCGCGCGACCATAGGTCAAAGATTTTGGCCTGAGCATCACAGGTTAGCCGCGCGACCGCCACCGTAGGCCTGGGTAATCCTCCCCACGGCCCCTTGTCCGGCTCCGGGTCAAATGCCGAAGCCAGGGATAAGGAACAGTAGCGGCAAAGATCCTGGCCGTAGCCTCTCTGCTGAAGTAGACCGAAATAGTATGGCGAGTACTGCTTGGCCGAGCAGAGCGACGCCCACCACTGGTTCACTACATAAGGGATGTCCATGACCCTGAAAATCTCTTGGGGTACGTCGGCATTTACAATGGCAAAGGGTTCTCCTCGCGCTACCCGCTCCCTCAAATTCTTGAACCATTCCCGCTGGTAGGCGCTAGCTTCCACCGCCGAGCGGAGCAGTTTCCGGCTGCCTGTACCTTGCCCCGTCTGAGGCCGTTCGTCTGCGAAGCCGCCACGTTCGGTGGCCGCCACGTATACGAGCGACTGCCGCTTTCCGCCCCGCACGGCCTGTAGGAAGTCCTCTACCTGCCCCCGTAATTCCGCCCCACCTAACCATCGATAGGGTTGGCGGTCTAGTACCAGCACCGGTATACCCATGGCTTCTAGCGCCCGGCGCTGCTCGGGAAGGTCCCAGCCCGGGCCAAGGTCCGACTCCAGGATGAAGAAGATTACGGCTTGGGCCCGGCAGGACCTGACCTGCTCCACCAGCGCCGCTACCCGCCGGGAGACCGTAGATCCGGCACTGGCCGGTAGACGCAGTGAATAGTAGTCCACAATCGCATCTATGGGGTCGTCCGCGGATATATCGATGTCCCCCCACAGATGACGGTTCCCCCAGTCGTGGTCCTCACCTACGATCACCGCTCCGCAGTCTTCCACCATCTGGTAGAAATAAGGATGGTCCTGAGTGCTGCCCGTGACAAACACCCGCACCCCGTCTAGACCCGGGCGTCGCTCGGCGCTGGCAAGAAATTCCGTCAACAGGGAATTGTATCGATCCCGGGGCATGAACATGGAGGCTCCGATAATCTCTAGCGCTTCTGACCCCTTCACTAGGGGTGGTTCGGCTTTCCGCAGGTCGGCAAGCTTCCGCCCAAGCTGCCGGCTCTCCTGGTACAGCGCCACTGCTCCTTTTAAGGCTTTCTGAGAAACCGGGCGACCGCGCCAGCTCTCCACTGTCCGCAAGAATTCACGAACGCGTTCGCGGTTGTATAGGGCGCTGGTACGGTAGGGAGTATGGAGAAAATCGAAAAAGTAGAGCTCGGGAATGGGCAGATCAGGTTCCTCGGCACGTAAACAGCGTAGATAGTAGAAAGCGCGGACAAGAATATCCGAAGAATTAGACACAACAAGGTAGTCAAGATAGGAGTAAGTACCGTCCAGAATGCGGCCGAACTGCGAGCGTACAAGAGGGTTGAACGCTCGCTCCATATACTGGTCGGCCACCTCTGCACCCACCTTCGGATCGCCACATACCCTTATTGGAAGGAACCCACCAGCGTACAAGATCTCTTCCGGTACGTCCGGGCCCAGGCACCCCACGATCCGCCGTCCACAAGCCTTGAGACCAAAAGGCGACGCTTGACGGTCTCGATACGCACTAACGAGTTCTTCCAGGCTTGCTTCCACAGTTCTCACTTCTCTTACTTGAGTTTTCTGTTTTCTATATGATAAATTGAGGCCCGACTATTATTGAAGACCTCGCGGTCTCCAAAATCCTGCCATTGTTTTTGTAGAAGACGTACAGCTCATGAAACGGGGCCTCAAAGGCAGTGCAGTTCGTCACGGATTACGCTTATGGTCGGTACCTTCGGCGGATGACTGTCGGCAAACGTTCTGCCTAGAGGAATGAATCGTGGTGATGTGCCTTACCACAGTAGACACGGACTGGGACCACCCGTACACGAAAAGAAATTTCACTCCCTACCCCATCCGAGGACGGCCGAGGGTGTAGGGCAAGTACATAACCCACTAGAATAGATCGGGGTGGCGGAACTTCAATAACCGGAGAGCCGTCTGAAGGGTCAAGCTGTGTTCCACACTTTCGAGGCTAAAGGGCAATAAACTCTGAATTCGCTCTAGCCGATAACGCACGGTGTTCACGTGGCAGTATAGGGCATCGGCGGCACCCTTAAGACTACAATTGGCAGCGTAATAGCGGTCCAGCGTTTTCAGATATTCACTTCCTCTGTTGCGGTCCATCTCCATGACCGGGCCCAAAAGCTCGTACACAAATTCCATAATGCTATCAGAAGCGCCTTCGTACGATAGTATCTGGCATATACCGAGTTCGCTGAAAGCGAGTACCCGCGTCTGAGGAGACAACTTTCGAAGGTACTCCAAGACAAAGCATGCATCCCGAAATGAAGTTCTGACCTTGCTCACGATGTGGACTACCCGCCCGATACCAACATACACATCTACTCCAGCTAACCGGCTCAGCTCTTCCCTCAGAAGGGTAGCAAAACCCCGTAGTCGACTAAGCTGTCCCAACTGGTTCGCACCGGGACAAGGAACTATTGCAACCAAGCGGCCTTGCTCGACGGTCAAGACAGCCCTCTCCTGTAGACGCTGTACAGTGTCCCGTAGCTTTTCAAGAATGCCTCTCCAAGAAATATTGCCGGATGACTCCTGTCCACCGGGTACCTGTTCCACGACTATGGCCACCACTGGGCCTCTCAGATCGTATCCCAGGTTCTCGGCGCGGCGAAGCGCCTCCTCGTCGGAATACTTCCCGCTTAGGAGTTTCCCCATGAAGTCCTCGCCTAAACTCTGTTGGACCTCAGAAGCAATCAACTCTTTGAGCATTTCCAGGGCATAGACAGGGCTCACCAGGCTAAGCACAGGGGCAAGCTCGGTCTTTCGAGCCACCGGAGGCACAACAAGTAGATAACCGAGTAGCCTTCCACCCGCCTCAATGGTGGAAACTACGGCCTGGCCGGTCTCACCGCTTTCGGAAAGTGGTTTCGTACTCCGACTTATAGCCTCTTTGGAAACGGCCTGTCCCGAGGTACGGAGCAGGGAAGAAACGTCCAGTTCTTGGAGCTGGGAGGAATCAACTGGAGCCCATGCCCTTTTCATCAACCTGTGGTCGGCGAACACTACCCTGGCCCCGAGAAACCGACCTACGGCATTTGTGATCCTCTGCACGCCCCCACCTTCTAATACCAGCTTGACGAGTTGTTGTTGGAACCGTAGATAGCGATCAAGGCGGCTGGCTGTCTCTCTTTCCTGTTGGTAAAGAGATGCGTTTTGAACTGCCATGCCCAGTAGATAGGCCACCAAACTGACAAACTCTCTCTCGGAAGGGTGGACCAGTCGCTTCCGGTCGCTCCAAACCCAAAGCCTCCCTAGCCCCCCTCTCCCTGGGGGCACGGGCACGCTCAGTTGTATGACCATGCCAAGGCGGGCCACCTCTTGCTCCAATGGATTTAGCTGTTCCCGCTCCAAGTCCTTCAGTTCCTCCTCAGCCGAGCCAAGTGAGACTATCCGCCCGACGAGCCTACCATTAAACCCCACATCTGCGGCTATCCTTCCCTTACGATCGTTCCCGTACTCGGCCAGAGCCACCGCAGCCAGGGGGCAACGAAGAACGGCACAAAGTCTCTGGGCGACCAGACGCACAAGACCACGCACGTCCCGCAGGTTGAGTTCCATGGCCAACTCATAGAGAGCTCGTGCGCGCTGCTCCTGAACTCTCACCCGGCTGAGCAACCGAGCGTTGGCTATGGCTACGGCCAGTTGGGATACCAACCAGGTGGTTACCTCGGCATCCTTTTCGCTAAATCCTTCCGGCTTATTGATTACATGAAAAACTCCAATACACTTACTGCCTACCGTGACCGGCACACTCAGGTTGGTCCTGGCGCCTACAATGGGCGCCACTCGCTGTACAAAGCGAGGATCAGCGGGAACATTGTTAGAAATAAACGGTTCACCGCTCTGGAACACCTTGACAGCAATTGTATCCTCCGCCATAGAAACTCGATATAGTTGCGCCAGCCGATCGTCGTAGAACCCGAAGGCTGGCTGTTGAAGCTCCAGACAACGCGTCTCCTCGTCATAGAGTAAGAGAGCGGCTCCCTCCGCGCCCACCACGTTTCTCACAGTGTCCAATACACGCTCAAGCGCCATCTCGAAGCTGCCACTTTCCAAGATTATACGGTTAACTTCTACCATACAATTCAGAACAGCCGAGAGTATTTCCTTGCTTAAGGATACGGAAACAGAAGCTACCACGGGCATTCGGTCAACGCCCAACATTAAACCCTCCTTTGCCCCTGTAGCCGCTTTCCGTGCCACCTAGGCTAGAAGGTTAACTCTTACGATTCAATTTGGGACCGCCGCCCGTACGCTGACGTTCAGAGCGTTGGACCTCGCCTTCCGTCTTTAACCTAACCGCTTATGATGTTAGCATAAGCGAAGCTCCCGCTCAATCCTAACATCAGCCCGAAGTTTTGGAGGGCCAACTTTCGATTTGCCAGTTGAGCCGTGCAGGTTCTGGGTGGGCAGGCGGGTTGTGTCGGTTTCGGCCAGGTCTACCTCATTTCTAGGATGGACCTTGGTCTTCGGCAGGAAAGGGTGCGCAGCCAGGGCGCTTTTGGCCGCGACGCCTTAAGTCGGCCCGGCCGCCCACCATGTCCAAATAGGTGTGATAACTTTGTTCCGTGGCGGGAGCACCCGCCTGCCCGGAGAACCAGTGTTAATAATCCTTGCGAATTGCGCAATTGGTGCGTCCTTCGGGCTTGAAAAGAACATTAAGAAGATGAATCAAGAGCGTCAATATCCATAGGGTTATTAGTGTCAATCCCATTCCCGCAACCGTCATAAGCAGGCCAAATTCGAGGTTGTTCAGAACCATCCCCGTCCATCCTCCCTATGTTAACCCTGTGGCGTGAAGCAAGGCCAGCATGATGCTCGCCGCCAGCACCGAACCAACCTGACCGCCGGTATTGACGCCCATGGCGTGCATCAGCAGATAGGTTTGGGGGTTAGCCTGGGCACCTACCCGGTGGGCTACACGCGCCGCCATGGGGAAGGCAGAAATGCCCGCCGCTCCAATGAGGGGGTTCAGCTTGTCCCGGGAGAATAGGTTCATAAATTTGGCCAGGAGTATACCGGCCGCGGTATCGCCCACAATGGCCAGGAAACCAAGCCCGAAAATGGCCAGTGTCCGCAACTGCAAAAATACCTCGCCGTTCATGGTGGCACCAACGGAGATCCCCAGCAACAGGGTCACGATGTTCGCAATCTCGTTTTGGGCCGCCTTAGAAAGGCGCTCCACCACGCCGCATTCCTTAAGAAAGTTGCCTAGCATAAGCATGCCCATCAAGGGCGCGCCCATGGGGGCGATGAGTACGGTGACGACCAGCACTACTAAGGGAAAAATAGTCCTAACCGGACGGGAAACCGGACGTGCATAGATGGAGGGTGGCATTATCCGTTCACGCTCGGCCTTCGTGGTCAGGGCCCGCATTAGAGGCGGCTGGATGATGGGCACAAGAGACATATAGGAGTAGGCAGCTACGGCTATGGGCCCCAGCAACTGAGGGGCGTACCGACTGGTAACGTAAATAGCGGTGGGCCCGTCGCAGGCGCCGATGATGCCCACGCAGACTGCCTCCAACTGCTTAAAGCCGAGGGCTAGGGCGAGAAGCAAGGTAAGAAAGATACCGAACTGACCGGCTCCCCCGAGAAGCAGTACCCGGGGGTTCTGAAGGAGGGGGGTGAAGTCGGTCATGGCTCCCACCCCGATGAAAATAAGGCATGGAAAGATCTCAGTAGCAATGCCGGCCTCGTAAAACTGGTGCAAAAGGCCTTCCTCACTCATCAGGCCCGTAAGCGGTAGGTTCACTAGGATGGCACCAAACCCGATGGGCACCAACAACAAAGGCTCGACGTCCCTGGCCACGCCAAGGTAGATCAGGGCGGCGCCGATGGCGAGCATAACCGCGCTTTGCCAGTTAAAGTTTAGGAATCCCTGGAAGACGCCCGAAAGAAACTGTTGCCCCGTTGGCGAATTGGCGCTGAGCAAGACCACAGACTGGATCACGGCAACCACCGCGAACAGAACAGGGAACCAGCGCAGAGCGCGTAGGTTTCGGCTGAAGGCGGCTATAATCAAGGAGATACCCACGAATATAAGGACGATCTTCGGCCAATCCAATGAGGCCAACCAGTTCGCTTCCATTTATGGCACCTCCGGAGCCATTTTTGTAGACTCGGCTATTGGCTTGGTTCCGGCTAGCTTATGGGTTCCATGGCGCTTTGTTGTCATTTGCGTAGGTAGCCGAAAACATTCTGCCCCCTCTCACCTTCTCAATTCGACTTTTGAAACACCACTAGCTTCGGGCAGCATAAGTCAGGTTTTGCATTGCTTCCTCTCGTCTTCTCCACAACCTAAGGCCAGCGTACAGCGGAACTCAAGGCAGGCACTGCAGGCACCACGCCCTGGGGAATACGTTGGATCTTAATGATTTCTCCTGTTGCTACTCAATTAGTAAGCTTATAGGTGAGAAGCCAGAAAGGCAAACTGGTCTTGAACTATAAAGCAGTAATCCGTACTTTGTAGGGAAAGTACATAGTCGGGTTAGGTATTCAGTTTCTCTAGGGGGCTAACCTGCGGCACCGACATCAGGAGTTGCGAAAGCGGAAGCAAGTGGGGCAAGCCGGGGCCGACGTCAACTTCCACTTCCACCAGGTGGGCTTCTAACCCCAATAGGGTAACTCCGTAGGCACGCGCCAGCATGGGTCGGCCCCCAACCTCCTTCGGGCGGTGCGGTCCAGCCCAATCTTGTACGGGTGAGTTCGCCGCCGGAATGTCCGTTCCCTTCTGGGCTACGGCGTATCTCCGCGTACAAGCACCGGCGAGGCACCGGCGCCCTCGAACCTGCGGCACCGGCCCGTGCCAGCGCGGGGCCAACTTGTCGGTAGTGGCGGTAGTTGTATTAGTATGGCCAGGTGTATTAGAATGGGTGAAGGTTACAAGGAGAAGGAGGAACCTTGCGTGGCCCGTATACGACCCTTCCGGGCTCTGCGGTACAACCTCGCCCGGATACCAGATCTCGCGTCAGTTATCAGCCCGCCGTACGATGTGATCTCTACCGAACAGCAGAAATACTACTATCAAGCGCACCCGAATAACGTTATCCGCCTGGAGCTCGGAGAAGCGCTACCGGACGACGGGCCGGACTACAACCGCTATACTCGCGCCCGCGCCTATTTAGAAGGCTGGCTGAAGGACGGCATCCTGATCCAGGAGGCCAGGCCCGGCTTCTACCTGTGCCAGGACGAATTCCGTTGGGGGGGTACGGTCTATCGGCGTACCGGCCTGGTAGTGGCTTTGGCGGCGGTTCCCTACGCTGAAGGAGGAGTTCTACCACACGAGGACACCCTCCCCCGGGCCAAGAGCGACCGCTTCCAGCTAGTAGTCTCCTGCCGGGCTAACTTCAGTCCGATCTTCGGGCTGTATAAGGACTCCTCCGGTGAGATAGCGGCCCGCCTGCGCCCCTACCTGGATCGGGAACCGCTGGCTGAGGCTACCACCCTCGAGAAGGTTACCCACCGAATTTGGCCGGTGGACGGAGATGAGGACGTAGAGTACCTTTGCCGTCAGTTTGCCGGAAGAACGGTGTACATTGCCGACGGTCACCACCGGTACGAAACCGCCTGCCGGGTGGCCGAGGAACTGGGCGAAAAGTACGGGTACGTACTGGCCACCCTGGTGGAAATGGAGGACCCGGGTTTGGTAGTGTTGCCTACCCACCGTTTGCTTCGGGATTTGGGTGTAGTCCGATGGGAAGCGCTTCCTCCGGGTTTTGAGCGGCAGACATATATCTATACCCAGTTATTAGAAAGTCCGGACCCGCTAGAGGACTTCCTCAAAATCCTAGCCGATCGAGGTCGACAACGGGGGCCGAGCTTCGGCTTCTATGCCGGGCAGGATCGGGTAGAACTGGTGACACCTGCCGAAAACCGGTATTCGGAAGTCCAACCGGACGTAGCCGTACTCCACGACCTGGTTTTGCGGCCGGTATTCGGCCTTACCCCCGAGCGGATTACCGACGGCCGCTACGTGGCCTACACCCGCGACCCCGGTGAGGCCTGGAGAGAGGTTCGTAGCGGCCGCTATCAAATAGCCGTATTGCTAAATCCGCCCTCTCTAAAGCAGATTGCCGCCGTGGCCGACCTTGGCGGTCGCATGCCGCAAAAGTCTACGTACTTCTGGCCCAAGTTACCGGCCGGCCTGGTAATGCTGACGTTAGAAGGCATTGACGAATAGCTCTAGCTTTAGATTTTTTCCGCCGGCCTCAACGGTTATTGCTACCACATCAAACCGGCAGTCGACCTCCCCCAGACCGTGGCGGTGAAGATAGTAGGCGGCCAGACGGCGCAGCCTGGACTGCTTCCGGGGGTCCAGGCTTTCTTGCGGGGCGCCCAGGTAGACTCCGGTCCTGGTTCGCACTTCCACAAAGACCAACGTGTCCCCCTGACGCGCCACGATATCGATCTCGCCCCAGCGGCAGCGGTAGTTGCGGGCGAGAATGGAATAACCCCGCGCTTCCAAAAACCGGACGGCCGCCTCCTCCCCCAGGCGACCCAGGTGGCGGCGGCTATCTCGAGGCCCCCCGCGGCCAGGCAAGGCCTACTCCTCCTCCGGTATTGCGCCAGTGCCCGCGTCAAGGTAGGACCTTACCGGCGCGAACGACCGCCGGTGGTGAGGACAGGGTCCGTAAAGCCGCAGGGCCTTTAGATGGGCAGGAGTACCATAACCTTTGTTTTGCGCAAAACCGTATTGAGGATAACGGCGGTGCAGATGTTCCATAAGCGCATCGCGCCACACTTTGGCTAAAATGGAAGCGGCGGCGATGCTGGCACTGGTGCCGTCCCCGTGAACGAGGGCTTCCTGGGGCCACGGAAGTCCGGCGATTGCGCTCCCGTCCACCAATACATACTCGGGGCCAATTGGTAATCGGGTAAGGGCACGCCACATAGCCCTAGACGCTGCCTGATGAATGTTATACCTGTCTATGTAACGGGCGGGCAGGCTGGCGATCGCCCAACACAGGGCCCTGGCTCGTATTAGTGCGGCCAGCCTCTCCCGTTGCCGGGAAGTAAGCTGCTTAGAGTCGCGCAGACCCTCGATAGCCGTGCCCGGCGGCCAGATGACCGCTGCGGCTACTACCGGTCCGGCCAGGGGCCCCCGGCCTACCTCATCCACCCCGGCTACCAGCCGGTACCCATGGCCCCATAACTCCGATTCCCGCTTCCATCCGGCCTCTCGGACTCTCCTCGATCGACCGGCAGTATAGCTATTGGTGTCCCTCGGGGTCACTCGCTTGGTACCCTCCTATTGTCGCCGTCTGAGGGAGGCCGCCCGTCTCGTCAGCGGGGGGAGTTTCCAAGGTAAGACCGCCCCAGCGCCCGTTCCAGAAGTCAGTCCAGACGACTCCGGCCGCTCGAGCCGGATCCGGCAGTCCGCCCTTACCGATAAGTCCCCTGGCCCGAGCTACCTGCTCCAGGGTGGGCGGCTCGGGCTGACCGTAAACGTCGGCCAGTCGGCCGGGGTAGAGTCGGGATACTGCGGTCAGTAAATCCTCGGCGCTGCTTTGAAGCCGGTCCTCCGGGGCGGGAACCGCCCGAAGGGCCGCCAATTGCCAGAAAGGCAAGTCCTGTCGGATACTTAATCGCCCGGGGGTATCTAACAACTCCAGGCCCGGTCGCAGACGCAGCCATTGCTCGCCCCGCGTAATACCCGGATGGGCTCCGGTCCGAGCCGCGGCCCGGCCGAGTAAACGGTTTATTAGCGTGGACTTTCCTACGTTGGGAATGCCCACCACTACCGCCCGCAGGGGGCGATTCTGGCGCCGCGGCGGACGAGTCCGAGTCAACCGCGCCAGGAGGGCCTCCAGCTTGGTCATTCCCTGACCGCTTAGCCCCGAAACGCCTATTACCGGTATTCCTTCGGAATGTCGAAGGTAATGAAGCCACCGATAGAGGAGGTGGCTATCCGCGAGGTCCACCTTATTGAGTAGGAGAATCCGGTCCTTACCTTCCACCCGGGAAACAAGTTCGCCGTTACGACTGGCACGGGGTAGACGAGCGTCGGCTACTTCCAGAATAACGTCCAGATAGGGCAACAGACGCCGCCACTTCACCAATCCTCACCGTACCACCCGAAAGCGGCCCGGCGGCCAATATAGAAGCTGAGCTTTTCCCACCACGTTCTCCTTGGGCACCGGTCCCCAGACTCTACTATCCTGACTGTTGTTCCGGTTGTCCCCCATTACAAAGTAGGTGTTTGGCGGTACTCTAACGGGACCAAAGTCCCCTCCGCTTGCCGGATCCTCAGGCAGGTAATTCTCTTCCACCGGGCGGCCGTCCACAAAGAGCTGGCCGTTGCGCAACTCTACCGTTTGGCCACCGAGCGCAACTAGTCTTTTAATGTAAATTATTCGGGGGTCCAGCGGGTACCTAAAGACAATAATGTCCCCCGGTACGGGATCGGCCAGCCGGTACACCAGCTTATTAACCATTACCCGGTCCCCAGGCATAAGCGTGGGCTCCATAGAGGCGCTGGGAATCATAAAAGGCTCAAACAGAAAAAGGCGAATGGCCAGCGCCAGTACCAACGCTACTACTATTGCTTCTATGGTGTCCCAGGCCGGGCCCTTCTTCTGTAGTTCCATTTCCTGGGCTAGTCCCTCATGCGAACCCGGCAAAGGTTACTGCCTCTCCCGTTCTTTTTCTCTTACCTTAGCCGCCTTACCGATCTTCTCCCGCAGGTAATATAGTTTGGCTCGTCTGACCCGTCCCTGGCGGACTACTTCAATCTTCTCCAGTCGAGGGGAATGCAACGGGAAGGTCCGCTCAACCCCCACGCCGTAAGATATCCGCCGAACGGTAAACGTTTCGTTACATCCCCGGCCGCGGCGGCGAAGCACTACTCCTTCAAAGACTTGAATTCGGTCGCGGCCGCCTTCGGTCACCCTCACGTGCACTCGTACCGTATCACCGGGCCCGAAGTCAGGGATGTCGTTACGCATTTGCTCCCTTTCCAGGGTAGTCAGGAGGTCCAAGCTCCATCCCTTCCTTCCTCTTGTTCTAGTTCCTTCAACAGCTTGCGGTCCTCTTCCCCGGGGCTAAAGCGCTCCCATAAATCCGGCCGCCGTTCCCGGGTCCGGCGTAGGGCCTCCTTTCGCCGCCAGCGGCGGATGGCCTCATGATGGCCGGAAAGGAGAATTTCGGGAACCTTATACCCGCGATACTCACGGGGACGGGTGTATTGCGGGTACTCCAGGAGGCCTTCTACCAGGGACTCTTCTTCCAGGGAGGCTACGGATCCCAACGCTCCCGGCAGCAATCTTACCACGGCATCGACTACCACCATGGCCGCCAGTTCGCCTCCCGAGAGTACGTAATCCCCTATCGAGAGTTGCTCCTGGGCCAGGTACAGGCCTACCCGCTCGTCCACGCCTTCGTAGTGTCCGCAAATGAGAACCAATTGTTCCAGCCCGGCCAACTCCTTGGCTTTGGCCTGGGTGAACAGCCTACCCTGGGGGGTCAGCAATACTATCTGGTAAGGTTCGGCCAAACGGCCCAGGGCCTCACAGGCCGCGAATATAGGTTCGGGACGCATTACCATTCCCGGACCGCCACCGTACGGGTAATCATCTACCGAACGATGCTTGTCCGTGGAGTAGTCCCGGATGTTTACCAGGTTGATGGTTACTAGACCCCGGTCGATAGCCCTTCTGATAATGCTGGCCTCGAGCGGGCCCTGAAACATTTCCGGAAAGATGGTTAGAATGTCTATACGCACCTTCTATCTTCACTCCCCCAGACCGGGCAGAAGTTGAACCCTTATCTCCTCCCGATCCAGGTCCACCGCCTTCACCACCTCCCGAGTAGCCGGCAGAAGTAGTTCTCGGTGGGTTTCCGGGTGGCGCACCACGTATACGTCGTTACTGCCGGTGCGGATGACCTCTTCTAGGTATCCGAGAAACTCTCCCTGCTGGCTGTAAACCGGAAGGTCTACCAGCTCATAAACGTAGAAATACCCCTCCGGTAAGGTGTGAACCGCTTTCCGGGGAACCTCTAGTTGCGCACCGCGTAGCTCTTGGGCCTCTTCTAGCGTGTTGACCTCGGCGAATTTGATGATTATTGTCGTTCCCTGACCCTTAACCTCCTGGACCGTCAATTCCCGCCGGTTTTCTCCCCGGACCAGGTACAGGGATGCGACCTCCCGAAACCGCTCGGGAAAATCGGTTAGGGGTTCAACCCGCACCGCCCCCTTCCAGCCGTGCGGGCCGGTTACACGACCGACGCTGACGAAGCCAGGAAGAGGTCGCCTTCGGGCCACCGGTATTATCCCCCTACTGGAGAATCTCTACTACCACCCTCTTGCCGTCACGGGCGGCCGCAGCCTTGACCACCGTGCGTATGGCCTTGGCTATGCGCCCCTGTTTGCCGATGACTTTGCCCATATCCTCGGGAGCCACTCTGAGCTCTAGAATAAGCGACTTTTCTCCTTCTACCTGTCGAACTTCCACCGCTTCCGGTTTATCAACCAAGGCCCTAGCCAAGACCTCAACCAGCTCTTTCATTGCCTTCCTCCTCTACCTGTTGACCGCTGGTCCTAAACTGCTCCCAGATGCCGGTTCGGACCAACAGTTGCTTCACCGTATCGGAGGGTTGGGCGCCCAATCTGAGCCATCTAATGAGTTTGTCCGCCTCTACATGTACCTCTGCCGGCTCACGCAGAGGATTGTAGTAGCCTAAGGATTCGATAAAGCGGCCGTCCCGTGGCGCGCGGCTGTCCGCAACCACTATGCGGTAGAAAGGCTTCTTCTTAGCACCCATGCGCATCAGGCGAATGCGAGTAGCCATTGGTAACTTTCACCTCCTCAGCGGCTACCTCCAAAAGGGAAGGCCAAACGGCCGAAACGATTTCTTGCCGCTCGTGGCCTCGGCTATCTGACGTAACAGCTTTTGGGTTTCGGCAAACTGCTTTAGCAAACGGTTCACATCCTGTACGGTGGTGCCGCTACCCCGGGAGATACGGCGCTTGCGGCTGGCGTTGATAATTTCCGGATGAGAGCGCTCCTCCGGCGTCATGGAGCAGATAATGGCCTCAATCCGGGTCAGTTCCTTTTCGTCCAGCCGAAGGTTCTTCAGTTCCCGGTTGGCCATGGCCCCGGGCAGAAGGCCGATCACTTCTTCCAGGGATCCCAGCCGCCGCAACTGCCGCAACTGTTCCAGGAAGTCTTCCAGCGTGAACTCCTGCCGGCGAAGCTTCTTTTGCATCTCCGCCGCCTTGGCGGCATCTACCTGGGCCTGTGCCTTTTCTATTAAAGTCAGTACGTCCCCCAGTCCCAGAATACGGGAGGCCATCCGGGACGGGTGAAAAGGCTCCAACCCCTCCAGCTTCTCGCCCGTACCGACAAACTTGATTGGGCACCCGGTCACCGCCTTTACAGAAAGCGCCGCCCCTCCCCGGGCATCACCGTCCAGCTTGGTCAGTATTACCCCGTCCACGTTTAATTCCGCGTGAAAGCTCTTGGCCACATTCACCGCATCCTGACCGGTCATGGCATCTACTACCAAGAGTACCTCGCTGGGGCTAATCGCCTCCCGCATTTGCCGCAACTCTTGCATCAGTTCGGAGTCGATATGCAGACGGCCGGCGGTATCTACTATTACTGCGTCTCGGCCCAGCCGTTCGGCCTCGCGTACTCCGTCCTTGGCTACCGACACCGCATCCGCACCGGCCTCGGAGAACACCGGAAGATTGACGCGCTCACCCAGGATCCTAAGCTGTTCCACCGCCGCCGGTCGGCGCACGTCTGCGGCCACCAGCAGCGGCTGCTTTCCCTGGCGGCGCAGGTATAGCCCTAGTTTCGCCGCGGTAGTGGTCTTACCTGAACCCTGCAAGCCTACCAGCATGATTATGGCCGGCCCCTTACTCGGTGGCTTAAGGCCGGCGGGTGCCCCGCCCATCAGGGCGGTGAGTTCATCGTAAACAATCTTCACCACCTGCTGGGCGGGATTAAGGCTCTCCATCACTTCCTGACCCACGGCGCGGCTCCGGACCTTTTCGATGAAGTCCTTGACTACGGCATAGTTTACGTCGGCTTCCAAAAGGGCCAGGCGCACCTCTCGGAGGGCGGCGTTAACGTCGGCCTCCGTTAGTTTGCCCTTACCCCGGAGCTTCTGAAATATACTCTGTAACTTCTCGGTAAGTGCCTGCAGGGTGGGCACGGCGGTCCTCCTCGCTCGGCGGCCCCTGAGTTACAGGTAAATACTAAGGGAATTGCCGTTGAAAGTCAACCCCTCCAGCACCGTCGATGGCGCACCGGGGGTAGTGGCGGTCCGAAGCCCGACGCCGATGGAGGCACAATCGCCAGGCCAGAACCGCTACTAGCGCCAGTAGCGGGATCCAAGGACAATGGAAACAATCAGTTTCTGAAGTGCGTTCCAGCCTGAAAGAAAGGCCTTGCCCGTCCTGACGCCTAAACCCTTAAAACCTTGAGCCGGTGGTACCGGCTCTGCCACCGGGGATTGCCTCACCTCGACGGACCCGGGCGTAAGTAACCCGGTGACGGAGGTAGTTTAGCTTTCCGCTTAAGGATTCCCTTTCCGCGCGAACCCGCTCCAACTTCTTCTCCACCTTCAGGATGTCTTCGACGGTGCGGGCCCGCTCAAGGAGCTCGGTTAGGCGCTCTTTCTGGGCAGTCAGGGTTTTCACTCGGGCCTCCAGGTCAATGTAATCCTCGGTGACGTCCTCGCTGTAAACGCGCTGCGTTTTGACCTCTCCCAATTCCGGCACCCAGGCCAAAAGGACATCCAATTTATCCGACGGCACGTGCACTCCAGGTGCGCCCGGGTCCTGGCATCGTATCGGTCGAACTCGGCCTGGGCCACCAGACCCCCCAATTGGGCCGCCTCCCGCTCCAGTTCCTTCACCGCCTCTTCCACCGAGGTCACTTCCAGCATAAGCTCCGCATGGCGCACCACCTTGCGCTCCTGCATAGCTTCCACCGAGGCGTAAGCCCGCTCCAGGTCGGTCCCGGTCTAGGAATCTTGCAGCCCGGAGGCCAGGGCTTCCACCGCCTGCGTTTCCGAAGTCTTCTGGACTACCGCCTTATCCGCCGGTGCCGGTGCGGCGGCGGGTACCACCTTCGGGCTGCGGCCACAGTCGGCCAACACCGCCGCCAGCACCAGCACCAGAACCAGTCCTACCGCCAAGGTTTTCCTGCCCACGGTTTCCCTCCCCACCACTGTATCCGATCCCTTTTGGCCCGGGCCCGGGCCGGGACCCGGGCCCCCTCCACGGTTGCCTAACCGGTTGTGACCAGCACCCGCCGGGCGTCGAGTTGCTGGCGTCCGAGACCGGAACCGCGCTACCGAAAGGCTACTTTAACGCAAATACCACTTGCACCGACGCGGCAAAACTGAGTTGTCCCGGCTCCACGGGTGTAGCTGCCTGGCCGGCGCCACCCAGGTCGAGGGCTCGGTAGATCGGCTGCGGAACGCTCGTCCCACCCTCCTGCACGCTCAATACCTCGCCAAGGGACCGACCCACCGCCCGGGCCAGCGCCTCGGCCTTGTGCCGGGCGTCTGCTACCGCCCTGGCCAGGGCTTCAGACTGCACCGCGGCGGTGTCGCTCAGCACGAACTGCAGGCTCTGCACCTGGTTGGCCCCGTCACCTACCGCCCGGTCGATGATCAGGCCGGCCTGTTCGAGGTTCCTTACCCGTACCCTCAGGGTGTTGATCACCCGATAGCCGGTGATCTTTGGCGGTTGGCCCTCTTTCTCCGGCCGGTAGTCGTACTCCGGGTACACGCCGTAGTTCACCGTTTGTATGTCCTTCCTATCGATTCCCTGCGCCAGCAGGCCCTTGATCACCTGGTCCGCCCGCCGGGCGTTTTCCTGCTGGGCCTCCCGGGCCGTACCCGCGGTAGTAACCACTCCTACATCCAGCAGCATTTGGTCGGGCGCCGCCACCGCCTCTCCTTGACCCTGCACGGTAATGGTAGAACGCCACGCTTCCGTGCCGGCCGTCCCCTGAGCCACCGCTGGCTCCGGCCCCCTGGGACCCATCCCTATCAGGCTTAGCCCCGCCAACAATACCGCCATCTGCCACCACTTCCCTCTTGCCATCTGCCTGACCTCCTAAGAGTTTTTCCTTGCCTCTTAGACGGCGCAGGAGGAAAAAAGGTTCTGTAGGCTTTCCCCATAAGGCGGGCGAAGAATTCCCTTTTCGGTGATAATGGCCCGGACGAGTTCTGCCGGAGTAACATCGAAGGCGGGATTAGCCACCCCGACCCCCGCAGGGTGTATCGGCCTACCCTCCCAGTGGGAAACCTCCTCGTGGGGTCTTTCTTCTATTGGTATCTCTCGCCCGCTGGAGGTGCGAAGGTCAATAGTGCTGGTGGGAGCGGCCACGTAGAAGGGAATGCGGTGGTAGGAAGCCACGATCGCCAGAGCATAGGTTCCGACCTTGTTGGCTACGTCGCCGTTGGCCGCAATACGGTCTGCGCCTACGATTACCAGGTCAATCTTTCCTTGAGCCATAAACCAAGCGGCCATGTTGTCGCAGATAACGGTGACGGGAATTCCTTCGACGGATAGTTCCCAAGCCGTCAGCCGGGCCCCCTGAAGACGAGGACGGGTTTCATCCGCGTATACCATTTCCACCTTGCCCGCTTCGTGGGCGGCGCGCACCACTCCCAAAGCGGTGCCGTAGCCCGCCGTAGCTAGGGCGCCGGCGTTGCAGTGGGTAAGGATGCGGGCCCCTTTGGGCACTAGGGTGGCGCCTAACTCGGAAAGTCGCTGGTTGGCCTCCTCTTCTTTTTGGAGAATGCTCTTGGCCTCCTCTTCTAGCGCGGCTACGCTAGCCTCCGGGGCCAGCGTTTGGTGTTCTTCCCAGCACCGCTGCATGCGTTCTAAGGCCCAGAAGAGGTTCACGGCCGTGGGGCGGGTGCCGCCGAGTTCAGCAATAGCCTTGGGAATGGCCGTGGCCAAGGGTTGGCGTTCCGCCAGAGCTCGACTGCCGGCCAGAACTACTCCAAAGGCCGCGGCTATGCCTATAGCCGGAGCCCCTCTTACGGTCATGTCCCGAATCGCTTGGGCCACTTGTTTGTAAGAACTGCAGGCGTGGTAATATACTTCGTGAGGAAGCCGGTTCTGATCCAGCAGGTGAAGCTTCCCTTCGGCCCAGAAGAGGGGGCTAACTTTGGGCATGGTTCTTCTCCTCCTATCCTGGCTTTAGGCAAACAAAGCCTGAGCAAAAATTTCAGGGCTAAAATCTTGAAGATCCTCTAGCCCCTCACCCAAACCCACCAGCTTCACCGGGATCCCCAGCGCCCTCTTGATGGCTACCACTATGCCGCCTTTCGCCGTGCCGTCCAACTTGGTCAGGACTAGACCGGTTAGCCCGAGGGCTTGGTGAAAGGTTTGGGCCTGGACCAGGGCGTTCTGTCCGGTGGTGGCATCAACCACCAGCAAAATCTCCTGCGGAGCCCCAGGCATGGCCTTGCCTATTACCCTCTTGATCTTCTCCAGTTCCGCCATGAGGTTGGCCTGGGTGTGTAAGCGCCCGGCGGTATCTACCAATACTACGTCCAGAGCTCGGTTTCTGGCCGCGGTGACGGCGTCAAAAGCCACCGCCGCGGGATCGCCGCCGGACTGGTGGCGCAGTATTTCCACGCCGGCCCTGGCCGCCCAAACCGCCAATTGTTCGTCGGCCGCAGCTCGAAAAGTGTCGGCCGCGGCCAGCAGTACTCCTTTACCTTCCCGGCGCAGACGCCAGGCCAGCTTGCCTACGGTGGAGGTCTTGCCGGTTCCGTTTACGCCCACCACCATTACTACGGCCGGTTTTCCTTCGAGCTGCAAGGGTACATGTCCGGCCTCCAGTATGGCCTGTATCTCTTGTCGAAGGGTAGTACGAATGACCTCGGGGTCATGTAAGCGTTCTTCCTTCACCCGACGGCGCAAGCTTTCCACTAAGGCGGTACTGGATTCTACTCCCACATCGGCAGCGATGAGAACGGCTTCCAATTCTTCAAAGAAATTCTCGTCGGGTTCGGGAAAACGTTGAAACAGATCGCCCAGTCGGCTGGCAAAACTGGTCCGGGTCTTGTGGAGCTTTTCCTTGAGTTTATCCAGCAGGGCCACCTCAGATCTCCTTCCCTCTAGACAATGTTCCGGTCTTTGCCGGGTTGCCTATCCCCGGGTAGCCTTACGGAAACCAACTTCGATACTCCTTCTTCTTCCATGGTGAGGCCGTAAACCGTGTCCGCCACCTCCACGGTACTGGCGCGGTGGGAGACTACGATAAACTGCTGCTCGGCGGCCAGCCGGCGTAAGAAGTCGGCGAACCGCCTCACGTTGGCTTCATCCAGGGAGGCATCGATCTCGTCCAGGAGGCAGAAGGGGCTTGGCTTGACCAGCAATAAGGAGAAAAGCACCGCGACGGCCGCCAAGGCCTTCTCCCCTCCCGATAGGAGGGCAAGGTTGGGTATTCGCTTGCCGGGCAAACGAACTTTCAATTCTACTCCCCCGTCAAGTAGCCTGGCACCGGCGGGGGCGTCGAGCCAGGCCTGTCCGCCTCCGAATAAAGCAGGGAAAAGACGTTCCAGGTGCCCATTTACTGCCGCCAAAGTATTGCCTAATCTTTCTTCCATTAGCTTTTCCACTTCAGCAATTGCCCGGCAGCAGGCAGAGCGGGCCGCCTCTAGATCGGCCACCTGCTCCGACAGCGCTCGGTATCGGTCTTGGAGCCTTCGGTATTCGGCCAACACCGCCAGGTCTACCTTCCCCAGTTCCTCCCTTTCACCCAACTTGGAATCCAGTAACCGCCGGAGTTCGGGCTCGGTGCAGTTGAACTGGGGAGATTCCGCCTGCTCGTCCCAGCCGTAGAGTTCCCGTAGTAACTCCAGTTCCGCCTTTCGGGCGGAGTCTACCTCTCGCCTTTCTCTATCCATGTCTTCTAACCTACGCTCCAAGGACCTTTGCTGCTCAAGGGCGGCTGCCAGTGCTCTTTCCTTGCCACGCAACGCGGCTTCTGTCTCCCGGTAACGGGCCTCGGCCTCAAGGTAGGCCTGCCGAAGAGCCTGTTCGCGGGCCCTCCACTCTTGAACCCGGCTCCGGGCCCGATCCCCTTCTTGCCCCACCGCCTCCAGGCGAGCGCGCACCTGGGCGAGGGCCGCCTCCTCTCCTTCCGTCTCCTTTAGTAGGCGGGCCTGCGCCTCACTAAGCCCGGCCAGACGTCCTCGCGCCCGTTCTTCTAGCTGCCTTACGTTCGCCAAGCGCCCCCGGGTTTCGGCGGCCGACGCCAGCAGTTCCTCACGGCGAGCTTCGAATTCCCGGCTAAGAACGTCCGGAGCGCCGTCGGGATCCTCCGGTAACATTGGTTGGCCACCGGCTATGTCCCGCTCCAACTGTTCTCGGTGGGAAGTCATTTCCCGAAATCCCTCTTCCCACTGTTCCAGCTCCGCCTGAATCACCGTCAGCTTTCTTTCGACGTCAAGTAATCGTTCGGAGGCTTCTTGAGCCTGGCGGCGCCGGGTGTCTAGCTCGCTCTTGGCCTGCCACAACTCCTCCTGAAGATGCTTGGCTTCTTCTGCCTGCAAGGAAAGATTCCTTTCGAGATCCGCGATTTCTCCCTGCAGTCGCACGAATTTCTGCCCCTCGGCTTCCACGCGCAAGGCCAGTTCGGTGATTTCCCGCGAACGGGACAGCAGGCGTCCGGTACGACCTCTCAGACTACCCCCGGTAAGGGAACCCCCGGGATGTAGCAGATCGCCTTCCAAGGTGACCACGCGTATCCGATATCCGAAACGTCGCGACAGAGCCAAGGCCTGCTCCAGCCGCTCCATGATTAAGAGGTCGCCCAACAGGTGGGCCGCCACCGGCCCGCAATCCTTTGCCGTGCTCACCAGCTCTGAACCTATACCCACCACCCCTGCCCAGCCGATCACTGATCGGTCTACCGGCAGGCGGCGGGGTCTAATGGCGTCGAGTGGCAGGAAGGTAACCCGACCGGAGCCGGTGGCCTTTAGATAGGCAATGGCCCGTTGGGCATCGGCTTCGGTTCGGGTGACTACAAACTGCAGGGCGGAGCCCAAGGCGGCTTCAATGGCGACTTCCAGTTCCGGCGGAGCCTTTAGTACTTCGGCTACTACCCCTATCAGTCCCTGATGGTCGGGCCATAATCGTTCACGGGCAGAGAAGAGAGCTTTTACCGCCTGCGAGTACCCTTCATAGTTTTGCTGCCACTCCCGCAACACGGTCAGGCGGTGGTTTCCTTCCTGCCAGCGCTGGCGGATCCGCTCTGCCTCTTCCCGCAGGTACCCCAGCCGTTCTCTGCCACGGCCCATCTCTCGATCGAAGTGAACCAGTCGGGATTGTAGCTCCCGCACCCTGGTGTCGGCATCCGTCACCAGGCTCTGAAGGTGGCGGATTTCGGTCTTAAGCTGAAGTTGCTCCTGCCGCAGCCGATCCCGTTCGGCATACAGCCGCTGTCCCTGAATGCGAAAATGTTGCCACCGTTCCGTAGCGGCACGCCAGCGATTCTGAAGCTCCAACCATTCCGACCAACGTTGGTGCCAGTGGGCGCGGCGTTCCCGTTCTCGCTGAAGCGCTTCCGCCCACCGGGCCTCCAAGTCCGCCAATTCCGCTCTTTGTACCTTCTCCTCCGCCTCCAATCCGCAGCGTTCGGCTTCCAGGGCTTCCAGCTCCGCCCGGATGGCCTGCATTTCTTCTTCGTTTCGTAACCACGCCGTTTGCAGCGTATTTAGCCGCGCTTTCAGTCGGGTTTCCTCCCGTTCGCCGCTTTCCCGCTCCCGAACAGAGGACTCTAGGCGGATCTCCCATTCCTGGCGCCGGGCGGTCGCTTCTTCCCACAAACGTCGGCCGGAACTGCGGGCTTGATCCGCCTCCTCCAGGCGGCTTTGCAGTTCGTTCTTCTCTCGCTCTAGTTCTTGCGCTTGGATCCAGACCTTCTCCCGCTCCGCCGAGAGTTGATTGAGGCGTTCCACCAGTTTGGCCCTCCGTCCGTCCAGATGACGCAGGCGGAGTAGGCGCAATTTCTTTTCCAGGTCGCGAATTTCCTGTTCCACCTGCTGGTAGCGTCTGGCCCTTTCGACCTCGGGTTCCATACTGGCTAGTTGGGTACTCAGTTCCGCCAACAGGTCCTGGAGGCGGGACAGGTGGGCTCTGGTTTCGGCCAGCCTCAATTCTGCTTCTCTCCGTCGATGGTGGTACCGTACGACGCCTGCCGCCTCCTCGAGGAACACCCGTCGTTCTTCCGGAGTGGCGGCCAGGAACTCCTCCACCTGACCCTGACCTATCACCGCGAATCCCTGCCGACTTACGCCCGTATCCCATAGTAACTGCTGAATGTCCCGCAGGCGGCAGGGAACTTGATTTAACAAGTATTCGCCTTCTCCGGACCGGAACAACCGACGGGTAATCCTGATTTCTCCGTAGTCTAGGCCCAGACGACCGTCGGTGTTATCCAGGGTTAAAGATACTTCCGCCCGGCCCAATGGTTTCAGGCGGTGGTTACCGCCAAAAATTAGTTCTTCCATGCGGTCGGCCCTAAGGACCCGCGGATTCTGCTCTCCCAGAACCCAGCGCATGGCGTCTACCAGGTTGCTCTTGCCGCAGCCGTTGGGACCAATGATGGCGGTCAGGCCGGGGGTGAATTCGAGACGGATGCGGTGGGGAAAGGATTTGAAACCGCTTACCTCCAACTCTCGGATATGCAAAGTCTACTCCTCCATAATTTGGAAGGTAATTCCATTCTAGCATAAAAAAACTGCTCTTGCGAGCAGTCCAGAGCAAGGGGACATTCTCCCGGCTGGTTAACGCGGCTCTACTATGAAGCGGATCGCCGTTCTCTCTTCTCCCTCGATGGAGATCTCCGAAAATGCGGGAATCATTACCAGATCAATTCCGTTCGGTGCCACATATCCCCGGGCAATCGCTATGGCTTTGACCGCCTGGTTAACCGCTCCCGCCCCCACCGCCTGAATTTCAGCTCTGCCGTTCTGCCTGAAGACCGCCGCCAGCGCTCCGGCCACCGATTTAGGATTAGAGCGCGCCGATACCTTGAGCACTTCCACGTCCGTTACCCCCCTTGTATTCGCTAGCCCTCCCTTGGTGGTTTAGCACCCAAGGCATTATATTCGACTAGGTAGAAGGGAATTCCTGCCGTAGCCTTTCGAGTGCTCCTCGTGCCGCCTGCTGCTCTGCCTCCTTCTTGCTTCTCCCCCAACCAGTGGCCAAAAGCTTCTCCTTAAGAAAAACGCCGGCCTGAAAACGCTTGTTGTGATCCGGTCCCATTTCTTGTAACACCCGGTAGATGACGCTTTCGCCTCGCCTCTGGACCAGTTCCTGGAGCTCGGTCTTAAAATCTTTATAAGGAGTACTTTCCAGTTCTGGTGAGAGTTGGTCCCAGACAAACCGACGGGCGGCCGCCAGGCCACAGGCCAAATAAATTGCCGCTACCACGGCCTCAAAAGCGTCCGCCAGGGTGGAAGGTCGCTCCCGTCCGCCGGAGATTTCTTCTCCCCGTCCCAAGAGCAAGAAGCGACCCAACCCCAGTTCCTTGGCCTTGCGGGCCAGCGTGGCTTCGCAGGCCACGGCGGCCCGCATCTTCGATAGTTCACCCTCCGGCTTATCCGGATAGACCAGGTACAGATACTCGGCCAGCAGCATTCCGAGAACGGCGTCTCCCAGAAACTCCAGGCGTTGATTATGTTCCTCCGCCACTTGCCGGTTTTCGAATACGTAGGTCGGATGGGTAAGGGCAACGTTAAGGAGCTTGGGATCGGCCGCCTCTACCCCGCAGAGGCGGGCCAGTTCCGCCAGTTGTTGGTATCGCGCCTCCTCGATCATCCTTGGGGCCTACCCCCGATACTGCCGCACCGCCAAAGCCACGTTGTGGCCCCCAAAACCTAAGGAGTTAGAGAGGGCGGCTCTCACGCGCATTTGGCGCGCGCTATTGGGAACATAGTCAAGATCACACTCCGGATCCGGGTGCTCGTAATTGATCGTCGGAGGTACAATCCCTTCGTAGATGGTTAGGGTAGTGGCTATTAGCTCCACCGCTCCGGCCGCCCCAAGTAGGTGTCCGATCATGGATTTGTTAGAGCTGATGGCCAGTTCGTAGGCCCGAGGCCCGAAGACCTTCTTGATGGCTTCCGTCTCCAGCTTGTCGTTAAGGTCGGTCGAGGTACCGTGGGCGTTGATATAGTCAACCTCATCAACGCTCAAACCGGCATCTTCCAAAGCCAGTCTCAACGCCCTCGCTGCCGCCTCGGCATCCGGAGCCGGGGCGGTGATATGGTAGGCATCACACGTACACCCGTAGCCTACCAATTCGGCGTAGATGCGGGCGCCTCGCGCCAAAGCGTGTTCCAGAGTTTCCAGTACTAAGACCCCTGCACCCTCGGCCAGGACAAAACCGTCGCGCGAACGATCAAAGGGTCGGCTGGCGCGCTCTGGCTCTTCATTTCGAAGGGAGAGGGCCTTCATGGCGCAGAAGCCTCCTAGGGCCATGGGCGTTACCGAGGCTTCGGCGCCCCCGCTAATAACCACATCCGCCTCTCCGTACTGGAGGATCCGCAGGGCGGAGCCGAGGGCGCTGGCCGAGGCCGCGCAGGCGTTCACGACGGTAAAATTGGGACCTTTTAATCCCAGTATGATCGCTATCTGAGCTGCACCCATGTTGGCGATCATCATGGGAATGAAGAAGGGACTTATTCTCCCCGGGCCCCTCTCCAGCAGTATCTGGTGCTGCTCCTCGAAGGTCTCGGTGCCGCCTATGCCGGTACCGAGTACGACCCCGATTCTTTCCCTGTCCTCCCGGCTCAGGTCTATACCGGCATCGGCCACCGCCATCTTGCTGGCGGCTACAGCGTATTGGGCGAAACGATCCATGCGCTTGATGTCTTTCCTCTCTAGGAAATCACCAGGCTCGAAATCCCTTACTTCGCCGGCGATGCGGGCAGGAAACCCGTCGGCAGCAAAGCGAGTTACCGGACCTATGCCGGAGCGTCCCGCCTTTAGAGCCTCCCAAAACTTCTCCTTGCCCGTCCCCACCGGAGAAATTACTCCGACGCCGGTTATGACCACCCGCCTTTTCAACCGGACTATACCCCCTCAGTCGGTGCGGTTAGCGCCCTCATTTACCACCGGTCTTTTCCCGGATATATTCTACTGCTGCCCGGACAGTAGTCAGTTTTTCGGCGTCCTCATCCGGAATCTCGATGTCGAATTCCTCCTCTAGTGCCATAATGAGTTCCACGATATCCAGGGAGTCGGCATTAAGATCCTCGAAAGAGGTATCTAGGGTAACCTCTTCTTCTTCTACTCCCAATTGGTCAACGATAATCTCCTTCACTTTGTCGAAGATTGCCATGACCTCACCCCCTCTCAAGCAGTCATACCGCCGTCCACGGCTATAACCTGTCCGGTAATGTAACTTGCTCCGGGAGAGGCCAGGAATAACGCCACCCGAGCCACCTCCTCGGGCTGACCCGGCCGACCTAACGGCACCCTCCGGGCAATTTCTTCCCGCTGCGGTTCGCTCAGGGCCTCGGTCATGTCGGTCACTATGTACCCGGGAGCTATACAGTTGACCAGGATCCCTCGAGTAGCTACTTCCTTGGCCAGCGACCGGGTAAAGCCGACGATCGCCGCTTTGGAGGAAGCATAAGCCGTCTGCCCGGCATTACCCACCAGCCCTATTACCGAGGCGATATTGATAATGCGGCCGGACCTCTGTTTTAGCATGGGCCTGAGCGCCGCCCTACAACAATTAACCGTTCCCTTAAAATTGGTAGCCAACACCAAATCCAAATCTTGTTCCCTTAGCCGTAGCAGCAGGCTGTCGCGCGTAATCCCGGCATTATTGACCAGGATATCCAGCCGCCCAAAAGTATCCACCACCCGGCGAACCATGGCTTCCGCCGCCTCGGCTTGCCCTACGTCGGCCTGGAGCGCCAAGGCAACTCCCCCGGCCGCCCTTATGGTTTCAACCGTCTCCTCTGCGGCCTCGACCCGAGCAAGGTAGTTAATCACTACCCGGGCTCCTTCCTGGGCCAGGGCCACGGCTATGGCTCGCCCGATGCCGCGGGAACCGCCGGTTACCAGGGCCACCCGGTCATCTAGCAACATTTTAGTCAGCCTCCTGTAAGGATGCAAGGGTCTTTTCCAGTGAGGCCCGGTCCTCGACGTTGCAAACTCTTGCTCCCGGCACGGTTCGCTTTACCAGTCCGCTAAGTACCCTACCCGGTCCGAGCTCAATAAAGGTAGTCACCCCTTGCGCGGCCAGATACTCCATGCTTTCCTGCCAGCGGACCGGACTGGTAAGTTGACGCAACAGCGCCTTCCTGACCGCCTCCACCTCGGTGACCGGTTGGGCCGAGCAGTTGGCGATTACGGGCACTGCGGGTGATTTCCACCGTACTCGGGCAAAATCCTTTTCCAGCTGCTCTACTGCCGGCTGCATCAGGGGGGAATGGAAAGGACCGCTCACTTCTAAGAACACTACCTTCTTTGCCCCCGCCTGACGGCACCGGGAGGCAACTTCTTCTACCGCCGGACGAACCCCGCTGATTACCACCTGTCCCGGGGCATTCAAATTGGCTATCACCACCGGCCCTATCTCTTCCGCCTGTCGACAGGCCTCGGCAATCGCCCGGTACTCCAGACCCAGCACCGCCGCCATGGCTCCTCTTCCACCGGGTACCGCTCCTTCCATGTACCGGCCCCGTTGCCGTACCAACCAGCAAGCATCCAGCGGGTCCAGTACCCCGGCGGCAACGAGGGCACTGTACTCTCCCAGACTATGTCCGGCCACGAATTGCGGTTTGACCCCGGCTGCCCGCAACGCCATAAGGGCGGCTAGGCTGACCAACAATACGGCTGGCTGGGTATTCTCGGTCTGAGCCAGGAGCTCTACCGGCCCTTCAAAGCATAGGCGGGTCAAATTGGCTCCCAGGCGCTCGTCACAAGCAGCAAAAAGTTCTTGCACCTCCGGGTAGGACAGATACAGGTCCTTGCCCATACCCACATACTGCGAACCCTGACCCGGAAATATAAACACTATCTTACCCAAGAAACCGACTCACCTCTCGTTTCCGTTTGGCGAGACCACCCTGGTTAAGGTCTCCAGGATGGCCTCAGCCTCGCTTACAATACTCTCGAGGATCTCCCTTACCGGGCGAACGTCCCTAATGAGGCCGGATATCTGTCCGGCCATTACCGAACCATACTCAACGTCTCCCTCTACAATGGCGGCCCGGAGCTTCCCCACCCCCAAGGCGGCGATTTCCTCTACCGGGGCTCCACTCTTCTCCAGTTGCTCGAACTGGCGTGACAGTCGATTTCTCAGTACCCGCACCGGATGACCCGTAAGAGCGCCGGTTACCACGGTATCACGATCCTTGGCTTGAACTATTCGTTCCTTTACCCGCGCATGGGCCGGGCATTCTATGCTGCAGAGAAAACGCGTGCCCATCTGTATTCCTACTGCTCCCAAGGCCAAGGCCGCTACCAACCCCCGGCCGTCGGCAATACCGCCGGCAGCCACTACCGGTTCCTCCACGGCGTCCACTACCTGAGGTACCAGAGGCAAGGTGGCCACCTCGCCGATATGACCCCCCGACTCCATTCCTTCGGCAATGAAACCGTCCACTCCCGATCGGGCCAGGCGACGGGCGAGGGCTACGGAGGAGACTACCGGTAGCACCTTGATACCTGCCTCCTTCAGGGCGGCAAGGTATTTTCCCGGGTTCCCTCCACCGGTAGTTACTACCGGCACCTTCTCCCTTATGACCAATCGCACCACCTCGTCTACGTGGCGCGACATAAGCATTATATTGACCCCAAACGGTCGGTCGGTCATTCTTCGAACCTTGGCAATCTCCTGGGCCACCACTTCCGGAGGAAAGTCCGCCGCCCCGATGATGCCCAAGCCGCCGGCAGCCGATACCGCGCCGGCCAATTCCCCGGTTCCGGCCCAGGCCATTCCCCCCTGTAAGATGGGGTAGTCAATATCTAGCAGGTCACATAACGGGGTCCGTAACATGCCTTGCCCCTCCCTGTATTCGGTTTACCAGCCCGAGTCAGCCCCGCTTAACCTCTTCCCCACCGCATCACCGCCGCCCCCCAGGTAAAGCCGGCACCAAAGGTAGCCATTAATACGAGGTCGCCATCTTTAATCCGGCCCTGCCGAGCGGCTTCATCCAAGGCTACCGGAATGGAGGCACTGGACATATTGCCGTAACGATCGACGTTGATTACCACCTTGTCCGGCGGCAGACCCAGGCGACGTCGAGTAGCTTCTATTATCCTCCAATTAGCCTGGTGGGGCACAAAAACGTCAACATCTTGGGGCCTTAATCTGCATTGATCCAGGACGGCCAAGGATACTTCCTCCATGCAGCGCACCGCCATGCGGAAGACCTCCTGACCGCGCATATGTATGGTGTGAAGTCGCTTGCGCACGGTTTCCTCGCTGGCCGGAAGCCGGGACCCCCCCGCTGGCTGAAAGAGAAGTTCACCTCCGCTGCCGTCGGCCCCCATTCGGGAGGCCAGGATACCCTTTCCCTCGGGTACCGGGCCCATCACCACCGCTCCCGCTCCGTCGCCGAACAGTACGCAGGTATTCCGATCGCTCCAGTTGACGATACGACTAAAGGTTTCCGCTCCGATCAGCAGCACATAACGGCAATACCCGGTGGCAATGAGCTGGCTGCCCAGAGCCAACCCGTAGAGAAACCCCGAGCATCCGGCCTCGAGATCAAAAGCCCAGGCCTTGTACGCTCCCAGCCGGTCCTGAACCAGGCATCCGGTGGCCGGAAAAGCCATATCCGGTGTCACCGTGGCCACCATAATCAAGTCGAGTTCCGAGCCCTCTATGCCAGCACCGTCAAGCGCCTTGCGGGCCGCCTGCAAGCATAGGTCGGAGGTCGCTTCTTGTTCCGCCGCCCGGCGGCGCTCCCGAATTCCGGTTCTTTCTCTTATCCAGGTATCGCTGGTTTCTACTATCCGTTCCAAGTCCTGGTTAGATATGATCTCCTCCGGTAGGTAGGAACCGGTGCCTAGGATTCCGGCGGCAAGCAAGAGCTTCCCTCCCTAGAGGCTGGAGTAAGAGCGCGAACAAGCTCAGGAACCAAGTTATTGGATACACACTGCTTGGCCACCCGAATGGCGTTCTCAATGGCTCGCGCCTTAGAACTTCCGTGGCATACTACACTTACCCCCTGCACTCCCAATAACGGCGCTCCTCCGTACTCCGCATAGTCTAGTTTTTTCCAGAGTGAATGTAAAGCCGGAAAAACCAAAGCCGCTCCGGCCCGGGCCAGAGGCCGGTGTGCCAGTTCTTGTCGGAGCATCGCCAAGAGCGCCGTGGCCAGACCTTCGCCGAACTTGAGCAGGGAATTGCCTACGAATCCGTCGCAGACAACTACGTCGGCTACCCCCATAGGGATGTCTCGCGGCTCCACGTTGCCGATGAAATTGAGATTAGAGCCGGCCAGCAACTCGTAAGCGGCCAGGGTGAGTTCGTTTCCCTTGGTGCGCTCGGTACCGATGTTAAGCAGCCCCACTCGGGGGTTGGGCAGCCCTAGGATCCTTTCGGCATATACCGCCCCCATTTGGGCAAACTGAAGCAGGTGCTGGGGACGGCAGTCTACGTTGGCGCCAACGTCGAGCATCAGCTTGCCGCCGGCCACGGTAGGTAACACGGTGGCGATTGCCGGCCGCATAATACCCTCGATTCGACCCAGAGTGAGCAGAGCCGCTACCATTTGGGCGCCGGTACTACCGGCAGAGACTAGGGCCTCGGCTTGTCCCGACCGTACCAGTTCGGTTGCCACCCATATGGATGAGCCTTTCTTACGGCGCAATGCGGTTGCCGGCGGATCGTCCATGGCAATTACTTCCGGTGCATGAACAATTGTAATGTTGCGGGCATGATCCTTGAGTTTCTCCAGTTCAGCGGCCAATAAGTCTTGCCGGCCCACCAGGATGATTTCCGCCTCACCACTCTTAGCCGCTAAGATGGCCCCACGGACAACCTCGCCGGGAGCGTAATCACCCCCCATGGCGTCTACGGCAATCCGCATGGTGCCGCCTCCTTAGCCTCCTGCCTGAGGATAGCGACGATGAACTGTCCCTTGAAAACCAGTTCACCCTTTACCTGAGAATGAACTGATACTAGGGCGGTGGATCCTCGAACCACCTTCACCGTAGCCTTGGCTACAACTTTCTCGTTAACGTAAACCGGTCGTCGGTAGCGTACCCGGGCGCTACCCGTCACCACCAGGAAGGCATCGATTACCGCTACCGCTAAGGAGTTGGCCTGGGCAAAGAGGTAATGCCCTCGGGCGATTTTGGTCCTTTCCAAGACCATATCCGGCGTGATTTCCAGTATCGATATGGCGGACCGCCCTAGTTCCAGGTGAACCAATTCGCCCACCAGTTCCTCACGAGATAGCGATCGCATCTGGCCGTAAACCTGGCGGGCTACCGATCGCACCCTCTCCCTCAGTTCCGGAATTCCCAGGGCGAGCCGGTCCAACCTTACGGTTTGCACGCTTACCCCGAAGAGTCTGGCCAACTCTTCGTCGGTAGTAAAAGGATTCTCTTGCAGTATGGATTCTAAACGACGATGCCGCTCCAGCCGGCGGTTACTCCGCACTGACCGGTTCATTCGCTATGACCTCCTATTAGTACCAAGCAACAGTAGTATAATATACCAGCCTGCCGCTAGCAACCCGGTAACCAACTAACGAATCTCCCGTTTCCCTCAGGCGGTACCGGGGGCCGCCGTGAGCACTGCTACCTCACCGGCGAACGGCAGAACCTGGCGAAACTACCCGTGTAAGCCGGGAAACGGGCCGAAAAAAATAAAAGGAGTAAGCCCGAAGGACTTACTCCTCGCCCGTCGCTCAAGAGTCCCTACTTCTCCTCACCCACCACCTTACGCCCCCGATAGTAGCCGCAATGAGGGCAAACGCGGTGGGGAAGTTTGGGTTCGTGGCATTGGGGACAAGACACCACTCCGGGGCTGTCGATTCTCGCCCAAATGGAGCGGCGCTGGTTCTTGCGGGCTCTTGATACCCTCCGTTTGGGAACTCCCATATTATAGCGTCCTCCTTAGCCTTCGTTATCTGATCCCTTTAGCGGAGTAATTAGGTTCCTTAATACTGCCAGCCGTTCGTCCTCCTCAGCCGGCGGACAGGCGCACGGACCCTCCCGTAGATCCTTGCCGCAGCGGGGGCAAAGGCCGGGACAGTCCGGGCGACACAGAGCCTTCATGGGCAAAGCCAGAAGTATGGCCTCCTCTACTGTCGGGCGGAGGTCGATCTCGTTACCGTCAAACACCAGTGCCTGTTCCCTGGTCTTCTCTGGCAACAGTGAAAGCTGGGATCCGTGAACAAACTCGGCTTCTAACGGTGCCACTACCTCTTCCGTGTAATGGCTTAGACAGCGACTACACTGCCGCCGAACTACCACCCGGACTTTCCCTTCTGCTATCAGCACTCGGTCGCCGCTGGCAATGTTGCCCTCCACCGCTACGGGTCCGACGAACTCAAGGTGTTCACCCGCCATCTCCACCGAAGGCAAGGTTTGCCGAAACGAGAAATGTATCGTTCGTCCGGGCTGGCGCCGGAGATCACCCACGTCTACATGCATGCGTTGACCCTCCGTAAGAACCGCCGCTATTATATTCAACCCTTCTAATTAGTGTCAAGCCGGCATATTGATACGTAAGTCCGACCCAGGAAAGTCGCCTGGCTGCACCCCTTCGTACTTCTGCCGGTGCCGCATGGCGGCATGCGCATCCAAGGGGGAGGCGCAGGAAATTGACTGCTGCCCAGCGGTTATGGGCGGGAATCGCCTGGATTGCCTTCACCGCTTTACTGGTCTGTTACCCGCACGCCAGCTTTGCCGCCACCTCTCGGGCCCTTTCCCTGTGGTGGCAGGTGGTCCTGCCCGGACTGCTACCTTTTCTGGTGGCCTCTGCCCTCCTAAATCGACTGGGAATAACTTACCTGGCCGGGCGCTGGCTGGAACCGGTCACACGCCGCCTCTTCAACCTGCCGGGAGCTGCGGCCCTGGTAATCGTGCTCGGTTACAGTTCCGGGCCACCGGTTGCCGCTACCATGGTAGCAGAATTGCGTCGTCGGCACCTCTGTACCCGGCACGAGGCGGAGAAACTTCTGGGCTTTGCGCACAACGCCAGTCCCCTCTTCCTGCTGGCGGCAGTACCGGTAGGAATGCTGGGCAACGCCGCCCTGGGTTGGCCCCTAGCGGCGGCCCACTACGGAGCCAATCTCATTCTGGGATTGTGCTGGCGTTGGTACGGATGCGGGGATAGAGCTGCGCCCGGAAGGGAGAGGCTCCTCGCAGGAGCCGCTGACCTCCTTTCCGGCTACGAGATAGCACCGGCAACCGGTTTGGCCGGCCTAACGGCGGACGCCTTCCTCCAGGCCTTCCGAACCTTACTGCTTGTTGCCGGTTACATGACCATTTCCGCCGTCGGCCTGGCGCTCCTAGAAGAAGCAGGAATCTTATTCCTGCTGGAAGAGACCCTTTTTCGACCCCTGTTGTCATGGCTGTCACTTTCGCCCGACCTAGGAGAGGCCCTGGCAACCGGAATGGTAGAGATGACTCTCGGCGCGCACCACGCCAGTCAGGTTTCCGCACCTCTTATCGACCGCCTCTCGGTGATAAGCTTGATCCTGGGCTGGTCGGGCCTATCGGTGTATGGTCAGGTAGCGAGCGTGCTAACCGGTACCGATATTCGGTTAACCCCTTATTTGTTAAGCCGACTGGCCCAGGGATTGCTTGCTTCGGGCTTGGTACGTCTTTGGGTACCGGCGGTTGTTCCCACCAGTGGGTTCTCGGCACCCGCTACCGCTACCACCTGGCCCCCCAGATGGGCCTTTGGTGCCAGCCTCCTGCTGCTCGGGGTCGGGTTGGCCACATACTTTCTGCTGGCTCTATTATGTCAACGGCTCAGGCAGACTTAGTACGGCGGGTCCTAAGTTCCTGGCGCCCTTGCCGCACGCTGGCGAGAGCCTTGTCCAAGGCCAGTTCTAGACGGTTCAGAATTTCGTCGGCGTAACCCTCCGCGCCCTGGTGGATATCACGGGCGGTGGCCTCAGCGCGGCGCAGGATCTCTTGGGCCTTTACCTGCGCCTCCCTTATGATTTCGGTATCCTGCAACCTCTTTTCAATCTCCTGGTTTGCCGCCTCCCTAATCAGCTCCGCCTGCCGCCGGGCCTCGGCCAATACCTTGTCTCTTTCCCGAGCCAAGCGTTGCGCCTCCCCAATTTCCGCGGGCAGCATGGCTCGCAATTGATCGATCAGGTTGAGCAGAGTTTGAGCCTCGATCACTACGCGCCCGGTGAGCGGTATCCGGGTGGCGCCTTCTAAGAACTGTTCCATCTGGTCTAAAATGGAAAATATATCCTTTTGTCCTCCGCCGTTGTTCAGCAAATGCTTCACCTCCTTACCCGTGCCTATAAAGCAGTAATCTGGTATCACCGTAGCGGTATTCCCGTTGCAGTAGCAGTCCGCTTAGGGTCTCACCGGCAGAGTCATGAGTAGAAGCCTGAACTAGCAGGCTGCCTTCATCAGCAAGTATAGCCTCGGACAAGGCTTCACCCAGAACTTTCAGCCATCCTTGTCCGTACGGCGGATCGGCAAAAACAAACTGGAAGCGCTCCCCTCGCCGGACTAACCGGCGCAACGCGAGTCGGACGTCCAGACACCATACCGTGGCCTTGCTTTGGAAGCCGGTATCCCTGAGGTTGACCCGTACCACCGCGGCGTTAGCGGGATGGCTCTCGACAAACAATACCCGAGACGCGCCTCGGCTGAGAGCTTCCAAGCCCACGCTACCCGAGCCGGCGAACAAATCCAGAAAAGACGTACCCTCGATCGCCCCGCCCAAAATATCAAAGACTGCCTGCCGCACGCGCGCGGCGGTCGGTCGGGTACGAGGATCAGCCGGACCCTTAATGCTCAAACCCTTGGCCGTGCCCCCGGTTATCCGCAAACGCTAATCCCTGCCGCGCCATTTTTCCTTCCCAGGTATAATATCTAGATTACGGGTAAATAATTAGTAATGCCGAAGAGCTTAGTAACCCTCCCCCATGAGCTCTTCCTCCGGTTTCTCCTCTCCCAAGGAAGGGTGGTTGGCCGGAAGACCGACCACCCAGGGGCCGGTCCCAAGGACCGGCCCCGAAGCTTTTAGATCGGCTTGGGTACCTTTTGCTCTTCGACCGCTTCATACTGGACCTTTCGACTACACCGAGAACAGATGTAGGGGGTACCAGGATTAGCGGCCAGTTTTTGGTAATCCTTATGGATCTTAGTAATTTCCTCGCGACGTCCGCAAAGCGAACACCTTACCTCCATAACTCTCCCTCCCCCACCTGGCCAAGGATTTCTACAGGCATCGGTTTTTTCCTGCCCCTTCGACACATTTGGTGACCGCCGAACCGGAGAAAATAACTAGAGGGGATGAACTATGGATCGTTTCCAGTTTTGCCAAGCATACGGGTTGAGCATAGACCTGGCAGTTGAGGCTCATGCCTTGTTGCGCGGCGCCACCGGAAAGGAAGTACCCGGAGTCCGCGAGGATAAAGAGGAACTGGGTTTTGCCACCGTTACCACCATTACTATCTTGGACCAGGTCGGCGAAAGGGCAATGGGCCGCCCCATGGGAACTTATATAACGGTAGAAGCCCCCGGGCTGGCCCAACCCACACCGGAAGTACGATCGCAGCTTGTGGAATTGCTGGCGAGGAAGATCGGGCTGTTACTGGAAAAGGTCGGTTTGCTTCCCCAGGCGGATGTCCTGTTGGTAGGTTTGGGTAACCGTCGGGCTACCCCGGATGCTCTCGGTCCCGAAGTAATTGATCGTTGCCTGGTTACCCGCCACCTTCACCGCTACGCTCCTCAAACCGTAGATCCCTCGCTGCGCTCGGTTAGCGCCGTGGCCCCCGGGGTGTTGGGAACCACCGGGATTGAAACCCTAGAAATCGTAAGGGGAGCGGCCTCCCACGTGCACCCCGGCGTGGTAGTGGCGGTGGATGCTCTGGCAGCCCAGGAAGTAAGACGTTTGGGTACCACTGTTCAACTTTGTGATACCGGGGTGAACCCCGGCTCCGGCACCGGAAGCGCCCGGGAAGGGCTAAACCGGTATACCTTGGGTCGACCGGTAATTGCTGTCGGGGTGCCCATCGTCTGCATATTGCATGCTCTTTTGGGAGGCGCCTGGCGCCG
>JBNARC010000002.1:54355-143262 GCA_049719955.1 Neomoorellales bacterium | reverse complement strand
CATGCTGGTTCTGGCCGGTCAGCAAAACGGGGAGGTCGGGGAGCAGGTGGCGGGGCTCCAGGTGGAGAGCGAGGAGGTTAACCCGGTTGTTTTCCGGTCTGCTCCAGAACCTGGGCAAACTGTAACAGTTCCGCTTTAACCTGGTCGAAAACGGGCCGGAGTCCCTTGACCAAGCGCTCGACCCGGGCTGTATCGAGCTCGAAGGCGTATATGTTTCGCAGCACGTGCCGGAACCGCAGGTATTCGTCCAACGCCTTCACTAGGTCAGCCGAAAGGACCTGCGGCCGAATCCCGGGGACAGCCACTCCCATCTGGCGCAGCAATTCTCGGTGCCACTCCCGTCCCTGAGGTACATGCCCCTCTATGTTGGCGGCCACATAGTGGAGGATGCGCTCCAGTCCGGTGTAGAAGTCGTGAAGGTTTAAGGCCGCCGAGTCGAGAAAAAGGTCTTGGTCGCGGGAGCGCCGCTTGGCGGAGCTAAGGGCTCGCTCCGCGCGGGCGACCAATCGTTCCAAATCGCCCAGTTCCTGACGAATGCGGCTGGCGACCAGAAGGTAGCGCTCGATCATACCTCTACTCCCTCGCGTTCGATTACCGCCCGCAGAGAGGCCCGGCAGGCGCCCATGTCTACCAGGTTTATCTCGATTTCATCGTCCAGATCCAGCACGGCTCCTATAGCCTTAAAGGTATCCTCGGGGCGGAGACCCCACGCCGCCAGATCTACGTCCGACCAGAGCGTGAAGGCTTCCGGGCGCAGCAAGGACCCGAAGACCACTACGCGGGTGGCTCCGAACTGGCCCTTGAGCAGGGCTGCGGCTCTCCGGGCGGCTTCCCAGGCGCGTTCCCGGCGTCGGTCGAGGCGTTCCTGCTCGCGCGCCTGCCGGATCCGGGCGGTGGCGCGATAAAGAGCAAGCTCTTCCGGTTTCACCGTACCTTATCTTCCTTTCTCCCTCTTCCAGGTACATCCCTGCCGAGAAACCCGGCTCCCATAAACATAGTAAAACAGATGCTGGCTTACGTAAAGAAGAGCTGCTATCTATCGTCCGCGGTTGGGTGCCGGCGTGGTTGCCCGACGGTTGCGGAGGTATACAATCGCCAGGCGGCCGTAGAGGCAGTGAGGCTGGCCGCCGACGCCGTGGACACGATAGCCGGTTTCCTGGGACTTTGAAACGGGCGCCGGCCCCCGCCTGCTGTTCCCCAGCGGGAAGCTTGATTGCTGCCCTAAGGCCGCAGTTCTTCTGCGGGGTGTTTGTACAACGTGCCGGGGAGGAGAGTGAACCGCAGGCGCCGAAAAGGTAGGGCCTAAAGGAGGGGTTGGAGCCCATGCGGGGGAGGATCCGGGGGAAGCACCTACTTTGGGTCGGACTTATCCTGACGGCGGCCCTGGTGCAGGGAGGGTGGGCCCGAGCGGCCGAAGCGGCGGTAAGGCTGGTGGTGGACGGCAGGGAGGTGCAGGCCTCTCCGGCGCCGGTGATCAGGGACGGTCGCACCCTGGTGCCGGTGCGGGTGGTGGCGGAGAATCTGGGGGCGGTGGTGCAGTGGGAGGCGCAAGACCGCTCGGTTACGGTAGTGCGCGGGTCGCGCCGGGTTAAGATGCGCCTGGACAACCGCCTGGTGGACCTGGGGGGCGCCAACGGCTACCTTTTGACCGACGTGCCTCCCAGCCTAATTAAGGACCGAACCTTTGTTCCCCTGCGGCTGGTGGCGGAAACCCTGGGGGTATGGATCGGCTGGGACGCAGCCCGCGGCACGGTGAGGGTGGACTCTGGCCGGGAGGCGGCGGTGGCTCCGCCGGTGCTGGCCTTTAGCTCGCCCCAGCCAGGCCAGGTCCTCACCGGGGCTACGGACCTAAAGGTGACCGTAACCGGCCCGCTGCCCGGCGAGCCGGCCGAGGTGCGCTATTTCCTGCTGGATCCGGCCACCGGTAGGGGACCGATAGTGGCGCGGGGCCAGAACTTGAACGCCGCCTACCGCCTGGTCCCGGACCCGGCCTGGAAGGGGACGCGTCTGGTGGCGGCGGCAGCCTACGACCGGACGGGTAAGTTCGTGGGCGGGGCGGTGGTGCCGGTAGAGCTGGCGGTGTCGCCGCAGGTGGGTCTGGCGGGGGTGACAGCCGGGCAGCGGATAACCGGGACCATCGCCCTTTCGCCGGAGGTTAACTTCCTGGCCGCCTACGTGAGTTACCGCCTGGGAGACCCGGCCACGGGTCAGGTGACCGAGCTGGCCCAGGCCGACCCTTACGGGCCCTTCAACTGGACGCCGGTCTGGGCGGACAACGGGCCGCGCACGCTCCAGGCCGTAGCTTACGACCGCCAGGGACAGGCCTACGCCGGCCCGGTGGTGTCGGTGGAGGTGGCGGTGGAACGGAAGTTCGACCTGAAGGGCGTGAAGGAGGGCGCGGTGGTGGACGGGCCGGTCAATCTGGGCGTTTCCCTCAACTTCTCCGCGCGCCAGGTGCAGTACCTTTTGCGCTACCCGGATTCGGGCCGCGAAACCGTGCTGGCCACGGTGGGGGGAGCGTCGGGCTACCGCTGGTTCCCCGGGCCGGATCAGGCCGGGCGGGCAGAGGTGCTAGCGGTGATTGCCGACGATCAGGGGAACACCTTCTCCACTCCGGCGGTGGCGGTGGAGGTAAAGGGAACCCCGCGCCTGGTACTGGCCACCGTAGGGCCCAGGCAGGTGCTGGCAGGCGAGGTCACTCTGCGCTCCGAGGCTAACGTACCCCTGCAGGGGATAGAGTACCATTTGGTCGATCCCCAGACCGGAGCGGCGCGGGTGATCGTCCGGGGCACGGATGCGCGGGCAAGCTATACCTGGCGGCCGGCGGGGGAGGACGCCGGGTACTGGAACTTGCGGGCGGTAGGTACCACTTCCTCCGGGGAAAAGCTTTCCACCCCCGAGATCCCAGTGCGGGTGTACGCGGGCAAGATCTACGGGCCGCAGCCCATAGTGGCCAAGGATCAATTCATAGACCTGGTCTCGCCCCTGGCGCGGCAGGTGCTGGCCGAAACCGGCATGTCCGCCGCCCTGCAGGTGGCCCAGGCCATCCTGGAGACGGGGTGGGGCCAGTCGGTGCCGGTGGACAAATACACCGGGCAGCCTTCCTACAATCTTTTCGGGATCAAGGGCGAGGGGCCGGCAGGTTCGATCGTCTCCAACACCTGGGAAGAGTATAACGGCGTGGTCTACAGGGTGGATGCCGCCTTCCGCGCCTACCACAATTTGGAGGAGGGCTGGAGGGATCACCAGCAGTTCTTGCTTACCGGTAGCCGTTACGCGCCTTTCCGCGCGGTGATGCATAGCGCCGAGCAGGGAGCCTGGGCGCTCAAGCGCTGCGGCTACGCTACGGACTCTAAGTACGCGGTCAAACTGATAGATTTAATCCGGCGTTACCAGTTGGACCGTCTGGACGAGGTGGGCGTTTAGGAGAAAGCTCCGCTCCGAGGGGCGGAAGAGAAATACACGGTGTGCTCGGAGCCCACTTCCCGCACCAGGCCCCGTTTGGCCAATGCGTCTAAGTGGGCCACCACTTCCGAGGCGGCCAGGAAGATGTTTTCCCCTTCAAGTCCGGAATAGAGTTTCAGCGCCACCTGCCAGGGCGTGAGCGGCCGGCCGGCGCCGCGCAGGATGGCCAGGATTTCCTCCGAGCGCTGCCGGTGGTGGGCCAGCATTTGCCGTATGCGCTCCCGGGGGGAGGTGATGGCGGCGCCGTGTCCCGGCAGGGCCTGGCGCACTTCCAGGTCCGCCAGCCGGTTGAGGGTGGACAGGTAAAGGGAGAGGCTGGGGGTGCGGCCGTTGGCCTCCGCCCGGCAGGGCTCCACCATGGGGTTAGGGGTGATGTGCTCCAGCAGGGTATCGCCGCACCACATCAGGCCCGGGTTTGGGTCGTAAAAGCAGAGGTGCCCGCTGGAGTGGCCGGGCGTGTGCAGCACCCGCAGGCAATAGCCGTCGCCGGGGATCTGGTCCCCCTCGCCCAGGGGCCGCACCGCCGGGAGGGGCTGCAGAAAGCGGCTGTCCCACTCCCGACTCCGTGCCGCCTCCTGTATCAGCTCCGGCGGAATGCCGCAGGCCAGAAGCCAGGGCGGCTCTTCCCGGTACTCGATGCCCAGCTTCTGGTGCTCGCGAGGGTGTAGGTAGACCTCGGCTCCGCTCTCTTCCTGCAGCCGGCGGGCCAGGCCGGAGTGGTCGGGGTGGCTGTGGGTCAGGAGGATGCGGCGCAGGCTGCCCACCCGGAAGCCCTGGGCGCGAAGAGCCTCCCGCAAGGTTTGCCAGGCCTCCTCCAGGTAGGGGCCGGCGTCGATGAGGGTGAGCGGGTCCCCGGGAAGGAGGTAAACGTTAACCGGGCCCACCGGGAAGGGCGTGGGCAGGGAAATCCGCAACCAGCGCACGGCGATCACCGCTCCCAAGGTAACACAAGCCGGCGGCGCGGTCAAGGAGGGGCGTCGGCCTTCTCTACCTGAGTTATCTCCGGTTGCGGGTGGCCGGGCGGTTCGGGGTCTCCTCTGAGTACATTGGCACTTCGCCGGGAACCGAACTTGGCAAGGGCAGGTCCGAAGGCGGGCCGGAGGCCACGGACGGCCGAAGCGGCGGGGCGCCACGGACGGCGCCTCCGCCGAGTGCCCGCCGGAGGGCGAAGCCCGAGCCCTAGTTCGGTCGGCGAGGTGACAGTACGAAGGGGAGACCCCGAACCGCCCAAGGCAAACTGGGAATCCGCTCAGAGCTCCTACCCCTTGACGCTGGCGGAATCGATGTGGTAGGCTTAAATCGCCGGGCGGGCGTGGCGGAACTGGCAGACGCGCCAGACTTAGGATCTGGTGGGTGTCAGGCCCATGGGGGTTCAAGTCCCCCCGCCCGCACCAGCTTTGTCTGCCTCGGCCGGAAGCCGGACACGCCGAGGTTTTATCTTAACTGGTGCTCTTAAGGAGGACGAGAGACATATTATGGAAGCGTCGGTGGAAAAGATAGAGAAGAACCAGGTGGTCCTGGAAGTTAAGGTAGAACCTCAGCGGTTGCAAAGAGCCGTGGACCTGGTGTTCAAAAACCTGGCCAACCGGGCGAATATTCCGGGCTTCCGGCGGGGAAAGGCTCCCCGGCCGCTGTTAGAAAACTATTTCGGCCGGGAGTACATCTACAGCGAGGCGCTGGACCGGCTGATACCGGAGGCTTACGCCGAGGCGGTGGAGCAGACCCGGATAGAGCCCATAAGCCAGCCCGAGGTTGAGCTGGTGCAGATGGAGGAAGGCCAGCCTTTAATTTTTAAGGCCAAAGTTGAGGTCAAGCCCGAAGTGATTTTGGGTGAATATAAGGGGCTTAGCGCCCGCAAGACCGTGCGCACGGTTACCGAGGAGGACGTGGACCGGTATCTGGAGAACCTGCGCCAGCAGTTGGCCCAGTTGGTGGACCTGGGTGAGGCGGGCCTGACCGAGGGTGACCTGGCCATAGTGGATTACGAGGGTACGGCGGACGGCAAGGCCCTGCCTCCCGGCCGGTCGGTGGGGCTACTGGTGGGGGGAACCATACCGGTGCCCAACTTTAGCGCGCAACTGGTGGGCGCCAAGGCGGGCGAGGAACGCGAGATCAAGGTAACTCTGCCCGAAGATTACTCCGATCCCGAGCTGGCCGGCAAGGAGGCTACCTTCAGGGTGAAGGTGCGGGAGGCCAAGCGCCGGGTGCTGGCGCCGCTGGACGACGAGTTCGCCAAGGACGTGAGCGAGTTTGAAACCCTGCAGGAGTTGCGCGCCGACGTCGCGAATAGGTTAGCCGAGGGCTACGCCCGCGAGGCGGAGAACGAGGTGCGGCGGCAGCTCATCGATCAGGCGGTGGCCGCGGCTCAGGTGGAGGTGCCGGCCACGATGGTGGAGAGGCGGATCGACGTCATGCTGGCCGACATGGAGTTCCGCCTGCGCCAGCAGGGCCTGGACCTACAGGAATATCTGAAGCTGACTAACGGTACAATGGAAGACGTACGGGCCCGCTTCCGTCCCGAAGCCGAGGCCGCGGTGAAGCGGGATTTGGTGTTGGAGGCCATTGCCGAGAAGGAGGGCCTAAAGGTAGAGGAGGCGGAACTGGACCGGGAAGTGGAAGCTCTGGCCGAGCAGTCCGGTCGGGAAGCGGCGGCGCTAAAGGAGAGTTTTACCCCGATGGCTCTGGAGAGCCTGAGGGACAGCCTGTTGTACCGGAAAGTGGTGGACTTCCTGGTCGAAAACGCCAATATCGAGGTGACCGAGCCTTGAGCACACTGGTACCTATAGTGGTGGAGCAAACCGGGCGGGGCGAGCGGGCGTACGACATTTACTCGCGGCTTTTGAAGGACCGCATCATTTTTATCGGCAGCCCCATTGACGATCACGTGGCCAACCTGGTGATTGCCCAGTTGCTTTTTCTGGAGGCCGAGGATCCGGATAAAGATATCCACCTTTACATCAACACTCCCGGGGGCATGATTACCGCGGGCATGGCCATCTTCGACACCATGCAGTACATCAAGCCCGACGTGTCCACCATTTGCGTGGGCCTGGCGGCCAGCATGGGGGCGTTTCTGTTGGCCGCGGGGGCCAAGGGCAAGCGCTTTGCTCTGCCTCACAGCGAGATCATGATCCACCAGCCCATGGGCGGCGCTCAGGGCCAGGCGGTAGATATAGAAATACACACCAAGCGGATCCTGCGGATTCGCGATCGTCTGAACCGTATCCTGGCGGAGATCACCGGCAAGAGCGTGGAGCAGATCGCCCGGGACACCGACCGCGACTACTTCATGACCGCCGAGGAGGCCAAGGAGTACGGGCTCATCGACGAGGTGATAACGCGGCGCAGTCTGTCCAAGAAGTAAGCGCCTAGCGGGGTGAAACTATGTATAAGTACACCGATGACAAGGGCCAGCTCAAGTGCTCGTTCTGCGGTAAGCTCCAGGACCAGGTGAAGAAGCTGGTGGCCGGTCCGGGGGTATACATCTGCGACGAGTGCATCGAGCTGTGCAACGAGATCATCGAGGAGGAACTCAGCGAAGAACTGGGTTACGACTTGGGCGAAATACCCAAGCCCAAGGAGATTCGCGAGATCCTCGACCAGTACGTTATCGGCCAGGAGCAGGCCAAGAAGGTGCTGTCCGTGGCCGTGTACAACCACTATAAGCGCATTAACCTGGGCGGCAAGATCGACGACGTGGAGCTCCAGAAGAGCAACATTCTCATGCTGGGGCCCACCGGGTGCGGCAAGACCCTGTTGGCCCAGACTCTGGCCCGCATCCTGAACGTTCCCTTTGCCATCGCCGACGCCACCTCCCTAACCGAGGCCGGATACGTGGGCGAGGACGTGGAAAATATCCTGCTTAAGCTCATCCAGGCGGCGGACTACGACGTGGAGAAGGCGGAGAAGGGCATCGTTTACATCGACGAGATCGACAAGATCGCCCGTAAGTCCGAGAACCCCTCCATCACCCGGGACGTTTCCGGCGAGGGCGTGCAGCAGGCGCTGCTCAAGATCCTGGAGGGGACCGTGGCCAGCGTGCCCCCGCAGGGAGGCCGCAAGCACCCGCACCAGGAGTTCATACAGCTCGACACCAGCAACATCCTCTTCATCTGCGGCGGCGCTTTTGAGGGGCTGGACAAGATTATCATGAGCCGCATAGGCAAGAAGGGTATGGGATTCGGCGCCGAGATTCGGGGCCGGCAGGAGGTGCGCCAGGTGGGCGAGATCCTGCGCCAGGTGCAGCCCCAGGACCTTTTGAAGTACGGCCTGATCCCCGAGTTTGTGGGCCGGCTGCCCATAGTGGTGGCCCTGGATGCCCTGGACAAGGAGGCCCTGGTGCGGATCCTGGTGGAGCCGCGTAACGCCCTGGTACGGCAGTACCAGAAGCTTTTTGAGCTGGACGGCGTGAGCCTGGAGTTCACCCCGGACGCGCTGGAAGCCATAGCCGACGAGGCCATGCGCCGCAATACCGGAGCCCGGGGCCTGCGCACCATTCTGGAAGAGGTTATGCTGGACGTGATGTACGAGGTGCCCTCCCGCGGCGACGTGACCAAGTGCGTGGTTACCAAGGAGGTCATTCTGCGGCAGGAGAAGCCGCTGCTTTTAAGCGTGGAGAGGAAGAAGAAAAAGGAAGAAACCGCCTAGGTTTAAGCCCCTTCTCACCCCGCTTTCGGCAGCAGGAGCGTGGCTCCTGCTGTTGCGCTTCTTGGGCAGCTCCTTCTGGCATAAAAAGACAGCTACCGGCTCATAATAAGGCCTGAGTTCTCCTGTAGGGAAGGGGCCCGAGCATGTCGGACTGGAACGCAGGCATGGGCGTCTTTGCTCTGGTGCAGCTCTTCTTCATTGTGGTGGTAGGGATGTACTTCTGGAACCAGTTGCGCGGCCAACAGGGCAGCCGCCTGGCCGTCGAGAAGGAGTCCCGTAAAGAGCTGGAGAAGCTGGAGAGGCTGCGCCAGATAAGGCTCACCGAGCCCCTGGCGGAAAAAACCCGGCCGGCGAGCTTCGAGGAGATAATCGGGCAGGAGGACGCGGTCAAGGCCCTGCGCGCGGCGCTGTGCGGGCCCAATCCCCAGCACGTCATCCTCTACGGCCCTCCCGGGGTGGGCAAGACCGCGGCCGCCCGCCTGGTGCTGGAGGAGGCCAAACAGAATCCTCACTCCCCTTTTCGCCAGGACGCCAAGTTCGTGGAGATCGACGGCGCCACCGCCCGCTTCGACGAGCGGGGTATAGCCGATCCCCTCATCGGCTCGGTGCACGACCCCATCTACCAGGGGGCCGGCCCCATGGGCGTGGCCGGCATTCCCCAGCCCAAGCCGGGCGCGGTTACCAAGGCCCACGGCGGGATTCTCTTCATCGACGAGATCGGCGAGCTGCACCCCATTCAGATAAATAAGCTTCTGAAGGTGCTGGAGGATCGCAAGGTGCTCCTGGAGAGCGCCTACTACAGCTCCGAGGATACCAACATCCCGGGCTACATCCACGACATTTTCCAGAACGGCCTGCCCGCGGACTTCCGCCTGGTGGGGGCCACCACCCGGCTGCCGGAGGAAATCCCGCCCGCCATCCGCTCCCGCTGCCTGGAGATATTCTTCCGGGCCCTGCTCCCCGAGGAGGTGGCGGTAATTGCCCGTAACGCCGCCCGGAAGATCGACTGCCGCCTGGAGGAGGAGGCGGTGGAGGTCCTGAAGCGCTACGCCACCAACGGCCGGGAGGCGGTGAACATGGTGCAGATCGCCGCCGGTCTGGCGGTGACCGAAGGCCGGTCGGTCATAACCCGGGAGGATATGGAGTGGGTGGTGAACAGCGGCCAGTACTCGCCCCGGCCGGAGCCCAAGGTGGCGCCCCAGCCCGAGGTGGGGCTGGTGAACGGCCTGGCGGTGCAGGGGCCCAACCTGGGAACGCTGGTGGAGATCGAGGCCAGCGTGGTGCCGGTGGCCAAGGGGCGGGGGCAACTGGTGGTTACCGGTGTGGTGGAAGAGGAAGAGTTGGGCGGTACGGACGGCCGGCGGGTGCGGCGCAAGAGCCTGGCGCGCAGTTCGGTGGAGAACGTGCTCACGGTGCTGCGGCGCCACCTCAACCTCGATCCCCGCCACTACGACATTCACGTTAACTTTCCCGGCTCGGTGCCCATCGACGGCCCCTCGGCCGGGGTAACCATTGCCACCGCGGTGTATTCGGCCATGCACGGCATCCCGGTAGATAACCTGGTGGCCATGACCGGCGAGCTTTCCATCCGGGGGACGGTGCGGCCGGTGGGCGGCATTGTGCCCAAGCTGGAGGCGGCCCGGCAGGCCGGGGTGAAAAAGGTACTCATACCCAAAGACAACTGGCAGGAGAGCTTCCGGCGCCTGAGCGGCCTCACCGTGGTGCCGGTAAGGACGCTCACCGAGGTGCTTTCCCACGCCCTCATCGAGGAGCCCCGGGGCCTGGTGCGGCCCTTCCCGCCTTCCCGCGCCCTTCAAGGTTAATCCCTTACCGGTCCGCGTATTCGTCTTAAGGTGAGGATTGGCCTTCCCGGACGATTTCTAGGAATTGGCTTCACCACGTTTGTGTCCAGCACTACCCTCATTGGTTTTCGCGGTGGGCTTTGATTTCTTCCACCACGTCCTGGTCGGTGATACCCGCGGCCGCAGCTCGGGACCGGAGGTCGGCCAGGGCCAGTCTCAGGGCCAGCCGTTTGTTTTCTTCCCGGGCCCGGGTAAGCGACCGGTACTCCTCGTAATCGATAAGCACGGCCTTCGGCTCGCTATTGACGGTAATTATTACCGCCGACTTATCGGCGGCCACCGAGTTGACCAGTTGGGTCAGCCTTGGTCGAGCCTCATTAATGCCTGTGATCCGTTCCATATTCCTTCTCCCCTTCTCAGCAATTCCCAGACCTTAATGTGTACCCTTAAGTAGAGCTTAAGGCCTAGCTTACTTAATGTCAAGAACCCTACCTGGCGGGGGTATAATGGCCGGGCCTTTACCTATTATGTCAGCGCCGGGCGGGCTTGCAGCAGCCTTGATAAATGGCGTAGAATAAACGTAGGATTTGCGGGCCGAAAAGGGGTGAAAGGGCATGCTACGGGTTCCACGCGGCAGCGAGATACGGACCATACCCTTGCTCCCCCTGCGGGGAGTGGCGGTGTTCCCCCATATGGTGGTGCACCTGGACGTGGGCCGGGAGAAGTCGGTGGCGGCTATTGACCAGGCCATGCTGGAGGACCGGCGCATACTTCTGGCCATGCAGAAAGAGGCGGAGACGGACGACCCCGGAGAGGGCGACATCTTCGCCGTGGGTACGGTGGCGGAGATTAAGCAACTCCTGAAGCTGCCGGGAGGCACCATCCGCATTCTGGTGGAAGGATTGGCCCGAGGGGTGATCTTGCGGTTCCTGCGCCTGGAGCCTTATCTCGAGGTGGAGGTGCAGGTAAGCTCGCCGCCGGTGGAGCGGGACGTAGAGATAGACGCCCTGGTGCGGGCGTTGCTGGACCAATTTGAGGAGTACGTGAAGAACAGCAAGAAGATCCCGCCGGAGACGGTGGTTACGGTTTCCAACCTGGACGACCCCGGCCGGCTGGCGGACGCCATCGCCGCCCACCTGAACCTTAAGCTGGCCGACAAGCAGGCCCTGCTGGAGGCCCTGGAGGTCAAGGAGAGGCTGGAGCTCTTGCTGCGCATTCTGGCCCAGGAGATGGAGATTCTGGAGCTGGAGCGGCGCATCAACCAGCGGGTGCGCAAGCAGATGGAAAAGACCCAGAAGGAGTACTACCTGCGGGAGCAGATAAAGGCCATCCAGAAGGAGCTGGGCGAGAAGGACGAGCGGGCGGCGGAAGTGGAGGAGCTTAGGGAGCGCATCGACAAGGCCCGGCTGCCCAAAGAGGTGCGGGAGAAGGCGCTTAAGGAAGTAGAGCGGCTGGAAAAGATGCCGCCCATGGTGGCCGAAGCCACGGTGGTGCGTAACTACCTGGACTGGCTCCTGTCCCTGCCTTGGGCCGAGCAGACCAGGGACCGGCTGGACGTGGCCCTGGCGGAGAAGATTCTGGATGAGGACCACTACGGGCTGAAAGAGGTTAAGGACCGCATCCTGGAGTACCTGGCCATCCGCAAGCTGGCCCGGAAGATGAAGGGCCCCATCCTGTGCTTTGTAGGACCGCCCGGGGTGGGCAAGACCTCGCTGGCCAAGTCCATCGCCCGGGCCATGGGCCGGAAATTTGTGCGCATCTCCCTGGGGGGCATTCGGGACGAGGCCGAGATCCGGGGGCACCGCCGCACCTACGTGGGGGCCCTGCCCGGACGCATCATCCAGGGCATGAAGCAGGCGGGCACCAAGAACCCGGTGTTCCTTCTGGACGAGATCGACAAGGTGGGCATGGACTTCCGGGGCGACCCCACCTCGGCGCTGCTGGAGGTGCTGGACCCGGAGCAGAACCACGCTTTCAGCGATCATTATATAGAATCGCCCTTTGATCTTTCCAAGGTGTTCTTCATCACCACCGCCAACGTGGTGCATACCATTCCCCGGCCGCTTCTGGACCGGATGGAAGTAATCACCATCTCGGGCTACACCGAGGAGGAGAAGGTGCAGATTGCGCTCCGCCACCTTCTGCCCCGCCAGCTCAAGGAGCACGGGCTTAAGCCCAAGCAGCTCAGCCTCTCCGAGAACGCCATCCGACGCATAATCCGGGAGTACACCCGGGAGGCGGGGGTGCGGAATCTAGAGCGGCAGATAGCCACCATCTGCCGGAAAGTGGCCCGGGATATCGTGACCGGTAAGGCGCAAAGCGTTAAGGTGAGCAGCCAGAGCCTGCCCCACTGGCTGGGCATACCCCGCTACCGCTACGGAGTCATTGACGAAGAGAACCAGGTAGGGGTGGCCACGGGCCTGGCCTGGACCGAGAACGGCGGGGAAGTGCTGAGCGTGGAGGCCACGGTGGTGAAGGGCAAGGGTAACCTCACCCTTACCGGCAAGCTGGGCGAGGTGATGCGGGAATCCGCCCAGGCAGGGTTTAGCTACATCCGCTCTAAAGCTCAGGAGCTGGGCATTCCCGAGGATTTCTACGAGAAGTATGACCTCCACATCCACGTGCCCGAGGGGGCCATCCCCAAGGACGGGCCCAGTGCGGGAATAACCATGGCCACGGCCCTGGCCTCTTCCCTGACCAACCAGCCGGTGCGCCGCGACGTGGCCATGACCGGAGAGATCACCCTGCGCGGCCGGGTGCTGCCGGTGGGGGGCATTAAGGAGAAGGTGCTGGCCGCGCACCGGGCGGGGATTAAGACCGTAATCCTGCCCCGGGAGAACGAGAAGAACCTGGAGGAGATCCCGGCCAACATCCGGCGCAAGATGCAGTTCATCCTGGTGGGGCACATGGACGAGGTGCTGCCCCACGCCCTGGTGAACGGCCGGTCGTCGGCCTGAGTTGTCGCTGGCTCGGGTTTGCGGGCAGGCATGGGTGCTCTCCTGAGTACATTGGCAGCTCGCCGGGTGCCGAGCTTAAGTCTTGACTTTGGCCGGGCGGCTCATTAAGATGAAGCCGTGAAGGTGCCAATCCGCTCCTTCATCCCCTGCGGATGCAAGGAGTTTTCTTTAAGGAGGACGCGTACGTGCCCAAGAACCTGCCTTCCACCTACGATCACCGGGCCGTAGAGAAGAAGTGGTACGCGCACTGGGAGCAGTCGGGCTTTTTCCGGGCTTCGGCCGACGGCTCCGCTCCCCCTTTCAGCATCGTCATGCCCCCGCCCAACGTCACCGGCTCCCTGCACCTGGGACATGCCCTGGACGAAACCCTGCAGGACATCCTCACCCGCTGGCGCCGCATGCAGGGGTATAACGCCCTTTGGCTTCCCGGCACCGACCACGCCGGTATCGCCACCCAGGCCCGGGTGGAGGAGGAGTTGGCCAAGGAGGGCTTAAGCCGCTACGACCTGGGACGGGAGGCGTTCCTGGCCCGGGTGTGGGACTGGAAGGAAAAGTACGGCCGGCGCATTACCGAGCAGCTGCGCCTGCTGGGGGCTTCCTGCGACTGGAGCCGGGAGCGCTTCACCATGGACGAGGGCTGCTCCCGGGCGGTGCGGGAGGTTTTCGTGCGCCTGTACGAAAAGGGCCTCATCTACCGGGGCAACTATATGATCAACTGGTGCCCCAAGTGCCACACGGTGATCTCGGACATCGAAGTGGAGCACGAGGAAGAGGACGGCTTCCTTTGGCATATACTTTACCCCCTGGTAGACGGCAAGGGGCACATCATCGTGGCCACCACGCGGCCGGAAACCATGCTGGGCGACACCGCCGTGGCCGTGCATCCGGAAGACTTGCGCTATCAGCACCTGGTGGGCCGGCGGGTCATGCTGCCCCTGGCGGAACGGCCCATACCCATCATTGCCGACGCCTACGTGGACCCGGCCTTCGGCTCCGGAGCGGTGAAGATCACCCCCGCCCACGACCCCAACGACTTCGAGATCGGGCAGCGTCACGGCTTGGAGCAGGTAGAGGTTATCGACCGGGAGGCGCGCATGACCGCGGCCGCCGGGGCCTATGCGGGAATGGACCGCTACCAGGCCCGGGAGGCGGTGGTAAGGGATTTGGCCGCCCGGGGCCTGTTGCTGCGGCAGGAACCCTACCGCCACAGCGTGGGCCGGTGTTACCGCTGCGGCACGGTGATCGAGCCCCTGGTTTCCGAGCAGTGGTTCGTGCGCATGGAGCCCCTGGCCGAGCCCGCCCGCCGCGCCGCCCTGGAGGGCCGGGTGCGGTTCGTTCCCGAGCGGTTCACGAAAATCTTCCTTAATTGGCTGGACGGTATCCGGGACTGGTGCATCTCGCGGCAGTTGTGGTGGGGCCACCGCATTCCGGTGTGGTACTGCCAGGACTGCGGCCACACCATATGCCGGCGCGAGGACCCCGATTGCTGCCCGGCCTGCGGCAGCAAGAATCTCCGGCAGGACGAGGACGTTTTGGACACCTGGTTCAGCTCCGCCCTGTGGCCCTTCTCCACCCTGGGATGGCCCGAGGCCACGCTGGAGCTTTCCCGCTTTTATCCCACCTCGGTCCTGGTCACCGGCCGGGACATCCTTTTCTTCTGGGTGGCGCGGATGATCTTCATGGGCCTGGAGTTCATGGGCGAGGTGCCCTTCCGGGAGGTGTTCATCCACGGCCTGGTGCGGGATGCCCAGGGCCGCAAGATGAGCAAGTCCCTGGGTAACGGCGTGGACCCGGTGGAGGTTATCGAGCGCTACGGCGCCGACAGCCTGCGTTTCATGCTGGTGACCAACAACACTCCGGGTAACGACCTGCGGTTCAACTGGGAACGGGTGGAGGCGGCCCGCAACTTCGCCAACAAGATTTGGAACGCCGCCCGTTTCACCCTTATGAACCTGGAAGACTTCCAGGAAGCCGGCCCTTCGGCGCCGGAGGAACTCCCCGACCGCTGGATCCTAAGCCGGCTGGAGGCGGTGACCGGCGAGGTTACCGAGTATCTGGAGGCCTACGAATTAGGGGAGGCGGCGCGGGTACTGTACGAGTTCACCTGGAGCGAGTTCTGCGACTGGTACCTGGAAATGGCTAAGCTCCGGCTGTACGGAGAGGATCCGGCCCGGCGGCGCACCGCGCAGCGGGTGCTGCTGCAGGTGTTGCGCGAGCTTATGAAGCTGTTGCACCCCTTCATGCCCTTCATCACCGAGGAGATCTGGAATTATCTTCCCGGCAGCGAGGGCAGCCTGATGCTGGCGGACTGGCCGGTGCCTACCGGCCGGACCGATCCTCAGGCGGAAGAGGCGGTGCAACTGTTAATGGAAGTGATCCGGGGCATCCGCAACCTGCGGGGGGAAATGCGCCTGCCCCCGGCCCAGAGCGTGCCGGTTTACCTGGTGGCGGAGGCGGCCGCCACCCGGTCCCTTCTGGAGGAGGGCCGGGAGCTTATTAGGCGGCTGGCCCAGGCCGAGCCCATTGAGGTGCGGGCCCAGATGGAGCCCCCCCGGCAGGCGGCCGGCGCGGTGGCCCCCGGGGTGCAAATATTCGTGCCCCTGGCCGGTCTGATCGACTTCGACCGCGAGCGGGAGCGCTTGGGCAAGGAGTTGGCCGCGGTGAGCCGGGAACTGGCGCGCACCCGGCAAAAATTGGCCAACCCGGATTTTCTCTCCCGGGCGCCGGAGGAAGTAGTGGTCCGGGAGAAGAAGCGGGCGGAGGAGCTGGCGGCCAAAGAGAAGGCACTTACCGAGCGGCTGGCGGCCCTGGCCTAGGCGGGGATTGGGGAGAGCAACCTTGGACTACCGAGAAGCCGTCGCCTATTTGGAAAGCTACCTGCGCCTGGGCATCCACCTGGGGCTGGACCGCATCCGGGATCTACTGGAGCGGCTGGGTAATCCCCATCTGGACCTGCCGGTGGTTCACGTGGGGGGCACTAACGGCAAGGGGTCTACGGCGGCCATGCTGGCCAGCATACTGCAAGCGGCCGGTTACCGCACCGGCCTTTTTACTTCCCCTCATTTGGTTTCCTACACCGAACGCTTCCGCATTGACGGCCGACCCATAAATCCCGAGGAGTTCGCCCGGCTGGTGGAAGCGGTACGGCCGGCGGTGGCCGGGCTGGCGGCGGAACGGGGCGAGGAGCCCACGGAGTTTGAGGTGCTCACCGCCATGGCCTGGGCGGGCTTCCGGGAGCAAGGGGTAGAGGTGGCGGTAATGGAGGTAGGGATGGGCGGGGAGCACGACGCCACCAACGCCGTCCCTATGCCCCTGGTGAGCGTGATCACCAACGTGGGTTGGGATCACATGGAGCACCTGGGCCGCACCCTGGAGGCCATCGCCCGGACCAAGGCGGGGATAATAAAGCCCGGCGGCTTCGCGGTCACCGCCGCCGAAGGGGAGGCCCTGGAGGCGGTCAGAGAACGTTGCCGGGAGGTAGAGGCCCGGCTTTTCGTGGTGCAGGAAGAAACCCAAATCCGGCCCCGGGAAGCGGATACCCGGGGCCAGCGCTTCGACCTCACGGTGATGGGGCGGGAATATCCCGAACTCTTCTTGCCTCTGTTGGGACCGCACCAACTGGCGAACGCCGCTACCGCCGTGTTGGCGGCCGAAGTACTGGCCCGCTTCCGGGGGCTTGAGCTCGGGCCGGAGGCGGTGCGCGAGGGTCTGGCCCGGGTGAGCTGGCCGGCCCGGCTGGAGCTTTGGCCCACCCGCCCGCTCCTGGCGTTCGATGCCGCCCATAATCGGGACGCCGCCCGGGCCCTGCGGGCGGCGGTGGAGCGGCTGGCCTTTCGCCGGATCATCCTGGTGGTGGGGCTTCTGGCCGACAAGGAGAGGGAGGCGATAATGGATCTTTTGGCCCCTTTGGCGGCGGCGGTGGTGGTCACCCGCCCCCTCAGTCCCCGGGCGGGGGATTGGGAAAAGGTGGCGAGTATGGCGGCCAGGCACGTGGGCGCGGTGTACGCCGAGGCGGATTTGGACGCCGCCCTGGATCGGGCGTTAGGCCTGGCCGGGGAAGAGGATATGGTGCTGGTTACCGGTTCTTTCTATCTGGTGGGTGAGGCCCGGGCGCGTATGGAGCGATGGGCACCGGGAGCCGCGCTCCGGGACGATGGTGTGGGGGCCGGTAGCTGAGTTATCCCCGGCCTTGAGTTGGCTCTGGCGGTACCGGGTGCAGGCCGAGCGCAAGTATCGTCGGCGAGGTGACAGTACGAAAGGGAGCACCCGGTACCGCCTAGGGGAAGCTTGGAATACGTTTCATGGCCGGTAGGCTTGACAGTAACGGCTCTGTTGCCAGGAGGGACGAGGCGTGGTGAAGACCCCAAGAGTACCCGAGGCCACCGTGGTGCGACTATCCATCTACTCCCGGTATCTGGCCCAGCTCGAGCAGCAGGGCGTAGCTACCGTTTCTTCCGGCGAGATCGCCCAGGCGGTGGGCGTTAGCGCCGCCCAGGTGCGCAAAGACCTGGCCTACTTTGGAGAGTTCGGCACCCGGGGAGTGGGTTACAGCGTAAGAGCCCTAAACGAGGAGATTTTGAAAATCCTGGGCCTGTCCGACGTATGGTCGGTGGTGTTGGTGGGAGCCGGCAACCTGGGTGCCGCGCTGGTTTCCTATCGGGGCTTTGCCCGGCGGGGGTTCATCATCCGGGCGGTGTTTGACCGGGATCCCAACAAGATCGGCCGTAGCCTGAACGGCATACCGGTCTACGCGGTGGAGAGGTTGCCCGAGGTGGTTCGGGCGGTGGGAGCCCGGATCGGCATCATCTGCGTTCCTGCGGATCAGGCGCAGCCGGTGGCCGACCTCCTGGTGGAGGCAGGAATACAAGGGATACTCAATTTCGCTCCCCAGTTCATAAACGTTCCGGAGCGAGTGAGGGTACGCAACGTGGATCTTTCGGTGCACCTGGAGGTTTTGAGCTTCAATCTTACCTGGCGGGCGGGAGCAGCCGGGGGATGGGAGGAGGAACCGAGTCTGTCCGGCGGCTTGCCCAATCCGCCGCGGTAGGAGGTGGTCTTGGGGTGGCCTTTACTCCTCTTCCCATCTATCTGGCGTCCGCCTCTCCCCGCCGCCGGATGCTGCTGGCGCAGTTGGGCCTGCCTTTTGAGGTGATTCCCAGTCAGGTAGAGGAGGCGCCGCCCCGGGGAGATCCCGCGGCCGCGGTGAGGTCCCTGGCCCTGGGGAAAGCGCAGCAGGTGGCCCGCGATCTAACCGAGGGATTGGTGATCGGCGCCGATACGGTAGTGGTGCTGGGCGAGGAGATACTGGGTAAACCCTCCGGCCCCGGGGAAGCCAGGGCCATGCTGCGGCGGCTGAGCGGCGCCCGGCACCGGGTGCTCACCGGAGTGGCCGTGGTGAACGTCTCGCGGGGAGAGGCGCTGGTGGACCACGAGGAGACCGAGGTTATCTTTCGCGAGCTTACTCCCGAGGAGATTGAAGCCTACGTGGCCAGCGGCGAGCCTTTGGACAAAGCCGGGGCCTACGCGGTTCAGGGACTGGGAGCGGTCCTGGTCCGTCGCCTGGAAGGGTGTTATTTCAACGTGGTGGGGCTGCCGCTGGCGCGACTGGCGGACATGCTCTCCTTTTTCGGGGTAAGGGTGCTGGGATAGCGACAAAGGGCCTCAAGGGCTGACGTAATCCTACCTTCCCACGGGCGGTACCGGGTGCTCGCCGTTCGTACTGTCACCTCGCCGACCAAACTAGGGCTCAGCCTTCGCGCTACGGCGGGCTCCCCTCGGAAGCGCCGTCCATGGCGCTCCTCGGCTGCGGCCGTCCGTGGCCTCCGGCCCGCCTTCGCGCTCGGCCTCGCCAAGTTCGGTGCCCGGCGAGTTGCCAATGTACTCAGGCGAGACCCGGTACCGCCAGTCAACCCAAGTCGCCTTCGAAGTGGGGGTAACTTGACCCAAGGGAGATAGGGATAACCTGGCTGGGGGGAGAAAGGTGGCTGGTAGACAAGAGTCCGGCGGTTCGGGCGGGAAGACCGGCCGTAGGCGCAAGATTAAGGAAGACGGACGGGTGGAGGAGAGGGCGGCCTTGACGCCCGGGCCAGTAGACCCCGGCCGGGCCCCGGTGCCGCCGGAAGCACCGCCAAGCTACCGGGTGGGCATCAAGTCTCTGCCGGAGGAGGTGCGGCCCCGGGAGCGCTTGGCCCGACTGGGCCCGGAGGCGCTCTCCGACGCCGAACTGCTGGCAATAATCTTGCGCACCGGTTGGGCGGAAGAGAGCGCTCTGGAACTGGCCCACAGGCTCTTGGCCCAGCCCCGGGGTCGGGAGTATCTGGCCCGGGCCGGCCTGGCGGAGTTGGCGGCGGTAAAAGGTATGGGGCCGGCCAAGGCGGCGCAGGTGAAGGCGGCGGTGGAGTTGGGCCGGCGATTGGCCCAGACCGCTCCCAGCAGTCGGCCGGTCATCCGCTCTCCGGCCGAGGTGGCGGAGCTGGTGATGGAGGAGATGCGCTACCTGGACCGGGAGCACTTCCGCACCCTTTCCCTTAACACCAAGAACCGGGTGCTGTATTTGGACACCATCTCCGTAGGCAGCCTCAATTCCTCTCTGGTGCACCCCCGGGAGGTGTTCAAGCGGGCGGTAATGCACAGCGCCGCCTCGGTGATCCTGATACATAACCATCCCAGCGGCGATCCCACCCCCAGCGCCGAGGACATAGAGGTAACCAGGCGGCTGGTGCAGGCGGGTAACATACTGGGTATTGCCGTGCTGGATCACCTGGTGATAGGGGACGGCCGCTACGTGAGCTTCAAGGAGCAGGGGTTGCTTAACGCATAGCCAATTGTCCCGGTGTGTGCCCGGCTTGGGGCGGAAGCGGTACCGGCTGCTCCCCAAATGTTTCCCTTGCTCCCCCTAGGGGCCTGTACTATAATTGAGGCGGCATTTCATAAGGAAGGAGAGCTTTCATGCTCTTTGCCAGGGACGTGGGGATTGATCTAGGAACGGCCAACAGTTTGGTGTACGTTCGCGGCAAGGGAATCGTACTATACGAGCCCTCGGTGGTAGCCCTGCAGCGCGAGACCGGCACCATCCTGGCGGTGGGGGAAGAGGCCAAGCGCATGATCGGCCGGACACCGGGCAGCATCGTGGCCATCCGGCCCATGAAAGACGGAGTCATCGCCGATTTCGATACCACCCATGCCATGCTGCGCTATTTCATTAACAAGGCCCTGGGCGGAAGCCGACTGGTGCGGCCCCGGGTGGTGATAGGCGTGCCCTCCGGAGTGACAGCGGTGGAGGAGCGGGCGGTGCGCGAGGCGGCCCTGCAGGCCGGAGCCAAGGAAGTCTACCTTATAGAAGAGCCCATGGCCGCGGCCATTGGCGCGGGGCTGCCGGTCCACGAGCCCATGGGCAGCATGATCGTGGACATCGGCGGCGGCACCACCGAGGTGGCGGTTATTTCCCTGGGCGGGATCGTAACCAGCCGGTCGATCCGCATCGGGGGAGACGAGATGGACGAGGCCATCGTGCAGTATATAAAGCGGGCTTATAACCTCATGGTGGGCGAGCGCACGGCAGAGGAGATCAAGATAGAGATCGGCGCCGCCTATTTCGGCGATGACGAGCAAAGCCGGGAGCGCCGGCGCCGGGTGTACCCGGTGCGGGGCCGGGACCTGGTTACGGGCTTGCCCAAGACCATTGAGGTGAGCGCCGAGGAAATCAGCCAGGCTCTGTCCGAGCCGGTTGCGGCCATCCTGGAGGCCATAAAGACCTGCCTGGAGAAGACGCCGCCGGAACTGGCCGCGGACATCATGGACCGCGGGATAGTTATGGCCGGTGGCGGGTCGCTGCTGTGGGGGCTGGACGCCCTGGCGGCGGAGGAGACGGGGATGCCGGTGAACCTGGCCGAGAATCCCCTGGCGGCGGTGGCCCTGGGTACCGGCAAGGTGTTAGAGAACATCGAAGTGCTCAAGCGGGTGCTGCTGCCGACCCGGCACTTGAGCTAAGAAGGTGAGCCCGATGGGCCGGGCGCGGGCGGCGTTGATCCTCCTCTTGGTAGCCGCCGGCCTTTTTCTGGCCCGGGCGGCGGGGTTGGAAAGGCCGGCTCTGACCGCCCCGGAGGTGTGGGTGCGAGAGCTGGTGGGAGCGGTCGGCCGAAGCTGGGTCCGGCTGCAAGACGGCTTGGAGCCCCTAGCCGGGGCTTTTTTTCGTTATCGGGAACTGGAGGCGGAAAACCGGGCCCTTAGGGAAGAGCTGGGGCGGCTCAGGGCGGAGAACACGCGGCTGGAGGAATACCGGCTGGAGAACGAGCGGCTGAGGCTCCTGCTACAGCTTCAGGAGGAGTGGCCGGAGTACGACCTTCTGGCCGCGCGGGTGATCGGCCGGCATCCGGACCGGTGGTTTCGTACCGTAACCATTGACCGGGGGACCCGGGACGGGGTTAAGAAGGACATGCCGGTGATCAATTACCAGGGATTGGTGGGTCGGGTGCTGGCGGTCACCCCTACCACCGCCCAGGTGTTGCTCTTGACCGACCGGGAGGCGGCGGCCGGCGCTCTTATTCAGCAGTCGCGGCTGCCGGGGGTGGTTAAAGGCCTGGGCGATGCCCGGGGGCGGTTGCAGATGCTGCACCTGCCCTACGCGGCCAAGGTCGAGCCCTACCAGGTGGTGGTGACCTCGGGCCTGGGAGGGGGACTCCCCCCGGGGCTGCGCATCGGCTACATCCTGGAGGTTAGCCCGGAGCCCAGCGGCCTGATGCAGCGGGCGGTGGTGCAGTCTTTCGTGGATTTCTCCCGGTTGGAAGAAGTGATGGTGGTTCGAAGCTACGGAGGTTCTTAGGGTGTTTCTGGTAAGAATTGCGGCGCTGGGGCTGGTGGGGCTGGGAGCTCTGGCCTTAGGGGCGCCGGCAGACCTGCTACTGGTGGGCACGGTGCTGGAGGCGCTCTTCGGCGGGTCCCGCCGGGGCGCCCTGGTGGGGGTGGGCTACGGTCTGGCCCAGGATCTTCTGGCCGGCACCTACCCGGGCCTGCACGCCCTGGTTAAGGGCTTGATCGGCTTCATTATCGGCGAGGCGCGCCGCCACTTCTTTCAGGAGCACCCCCTGCTGCCGGCCTTGGCCGTTTTGGCCGCTACCCTGATGGAGGGGGTGGGCCATACCCTGGCCGGCGTTCTGGCCCTCTGGGGGAGATTCCCCTGGCCGCCGACTCACCTGCTGCCGGAAGGCTTGGTCAACGTGGTAGTGGGGCTGGCGGTGTATTGGGCGTTCTATCGGCCGGGGAGGCCTTAGGTATGGAAGAGCGTAAGCTGGACCAAAAACTTACCGCCTTCCTGGTGGTTCTAATAGTCATCTTTTCCGTACTGGTGTTCCGGCTCTTCGACCTGCAGATCCTGCAGGGCCGGGCGCTTCAGGCTCGGGCGGAGGCTAACAGCACCCGCCTCATCCCCATTCCCGCCCGCCGGGGGGATATCCTGGACCGCTACGGTCGGGTGCTGGCCACCAGCCGGCCGGTGTTCGTGGTTTCCTTTAATCCCTTTGGTCTATCGGAAGAGGAAATCGGGCAGGTGGCTTCACGTCTGGCGGCGCTGCTGGATAATCCCGAACTGACTCCGGAGAGCATCCGCCAGACGGTCAAGAACCAGCCCCGGCGTTACGAGCCGGTGGAAATCGCCCGGCTCCCCTGGGGGGAACCCCACACCATGGACTTGGTGACCCGGCTGGAAGAGAACAGCGCCGACCTGCCGGGAGTGAGCATCAACACCGAGCCGGTGCGCTACTATCCTTACGGAGCGCTGGCCGGGCACGTGCTGGGGTATGTGGGCCGGATCACCCAGGAGGAATTGACCCAGTTCGCCGAGCGTCAGTACGGTTTGAACGACCTGATCGGTAAGATCGGGCTGGAGCGGCTTTACGAGTCTTATTTGGTAGGGGATCAGGAGTACGGGCTGCGGGGTCAGAAGGGCATGCAGCAGGTGGCAGTGGACGTGCACAACCGGCCGGTAGGCGACCCCCAACCCCTCATCCCTCCGGCACCCGGAACCAATCTGGTGACCACCCTGGACTTGCGGGTGCAAAAGGCCCTGGAAGATTCCCTGGACCAGGTTATTGCCCAGGTTAAAGAAAAACACCCCAAGGCCGGAGGGGCGGCGGCGGTGGTGCTGGACGTACGTAGCGGGGCCATTCTGGCCATAGCCAGCCGGCCGGCCCTCAATCCGAACGATTTCGTGGACGGATTGAACGCCCAGGAGCGCGCCTATTACGAGGACCCGCGGCTTCGGCCCTTCTTGAACCGGGCGGTGCAGGGCACCTATCCCCCGGGCTCCACCTTTAAGATGGTTACCGGCATGGCGGCGCTGGCTTCCGGCGCCATCACCCCCGAATTTACCGTTACCTGCACCGGCCGGTACTGGCAGCCGCCCTACATCAAGTGCTGGGGAGTCCACGGACGGGTGGATCTCTACCGGGCCTTTGCCGTTTCCTGCAACACCTTTTTCCAGCACGTGGGGTATCTGGCCGGGGTTGACGAAATAGTAAAGGTGGCGCGGGAGTTCGGCCTGGGCGAGAAGACCGGCGCCCGGGATGTTACGGCCGAGAGCGCGGGGCTCCTGCCCTCCCCGGAGTGGAAACGGGAGATATGGGCGGCCAGCCTGGAAAGGGATTACGAGCAAAAGCGCAAGGACCTGGAGCGCAAATACCGGCAGCTTATGGCCGCAGCCGGTCCGGAAGAGCAAAAGAAACTCGAGCGCCAGAAGCAGCAGGAGGAGCGGCTGCTGGAGGCGGAGTTCCGCATCAACTACAACTTCTACACCCGGTGGCAGCCGTTCGACACCTTCAACCTCTCCATAGGCCAGGGAGCCAACTCCTACACCATGCTGCAGTTGGCCAATTACGTGGCCACCCTGGCCAACGGCGGTCGGCGCTGGCAGCCTTACCTGGTAAAGCGGCTGGTCACCGCCGAAGGGCGGACGGTAGCCGAGTTCGGCCCCTACCTGGTGCACCAGGTGAATTTAGACCCGGAAGTGCTGGCGGCCGTGAGGGAAGGGATGCACCGGGTATGCCTGCCGGGAGGTACGGCGGGTTCGCTGTTTGCCGATTTCCCGCCCTCGATCCAGGTGGCGGGCAAGACCGGTACCGCCCAGACCGGGCTGGGCGGGGATGACCCCGGCAAGGACTTCCACGGCCTGTTCGTGGGCTTCGCCCCCTTCGACCGGCCGGAGATCGCGGTGGCCATCCTGGTGGAGTACGGCGAATCCGGGGCGGGCTCGGCGGCCAAGGTGGCGCGGGAAGTTTTCCGCGCCTACTTCGGCCTGGATCAGCAGGCGACTGCCGGCGCGGAGAGTGCGGCCGGCGCCGCCGGAACCCGAGGGGCTGCGGGCGAGGGGGCTACCGGAGCGCAAGTTCCGAGGAATTAAGCGGCGGGCGGCAGGAATTGGGCGGCGGGCGTAGAAATCAAACCAGCAGCAATTTTTGGCTCCGGGAGGTTTGGCCATGCCTAAGTTCCCCCTCGAGCCGGCAGGAAAAGGCCCCGTGCCGTCCGGGTTCCGGCCGGAGCCGGGCACGGCGGTGTCCGAGCATACCTTGCTGGTGCAGCAGACCCTGCGTTCCGGGCAGAGCGTAACCTACCCCGGCCACGTGGTGGTACTGGGAGACGTTAACCCCGGCGCGGAGGTAAAGGCAGGGGGTCACGTAATGGTGCTGGGTAGCCTGCGGGGCACCGTGCACGCCGGCGCCTGGGGGGACGAGCGGGCGGTAGTGGTGGCCTACCGCCTTCAGCCCACGCAGCTTCGGATCGCGCACCTGATCAGCCGTAGCCCGGACGAAGCCGGCGAGCCCCAAGAGCCGGAGGTCGCCCGCATTCGCGAAGGTCTAATTGTGATCGAACCCTATTTCGGCTTTACAGATGGTAAGGCTTGCTAGGGGGAGGACTGCGCTTGGGAACGGTAATTGTGGTCACTTCGGGTAAAGGTGGGGTGGGTAAGACCACCGCCGTGGCTAACATCGGCACCGTCCTGGCCCAGATGGGGCAAAAAGTGGTTATGGTAGACACGGACATCGGGCTGCGCAACCTGGACGTGGTGATGGGGCTGGAAAACCGTATCGTTTATAACCTGGTAGATGTAGTCCGGGGCCGCTGCCGCCTGCCCCAGGCCCTGGTAAAGGACAAGCACCTTGAGGGCCTATATCTGTTACCCGCGGCGCAGACCGAGGATAAGTCGGCGGTGAGCGAGGAGCAAATGCTGGACTTGTGCCGCAAACTTAAACAAGATTACGATTTTATCCTGATAGACTGCCCGGCGGGGATCGAGCAGGGGTTCGTGAACGCGGTAGTGGGAGCGGAGCAGGCCATAGTGGTTACCACCCCTGAGGTTTCGGCGGTGCGGGACGCGGACCGGGTCATCGGCCTACTGGAGAGCCGGGGGCTAAAAGAACCCCAGCTTATCGTTAACCGGTTGCGGCCGGACATGGTGCGCCGGGGCGACATGATGGACATAGACGACATCCTGGACATACTGGCGGTGCGGCTGCTGGGAATAATCCCCGAGGACGACCACATTGTGGTTTCCACCAACCGGGGCGAACCGGCGGTATGGGACAAGAACTCCCGGGCGGGAATGGCCTTTCGTAACATCGCCCGTCGCCTGATGGGGGAGGAGGTTCCGTTGATGCCGGTATTCGACCACGGCGGCTTCATGCAGCGGCTAAAGCGCCTGGTGGGTTGGAAGTAATTAGGAAGGGAGCCGGTGAAGCATGCTGGGTCTGTGGCAGCGCATGTGGGGGCGGGAAAGCGAGCCCAGCAAGAAGGTGGCCAAGGAAAGGCTGCATTCGGTCTTAACTCGCGACCGGGCGGACATCGCCACCCCTTTCCTGGAGGCCCTGAAGAGCGACCTGGTTAAGACCGTATCCAAGTACATGGACGTGGACGCCCGTCGCCTGGAGGTGCAACTCCGCAACTCTCCGGAGGCGGTGGCCCTGGTGGCCAACATACCGGTGGTGCGGATGAAAAGAGTTCCAGGTCGATAAGGCCTGTCTTGCGGCCGGGCTTCTGGTATAATGCTTCTCGGGAGGGAGAGGCCCGGTCGTGCTTACGCGCAAACAGCTCCGCAATCTGGACTGGCCTTTCGTGCTGGCTTCGGCGGCCATTTTGGGCGCAAGCCTGGTGGTTCTGGGCAGCGCCTCGGCCGGCGCCGGGGGGGACGGTCTGATCTACGTCAAGCGCCAGGCCCTGTGGATCGGGCTGGGTAGCGTTCTGGCCGCCGCGGCCGCGGTAGTGGATTACCGGCGGTGGCAGCGAACCGGCCCCTTGGTCTACGCGGCTACGCTGGTCATGCTGGCCGCGGTGCTGGTGGTGGGTACCGGGGCGCGCGGTGCCCAACGCTGGATCGGTGTTGGCCCCTTCATCTTTCAGCCCTCGGAATTCGCCAAATTGCTGCTGGTGATAGCCCTGGCCGACTACCTTAGCCGGCGTCAGGGGCGGCTGGCTCGATTTCGCGACCTGCTTCCGGTTTTTGCTTACGTAGGCCTGCCCATGCTTCTAATCCTGCGCCAACCCGACCTGGGAACTTCTTTGGTCCTGGTGGCCACCTGTCTGGGCATGCTGTTCATGGCCGGAGCCAACCCGCGGCTGCTGTTGGGCCTGGTGGGAGGCGGCCTGGCGGTGGCAATAGCGCTCCTGCTGGCCCACTTTCACCTGGGCCTGCCCTTGCCCCTGGAGGACTATCAGATCATGCGGTTGGTAGTTTTCCTGAACCCCTATAACGACGGCCAGGGCGGCCGGGGCGCGGGTTACCACATCATCCAGTCGCTGGTGGCTATAGGAGCCGGAGGGCTGTTCGGCCAGGGATACCGCCGGGGCTCACAGGTGCAGCTCAACTTTCTTCCCGAGCACCACACCGACTTTATCTTTTCGGTAGTGGGGGAGGAGTTCGGGTTTGTGGGTGCAACCGCCCTTCTGGGGCTGTATTTTCTTCTGCTTTACCGGGCCCTGATCATCGCCGCCGAGACCGACAACCTTTTCGGCCGTTTGGTTATCGCCGGCATTATTTCCACCTTTACCTTTCATCTCTTGGTGAACGTGGGCATGACCATGGGCATCATGCCCATAACCGGTATCCCCCTGCCCCTGTTCAGCTACGGCGGCAGCGCCATGCTTACCAACCTTACCGCCCTGGGTCTTATCATAAGCATTAACCTCCGGCAGCGTCGCCTGCTTTTCTAGCGGGCGGAAGGAAAAACCGGAGGGAAGTAGAATATGGGTTTCTGAACAACCTAGCTGGGCGGGTGCCGGGCGTTGGCCCGGAGAATAGGGAAGCAGGTGCGAATCCTGCGCGGTCCCGCCACTGTGAACCGGAGCCCTCCTTTTTCCGCCGGCCGGACCCACTCGGTCGGGGCGGAGTCTAGCCGCTACCGCCCGGGGAAGGGAAGGAGGGCGAGGAAGGAAGCCAGGAGACCTGCCCGTCCAGAAATTAACCCGCGCCGGGCGCGGGGCGGACCGGGACGATGGCAAAGTCCCCAGTCTGACGAGAGTCAAGGCTGGGGACTTTTGCTTTTATATCCACGCTTACATGGGGGGTATGGTTTCTAGCATGCTGGAACTGCCGAGCATTCCCGAGCTAAACGAGGAGGCGCGCCGGGCCGCCCGCCTCCGTCTGGACGATCTGACCAAACCCCAGGGCAGCCTGGGACGGCTGGAGGATCTGGCCGCGCACCTGGCGGCCATCACCGGCGAGGCCCTGCCGGAGTTGCCCAAGAAGGCGGCGGTGCTGATGGCCGCGGACCACGGCGTGGCCGAGGAAGGGGTTAGCGCCTTTCCTCAAGAGGTAACCGCCCAGATGGTGGCCAACTTCGCCCGGGGCGGCGCGGCCATGAGCGTGCTCAGCCGCCACGTCGGGGCGGAGCTGGTGGTGGTAGATATCGGCGTGGCCCGGGACCTGCCGTTAATTCCCGGGGTGTTGAGCCGCAAGGTGGCCTACGGCACCCGGAACTTCACCCGCGGTCCGGCCATGACCCGGCAGGAGGCCGAGCGGGCCGTAGCCGTGGGCCTGGAGGTGGCCCGGGAGGTGGTAGGCCGAGGGGCGCGATTGGTGGCCCTGGGCGACATGGGTATCGCCAACACCAGCGCCAGCACCGCCATCGCCGCGGTGTACAGCGGCCTTCCGGTAGCCGAGCTGACCGGCCGGGGCACGGGAGTGGACGACGAACGGCTCAAAAAGAAGATCCGCTGCCTGGAGCAGGCCCTGGCGGAGAACCGGCCCGATCCGCGCGACGCCTGGGACGTCCTGTGCAAGGTGGGAGGGCTGGAGATCGCGGGCCTGGCCGGAGTGGCCATAGGGGTAGCGGCAGCCCGGGGCGCGGTGCTGGTGGACGGGCTCATCTCCGCCGCGGCGGCGCTGATCGCCGTGGGCCTGGCACCGCCGGTGCGGGACTACCTCTTGGCCTCCCACCAATCGGCCGAGCCCGCCCACCGGGTCATGCTCGAGCTCATGGGGCTCAAACCCATTCTCTTTATGGACCTGCGGCTGGGAGAGGGCACCGGCGCGGCGCTGGTGATGCCCATCGTGGAGGCGGCGGTGAAGATCCTGCGGGAGATGGCCACCTTCGGCGAGGCGGGAGTTTCCAACCGGGAGGCATAACCGCAGCGGTGGGGCATAGAATTTAACCGGACAGGCCCCGAGGCAAGGCCCCTGGGGCAAGGCGCGTTATCCGGCGGGCGGGGTTGGTTCCCCTCGTACTCTCGCCTCGCCGACCGAGCTAGGGCTCGGGCTTCGCCCTCCGGCGGGCGCCCGGCGGAAGCGCCGTCCATGGCGCCCCGCCGCTTCGGCCATCCGTGGCCTTCGGCCCGCCTCCAGGCTTGCCCTCGCTAAGCTCGGTGCCCGGCGAGGCTCCAATGTACTCGGGGAATCCAACCCTGCCCGCCGGGGTCGCGGCACGACGTTCAGGTGGGGAGGGTTGCCGGTGGCGGAAAAGGAAACCAGGCCGGAAGAAACCCGTAGGGAAGAGGTGCGGGACTACATCTCCTTAAGCCGCCCCCGCGGTTATCTGGGGGCACCTTCCCGGCGGTACCGCCGCACCTGGCGGCTGTGGACGGCGGCGCTCTGCTTCGGAGTAGCCTACCTGTCTCTGCAAGGGTTGCTACCGGTACCGGAAACCTGGCGCGAAAGGGCCGCCTTCTACCTCACCTCGCCGGCCGCGGACTGGACGCCGCGCCTGGCCCGGTATCTGGGGCTGGACAGTTTCGACCGCTACGGCTATTTCCTGGGCGGAGGTCCTGACTTGGAGGCGGGACAGCCGGGCGCTTCGGAGTTGCCCGCTCTGGCTCCGGCGGAGGCCGGGGCCGGGACGGAAGCCGGCGCGGCACCGGTGCCGGGCGGCTCGGAACCGCCGTTGCCTGCGCTCACCGTTCCGGTGGAGGGGGAGGTGCTGCGGCCCTTCGGCTGGAGTGCTTCTCCGGTGGGCACCCAAAAAGTGTTTCACCCCGGGGTAGATCTGGCGGTGCGCCCCGGCCAGTCGGTGCGGGCGGCCCTGGCCGGCACGGTCAAGACCGTGGACGTGCTTCCGGTAGGAGCTTCCACCGCCTATGCGGTGCGGATCGCCCACGAGGGAGGTTTGGAAACGGTTTACGAGCGGCTGGCCGAGGTCCGGGTGACACCCGGCCAGCCGGTAGCCGCCGGGGAGGAAATAGGCACCGCCGTGGGGCGCTGGCTGCACTTCGGTTTGGAGCGGTCCGGCCGGCCGCTAGATCCGGGGCTTGACTTAGTCCATTAACTTAGTCTACTATAACCCCGGGAGATGATTACCCAGTGCCCTTCCGGGTAAACGTTCATGAGGCTAAGACGCATTTCTCCAGGCTCTTGGCCTGGGTTAGCGAAGGGGAAGAGGTGATAATCGCCAAGGCCGGAGTGCCCGTGGCGCGCCTGGTCCCCGTCCCCCAACAGACGAAGACGAGGGTGCCGGGTACTGCCAAAGGGAAGATTTGGCTGGCTCCCGACTTCGATGCCCCGCTTCCGGAAGAAGTCTTGGAGGGATTTGAAAAGTGAAGGCCCTCCTTGATACTCACGTCTTTCTGTGGTGGATAACCGATGATTCGAGACTGTCCGGACGGGCGCGAGAAATCATCGGCAGCGGAGAGAATACTCTGTACTTGAGCGCCGCCAGCGCCTGGGAAATCGCCATCAAGGCCGGGTTGGGGAGACTGTCGCTACCCGACGACTTGGAAAGCTTCATACCCGAACAACTGGCCGAGAACGGTATTTTGCCCCTACCGGTAAGGTTGAGTCACGCCCTGCGCGTGCACGCTCTTCCCGCTTACCACCGGGATCCCTTTGACCGCTTACTGGTGGCCCAGGCGCAGGTGGAAAATCTACCCTTGATTAGCGGTGATCCGGTGATAGCCCGCTATCCGGTAGAAGTCCTGTGGTAAGCGGGCCCCGGCGGCGAGCGCCTAGTCTTCCGGGGGTCGCGCCGGGCCGGGGTGGGTAACCGACACTCGGGTGCTAATACCTCCCCGGGGCGCAAACTCGGCGGTGACGGTGAGGCTTTCCGGCTCCAGTAGCTTTACCAGGTCTTCCTTTATGCGATTGACCGCGTGCTCCTGCAGAATTCCCACGTTGCGGAAGGAGTTCAGGTAGTACTTGAGCGACTTCAGCTCTACCAGCTTGTCCCGGGGCACATAGGTGATGGTTACGGTCCCGAAGTCCGGCAACCCCGACCAGGGACAGACGGAGGTGAACTCCGGGAAAACGTATTCCACCCGGGTACCGCTACCCGGATACTCAAACGGTATGGCCTCCAATACGGCCGTGTCGATGGCTTTGTAGCCCGCGGTATCCCACCGCCGTTCCGCGTACCTATCTTGTGCCTGCCCGTCCATAGGTCAACCTCCTACCGTATTCGTCCCCCTGGTTCATTGTAAAACGACGATCCGATCCCGGTCAAACGCTACTCCAGATAACGTATCCCCGAGCACCCGGTACCGCCGGCCAACTCAGGAGTGGGGATACGTTGGCGCGCCAGGTGGGTGGTTGTGTGAACGCAGGTAAAATATTATAATCGGTGAAGACGGTCGGCGCCAACCTTCTTAAAGGGGGGACCCCACCAGGTGTATAGCATACTAAACAAGAAGCCGCTCGCTCCCTCCATAACCCTGATGGAGATTGAGGCTCCGGAGGTGGCTAAGAAGGCCCGGGCGGGGCAGTTTGTAATCGTACGCCTGTCGGAAAACGGAGAACGCATACCCCTCACCATCGCCGATTTCGACCGGCAGCGGGGTACGGTGACCATCATCTTTCAGGAGGTGGGATACACCACCCGCCAACTGGCCCGGCTGGAGGCCGGCCAAGCCCTTCTGGATTTCGTGGGGCCCTTGGGTCTACCCTCAGAAGTGGAGGAGTACGGCTATGTAGTGTGTGTGGGCGGGGGCGTGGGCATTGCCCCCATTTATCCTATTGCCCGGGCGTTGAAGGAGGCGGGCAACCGGGTCACGGCCATCATTGGCGCCCGCAGCAAAGAACTGTTAATTTTGGAGGAAGAGATGCGCGGTGCTAGCGACCGTCTGCTGGTGGCCACGGATGACGGTAGCTACGGGCACAAGGGGTTTGTCACCGATCTGGTAAAGCGGGTGCTGGACGAGGGCGAACCGGTGGCGCGGCTTTGGGCGGTAGGGCCCATGATCATGATGCGTAACGTCGCCGAAGTCACGCGCCCTTACGGGGTTAAGACCATCGTCAGCCTCAACCCCATCATGGTGGACGGGACGGGGATGTGCGGCGCCTGCCGGGTATCGGTAGGCGGTCAAACCAAGTTTGCCTGCGTGGACGGTCCGGAGTTCGACGGCCACGAGGTGGACTGGGAGCTGGCCATGCGGCGGCTGGCCATGTACCGGGAGGAAGAGCAACAAGCCCTGGCGTTTCACCAGAACGGAGGTGGCTGCGGGTGCCGGTAATTCGCGAAAAGGTCCCTATGCCTTCGCAGGATCCCCGGGAACGGATCAAGAATTTCGGCGAGGTGGCCCTTGGGTATAGCGAAGAGCAGGCGCTGGCGGAAGCCCAGCGCTGTAACCTGTGTAAGCGCGCCAATTGCAAGCAGGGCTGCCCGGTGGAAGTAGATATTCCCGAATTTATAAACCTGATCCGGCAGCGCGACTTCCTGGGGGCGATCAACAAGATCAAGGAAAAGAACAACCTGCCGGCCATATGCGGCCGGGTGTGCCCGCAGGAGAACCAATGCGAGAAGTACTGCAACGTGGGCAAGAAGGGTGATCCCGTGGCCATCGGCCGCCTGGAACGCTTTGTGGCCGACTGGCAGCTCGCCCGCGGGGTTACTCCGCCGCCGGTAGCCCCTCCTACCGGGTTTCGGGTGGCGGTGGTGGGGTCGGGCCCGGCGGGGCTTACCGCCGCCGCCGATCTGGCGCGCATGGGCCATGCGGTCACGGTGTTCGAGGCCCTGCACGTGCCGGGCGGGGTACTGATGTACGGCATCCCGGAGTTCCGTCTCCCCAAGAAGGTGGTGCAGGCGGAGATAGACATCATTCGGCAGATGGGGGTAGAGATCCGCACCAATTGCGTGGTGGGCAAGCTGTTCACTGTGGACGAACTTCTGAACGAGCACGGGTTCGATGCCGTCTTTGTGGGCACGGGGGCGGGACTTCCCCACTTTATGGGTATCCCGGGAGAAAACCTATTGGGAGTCTACTCCGCCAACGAATTCCTCACCCGCACCAACCTTATGAAAGCCTACCTCTTTCCGCAGTACCTTACCCCTATTAAGGTGGGCCGGCGGGTGGCGGTAATAGGCGCCGGTAACGTGGCCATGGACGCGGCCCGCACGGCGCTGCGGCTGGGAGCTCAGGAATCCTACATCGTCTACCGGCGCTCGGCCGCAGAGATGCCGGCCCGCAAGGAAGAGGTGGAACACGCCGAGGAGGAAGGAGTTAAGTTCCATTTCCTGACCAGCCCGGTGGCCATTCACGGGAACGATCAGGGGTGGGTCACGGGTATGACCTGCCGGCGGTTTGAGTTGGGCGAGCCTGACGCCTCCGGTCGGCGCCGGCCGGTTCCCATTCCCGGCTCGGAGTTCACCATGGAGGTGGACACGGTGGTAATGGCCATAGGCCAGGGGCCGCATCCCCTGGTACCGCAGACCACGCCGGGTCTGGCGATCAACTCCGGCCACGGCACCATTGTGGCCGACGAGGAAACCGGCGCCACCTCCAAGCCGGGCGTGTTCGCCGGCGGCGACATCGTCACCGGTGCGGCTACGGTTATCCTGGCCATGGGCGCGGGCAAGAAGGCGGCCCGGGCCATCGACGCCTACTTGAGAGAGAAGAAGGGGCAGACATACTAATATCATGGACAAGGAATGGTTTTGGGAAGAGATTTTGCCCCGGGTGCAAAAACCCGGCCGCTACCTGGGCACCGAGGTTAACGCGGTGCACAAAGATTGGGACCGGGTGGCGGCGAGGCTGGCCTTTGTGTTTCCCGACCTGTACGAGATCGGGATGTCGCACCTGGGTCTGGCCATCCTCTACGGCCTGGTTAACCAGCGGGACGAATACCTGCTGGAACGCGTGTTTGCCCCGGCACCGGACCTGGAGGCGGAGCTTAGGCGCCGGGGCCTTCCCCTTTTTAGTTTGGAATCCTACCGGCCGGTGGCCGATTTCGACTTGGTGGGATTCACCCTCCAGTACGAGCTCACCTACACCAACGTGCTGAACCTCCTGGATCTGGCCGGAATTCCCTTGATGGCCTCCGAGCGCACCCAAGAGCACCCCTTGGTAATCGGCGGGGGGCCCTGCGCGGTGAACCCGGAGCCGCTGGCGCCCTTCTTCGACGCCCTGGTGCTGGGCGAGGGGGAAGAGGTGCTATTGGAGATTCTCTCGGTTATAAAGGAGGCCAAGAACGGGGACGACCGGTCCGGGTCGGGTCGGTGGAAGGTTACCCGGGCGGAACTGCTGCGCCGTCTGGCCGGTCTGCCCGGAGTTTACGTGCCTTCGCTTTACCGGGTGGACTACCACGCGGACGGCCGGGTGGCGGCGGTAAAACCCCTTGAGCCCGGGGTGCCGGAAAGGGTGGTGCGCCGGGTGGTGGCCGACCTGGACCGGGCCTACTTTCCCACCCGGCCCATCGTGCCCTTCCTGGAGGTGGTACACGACCGGGCCATGCTGGAAATCATGCGCGGTTGCACCCGGGGCTGCCGGTTCTGCCAGGCGGGGATCATCTACCGCCCGGTACGGGAGCGTTCTCCGGAGGTCCTGCGCCGGCAGGCGGAAGAGCTGGTTCGGGCCACCGGGCATCAGGAAATAGGTCTGGTATCCTTAAGCTCGGCCGACTATACCGCCATCGAGCCCCTGGCCCGGGGCCTGGTGGCCACCTACGGCGAAAGGGGAATAGGCCTCTCCCTGCCTTCCCTGCGGGCGGACGCGTTCAGCGTGGGGCTGGCGGAGGAAATCGAGCGGGTGCGCAAGACCGGGCTCACCTTCGCGCCGGAGGCGGGCACGGCCAGGCTTCGGGCGGTGATCAACAAGGGGGTTACCGAGGAAGACCTTTTGAACGCCTGCCGGGCCGCTTTTGCGGCCGGCTGGCGCCGGGTGAAGCTCTACTTTATGATCGGCCTGCCCACCGAAACCCAGGAGGATCTGGACGGAGTGGTAGACCTTACCTTCAAGGTGTTGCGGTTAGACGAGGGTTCCACCCGGGGTCGGCCGGAAGTCACGGTGAGCGTTTCTTCCTTCGTGCCCAAACCCCACACCCCTTTTCAGTGGGAACCCCAGGCCACCCAGGCTGAGCTGCGGGAGAAGCAGGCCTATTTGGGAAGGCGCCTGCGCCACCGGCGGATCAAGTACGACTGGCACGACCCGGAGCAAAGCCTCCTGGAGGCGGTGCTGGCCCGGGGGGACCGGCGGCTGGCGAAGGCGGTGCTGGCGGCCTGGCGCTCGGGGGCTAAATTCGATAGCTGGGAGGAATATTTTTCCTGGTCTCGGTGGGAGAAAGCCCTGGCAGAAACGGGACTCGATCCCTCTTTTTACGCCCACCGCCGCCGGGACTACCAGGAGGTGCTGCCCTGGGAGCACCTCGACCTGGGGGTGAGCCGGGAATTCCTGCGGCGGGAGGCGGAAAGAGCTAAGCAGGCGGTGCCCACGCCGGACTGCCGCTGGCGGGATTGCCCGGGCTGCGGAGTTTGCTCCCGATTGGGGGTGGGGGTGCGGCTGGCCGGCGGGTCGCCCGAAGGCGGGGCGCCGGACTGAGCGCAAGTATCGTCGGCGAAGTGACGGTACGAACGGCGAACACCCGGTACCGCCCATGGGAAGCCGGAGTGGGAGAAAGCCGCCGGAGGTTTACTGCCCACCCGGGAGGGAAGGCAGAGGAGCGAGATCATGCTGTACCTGATTAACTACGCCCAGCGGGGGCCGGCGCGGTTCGTGTCGCATCTAGAGGTTTCGCGGGCCCTGGAGCGGGCCCTGCGACGGGCGGGCCTGCCCCTGAAGCTCTCTCAGGGGTTTAACCCCCGACCTTATCTTTCTTTTGCCCTGCCCCTGCCGGTAGGGATGTCGGGCCGCTCGGAGCTGGCGGTAGTGGAGCTGTCTCAGGCCTTGCCTGCCACGGAGGTGCAGGCCCGGCTGGCGGCCGAGATGCCGCCGGGATTTGCGCTTAAACTGGTGCATCCCCTGGCCCCCGGAACCGTACCCTCGGCCGTGGTGGTGGCCGCGCTCTACCGGGCCCGCCCGGGGTGGGAGCCCTACCCTTCCCGACCGGAGCTGGAGCGGGCGGTGGTGGAGCTCTTGAACCGGCCCTTCTTCACCCTGGAGGCGAAGGGCCAGAACAAGGATGTTCGGCCGGGCATTTTGGACCTGCGGGTTCGGGGGGGTGCGAAGAGCTCTTACTTGATTCTTTTCCTTGCCGCCGGTTCGCAGCGGTACCTGCGGCCGGAATTGGCGCTAAGCGCTCTGGCTCAGGTAGGGGGTTGGAAAGAGGAGCGGCCTCCGGTTTTGGAAAGGCTGGGGCTCTTCGGCTGCCGGGGACGTCACCCCGTACCCCTGGGCGCCCTGCTCACGGCGCCGGCGCCTGCGCGCCGGGACCGGTGGCGGTAGGGTGCACTCCCGGCACCGTCCGGGATCCGCTCCCGGACGGACCAGACCGTTTGCGGTGGGAACCAGACCCGCTAAGGCAATCTTGCGCACCGAGCCCGGCGAGGTGATAGTTCGAACGGGGAGCACCCGGTACCGCCTGGAGGAAACAGGGGATACGTCAGCGCCGTTCGGCCTTGACAAGCGGCGGGGGGTGTGTTAGAGTTCTGCCAGACTCCCAGCCAACCTGTAATCCGGAAAGGAGCGAGATTCGGGGTACCAGGCCCCGGAGGACGATGTACGCTATAATCGAAAGCGGCGGCAAGCAATACCGGGTACACGAAGGAGAGGTTCTGCGGCTGGAGAAGCTGGCCGCCGAAGAAGGGAGCACGGTTCCCGTCGAGCGGGTGCTGGCGGTAGGCCGGGCGGAGGAGTTAAGAATTGGCCAACCGGTGGTAGAAGGCGCCCGGGTGTGGCTGAAAGTGCTCCGGCACGGGCGGGGCCGCAAGATCCTGGTATTTAAGTACAAGCCCAAAAAGAATTATCGGCGGCGCCGGGGCCATCGTCAGGAATTTACCGAGGTGCGGGTGGAGAAGATCGAAGCCTAGTTATGATCCGCGTGGATCTTTACTACCGGCAAGGCCGCCCGGTAGGGATGGTGGTCAGGGGTCACGCGGGCTATGCGCCTCGAGGCCGGGATATCGTCTGCGCTGCGGTTTCGGCCCTGGCCCAGACGACGGTACTGGCGCTGGAGCGGCTGCTGGGACTTCGTCCGCGACTGCGGATCGAGGAAGGTTACCTGGAGTGCTTTCTTTCCGAAGAGGGCTTTCCGCCGGAGGCGGAGCTTTTATTGGAGAGCGCGGCCCTGGGTTTGGCCGAAATTGAGCGCACTCATCCCTCGCACCTCAAGATTTTTCGGTACCAGGAAGGGGAACAGCAGAGACCGGGAGGTGAATAGCATGTTCGATCTGCAGCTTTTCGCCCATAAGAAGGGTGTGGGCAGTTCTCGTAACGGTCGGGATAGCGAGTCTAAGCGCTTAGGGGTAAAGCGGCACGACGGCCAGTGGGTCCGGGCCGGGCACATCCTGGTGCGTCAACGGGGAACCAGGATACATCCCGGGCTTAACGTAGGAAGGGGAAAGGACGATACCCTCTACGCCCTGGCCGACGGCTACGTGAAGTTCGAACGCCTGAGCAAGGATAAGAAGAAGGTAAGCGTGGTCACCGCCTAGCCGGTCCCCGGCCCGGAAGCCGGGGCTTTTTTATTGGGGTGAGGGAATTGGCGCCCTACATTGCCGTGATCGGGGCCGGAGAGTGCAGCCCGGAGGAGGCCCGTCTGGCCTACGCGGTAGGCCGGGAGCTGGCGCGTCGGCGGGCGGTACTGGTCTGCGGAGGCCTGGGAGGCATTATGGCCGCGGCCTCGCAAGGGGCGGCCGAAGCCGGAGGAACGGTGGTGGGCCTTCTCCCGGGATTCCGCCGCGAGGAGGGCAATCCTTACCTCAGCGTGGCCATCGCCACCGGGTTGGGCGAGGCCCGCAATGTACTGGTAGTGAGGGCGGGTGATGCGGTTATTGCCGTGGGTGGGGGATACGGAACCTTGTCGGAAATCGGGCTGGCGCTTAAACTGGGCCGCCCGGTGATCGGGCTCGGCACCTGGGAGGTGTTCCGGCAGGGCCGGCGGGATCCGGGCATAATTACCGCCCGCGACCCGGAGGAAGCGGTGGAGCTGGCCTGGCGGAGCCTGAAGGCATCGGGCCCCGCCCAGAGGAGGCAGGAGAAATCCCTATGACGGTAGAAGCGGCTTACCTGGAATTGCTGCGAAAGGAAAGGCACGACTTCCTAAACTACCTCCAGGTCCTGTACGGCCTTCTCCAGATGCGCCGCGTAGAGATGGCCATGGACTACATCTATCGGATAGCGGGAGAAATGGAGCGTCGCGGAACCCTCCTGCGCCTGGAGGCCCCGGCTCTGATACTGGCCATGCTGGCCGGGGAGGCCCAAGCCGAGCGCCGGGAAGTGCCGGTTCGGTTTGAAGTGGCTACGGACCTTGCTGGCCTGGGGGCCAAGGAAAGACCGCTGGCCGCCCTGGTGTGGGATTTATGGGACCGGGTGGTGGCGGGCCTGGAGGAGTCTCGCGGTACGGAGGCGGAGTTGGCGGTACAGGTGGAAGAAGAAAACGGGCTTTTCCGTATCCGGTGGCAGCTTTCGGGTTGCCGTCCCGACAAACCGGCCGATGGGGAGCGAATCCTCGAGGGCCTGGAGGAAAGAGCCCGGGAGATCGGCGCCGGCATAAAGTGGCACTCGGGAAACGATTCTTTGGTAGTAGAGCTGACTTTTGGGCCTCATTAGAGGCGGCGGCGAGGGCCGGCGAAGCATGTTTTACGATCTGGCCAGGATCCGGGTTAAGGCCGGCGACGGCGGTAACGGCATAGTGGCCTTCCGCCGGGAGAAGTACGTACCCCGAGGGGGGCCCAGCGGTGGGGACGGCGGGGACGGCGGAAGCGTTTACCTGGTGGCCGACCCGGGACTGCGCACCTTAGTGGACTTCAAGTACAAGACGCATTACCAGGCGGGACGGGGCGAGCACGGCCGGGGAAAGGAGCAGCGAGGCGCGAACGGCGAGGACCTCTTCCTGCGGGTGCCGGTGGGAACGGTGGTGAAGGACGCCCAAACCGGGGAGGTTCTGGCCGACCTGGTGGCGCCGGGCCAGGTGGTGCGGGTGGCCCGGGGCGGTCGGGGCGGTCGGGGTAACGCCCGGCTGGCCACTTCCCAGGACCCGGCGCCGAGGCGGGCGGAACCGGGCGGGCCGGGAGAGGAGCGCTGGCTGGAGCTGGAGCTTAAGCTTTTGGCTGACGTGGGGCTGGTGGGTCTGCCCAACGCCGGCAAGTCCACCCTGCTGGCGGCGGTATCTAACGCCCGGCCCAAGATTGCCGACTACCCGTTCACCACCCTGGAGCCGCACCTGGGCCTGGTGAAGGTGGAGGAAGGCGAGAGCTTCGTCATGGCCGATATTCCCGGACTAATAGAGGGGGCGCACGCCGGCGCGGGGCTGGGGCACGAGTTCCTCCGGCACGTGGAGCGCACCCGGGTGCTGGTGCAGGTGATCGATGTGGGCAGCGAGGCCGGCCCGCCGGTGGAGGAGGCCTTCGCCACCGTGGACCGGGAGCTTAACCTTTATAACCCGGAGCTGGCCCGCCGACCCCGGCTGATCGCCGCCAACAAGATTGATTTGCCGGCCGCAGAGCAAAACCTTTCCCGCCTGCGGGCGGCGGTGGGCGAACGCTTTGAAATTCATCCGCTTTCGGCGGCCACGGGCGAAGGGGTGAAGTCCTTAATCTACCGCCTGGCCGCCTGGTTACGGGGCCATGATCGAATCACTGACCAAGACCAAACGACTGGTAGTTAAGGTGGGCACCAGTATCCTGGCCTACCCCGACGGCCGGCTAAACCTCTTTCGCCTGGAGCGCCTGGTAAGGGAGCTGGCGGCGGTAGCCAACAGCGGCCGGGAGGTGGTGCTGGTCACCTCCGGCGCCGTGGGCACGGGAATGGGAAGGCTGGGGTGGACGAAAAAGCCGCGGACCCTGCCCGAGAAGCAGGCGGCGGCGGCGGTGGGTCAGGGCATCCTAATGCATATTTACGAGAAACTTTTCGCTGAGTACGGTCAGGTGGTGGCCCAGGTGCTGCTCACCCGTCAGGACCTGGCCGACCGGGGCCGTTATCTAAACGCCCGGCACACCCTGCTTACCCTCCTGCGCTACCGGGCCATCCCCATCGTGAACGAAAACGACACCGTGGCGGTGGAGGAAATCCGGGTGGGGGACAACGACACCCTATCCGCTCTGGTGGCCGGGCTGGTGGACGCGGACCTGTTGTTGCTGCTCACCGACACCGATGGCCTTTACACCGCGAACCCCCGGACCTGCGCCGACGCCCGGCGCCTGGATTTGGTTACCGAGATCACCCCCGAGATCGAACAACTGGCCGGTGCCGGCACCTCTCCCCTCGGGACCGGAGGGGTGGGAACCAAGTTGGCCGCGGCGCATATGGCCATGAACTCCGGCATCCCCATGGTTATTGCCCACGGCGGAGAAGAAAGGGTGATCGAGCGCACCCTGGCCGGAGAGCAGGTGGGGACCCTGTTTCTTCCCCATCAGGCCCGCCTGGCCGGCCGCAAGCGCTGGATCGCCTACGGGCCTCCGGTTCAGGGCCGGCTTTGGGTGGACGCCGGGGCGGTGGAGGCTTTGGTGCGTTCCGGCAAGAGCCTTCTGCCCGCCGGGCTCACCCGGGTGGAGGGCGAGTTTGAGGCCGGCGCGGTGGTGAGCGTGTGCGACCCTCAGGGCAGGGAGATCGCCCGGGGCATTGTGAACTACGGGGCCCAGGAGCTGGAGCGGATCAAGGGGTGCCGGTCGGCGGACATTCCCCGGGTCCTGGGGCACAAGGACTACGACGAGGTAATCCACCGGGACAACCTGTGTCTGCTTTGAGGAGGGGAAAGCCATGTCGGTTGCCGAAGAGGTCTTGAGCAAGGGAAGGCGGGCCAAGGAGGCCTCCTACCTGCTGGCCGGCCTTTCTACTCAGGTGAAGGACCGGGCCCTTTTGGCCATGGCCCGGGCGCTGGAGGAGAGGGAGGCCGAGATTCTGGCCGCCAACGAAAAGGATATGGCCGCCGGCCGGGAAAAGGGGTTGAGCCGCGCGCTTCTGGACCGGCTGCTGCTGAACCCGGCCCGGGTGAAGGAGATGGCCGAAGGGCTGCGGGCCATTGCCGCCCTGCCGGACCCGGTAGGGGAGGTCACCTCTATGTGGACCCGGCCCAACGGCCTGCAGATCGGTCGGCAGCGGGTTCCCATCGGGGTGATCGGCATTATTTACGAGGCCCGGCCCAACGTTACCGTGGACGCGGCGGGCTTGTGCCTTAAGACCGGCAACGCGGTGCTGCTGCGCGGGGGCTCGGAGGCCATAAACTCCAACTCGGCCATAACCAAGGTGATCAGCGAGGCGGCGGAGGCGGAAGGCATACCGCCGGGAGCCATCCAGCTCATCGAAACCACCGACCGCGAGGCGGTAAACGTGATGCTCCGGATGCGGGAGTATCTGGACTTACTTATACCGCGCGGGGGGGCGGGCCTGATCCGGACCGTGGTAGAGAACGCTACCGTGCCGGTGATCGAGACCGGAGTGGGGAACTGCCACGTGTACGTGGACGCGGACGCCGACCCGGAGATGGCCACGGCCATAGTAATCAATGCCAAGACCCAGCGGCCGGGAGTCTGTAACGCCATGGAAACCCTGTTAGTCCACCGGGACATCGCTCCCACCTGGCTGCCGCAGGTCTCGGCCCGGTTGAGCGAACTGGGCGTGGAACTGCGCGGGTGCCCCCGCAGTCGGGAACTGGTGCCCTACATGAAGGAGGCCACCGAGGAGGACTGGGCCACCGAATACCTGGACCTCATCCTGGCGGTGCGGGTGGTGGACGGCCTGGAAGAGGCCATCGAGCACATCAACCGCTACGGCACCAAGCATTCCGAGGCCATCGTGACCAACAGTTATTCCCGCGCCCGGCAATTCCTGCAACAGGTGGATGCCGCCGCGGTTTATGTTAATGCCTCCACCCGCTTTACCGACGGTTTCCAGTACGGGTTCGGAGCGGAAATCGGCATCAGCACCCAGAAACTTCACGCCCGGGGGCCCATGGGGTTGGAGGCCCTCACCACCATCAAGTACGTGGTGTACGGGTCCGGGCAGGTGCGGGGTTAGGCGGCCGGCCGGCCGGGTGATGGCTAGCGGTTGAGGTTATGTTTGAGCGGCAGCCCGGGAGAAAAGGTCACCACCCGGCGGGCGGGCAGCATTACCTTCTCCATGGTTTTTAGGTTAACTGCCGGACGTGGCTTGCGGTGGGCGGTCCGGAAGGTGCCGAAGCCCACCAGCTTCACTTTTTCTCCCTGGCCTAAGGTTTCCCGGACGGTGGCCAGGAGGGCTTCCAGGCCGGTACGGACCGCCTTCTTTTCTAAGCCGGTGGCCGCAGCTACGCGGGCGATAAGCTCCCGTTTGTTCACACTTTTCAACCCCCTGATCCCGGCAGGCCGGCCGACGTTTCCTGTCACTTCCTATTCTACCAAGTCACTTTCTGTCGCACAATAGGACTTGGGGCCCGGAGAAATTGGGACCGGTTGCTGCCTTCGGACGAGGCAAGTATGTTCGTGAGCGACAACGGCGACGGCGCTTTTTGTACACCGGAGACGTTTTAGAAGTATCTCCGAAGAACTACAATTAATTGAAATATTGCCTTAAGGTGAACAGCGGCACGAGGGTTAATTCGTAGGGGGTGACCGGATGAGGTTGAGGAATAAGGTGGCGGTGATCACCGGTGCGGCCAGCGGCATCGGTCGCGAGGTAGCCCTGCTCTTTGCCCGGGAGGGGGCGCAGGTAGTCGCCAGTGACCTGAATCAGGAAGCGGGTCGTCTGGTTGTGGATGAGATCGGGCGGGCCGGAGGAACGGCGGTGTTCATGGAGGCGGATGTAACCCAGGAGGAACAGGTGAGATCCCTGATGGAGCAGGCGTTTGGCCGGTTCTCTCGGCTGGACGTCCTGGTCAACTCCGCCGGGGTGGCCGAGGCCGCGCCGGTGGGAGAACTGGAGGAACAGCGTTGGAACTACGTCGTCGGTACCAATCTAAAAGGCATATACCTCTGTTGTAAGCATGCCCTTCCCTTCATGAAGCGGAGTGGGGGAGGCAGTATCGTGAACCTGGCCTCGATAGCGGCTCAGGTGGCGATTCCCGGTCTGGCCGCCTACGCGGCGTCGAAGGGCGGGGTGGTCATGCTGACCAAGAGCATAGCGCTTGACTACGCCAAGGACAACATCCGCGCCAACGCGGTGTGCCCGGCCTTTATCCGTACGCCGTTGACCCTGGAAGGACCTATGAAGGACGCGCTGGATACCATTATACCGCTGCACCCGCTCGGACGGCTGGGAGAGCCCATAGAAGTAGCCTATGCTTGCCTGTTCCTGGCCTCGGACGAAGCGTCGTTTATCACCGGAGCTTGCCTTTACGTGGATGGTGGCTATACGGTTCATTGAGCTCGGCAGAGGTGGCTCGTGACGGAGGCGGTACCGAAGCGGGCCGGGTACGGAATTCGGGAGGGAGGGATGGGGGTGCTGTTTATTCTCAAAGCGGTGGTGTGGCAGTGGGTTATAGTGGGTGTGGTTACCCTCGTCTGTTATCTGCTTATGCCCAAAGAAGTCTAGTCGGCCCGGCCGGCTAAGGAGGTGTGCGCGGTGGGCTTCAAGTGGGACATCCTGGTGATAGCTATTGTTTACGTGCTGCTGGTATCGGTAGGGATCGGCGTGTATCTGGCCAGACGGCAGCTCGGCCGCACCGGGGAAAGCTTTCTTTTTGCCGATAAGTCGCTCGGTCCCTGGTTGGGTGGGATAACCATTGCCCTGGCAGGCATTGGATCTCTTCACACCGTGGGGTTGATGGAATCCGGTGGAACCTTAGGATTGGTAGCGCTTTGGTTTTCGGTAGCAGCGGGAGTGGTGAAGGCGGTATCGGGTGCTTTTCTCGCGCCTTTTTATCGTCGTTTGGGCGCCAATACCGTACCGCAGATTATCGGTGAGCTATTCGACGGCCGGTCCAGAGTGGTAGCGTCGCTCATAGGCCTGTTTATCGCGTGGGGGATCCTATCCTTGGAAACCCAGGGCGGCGGCGTGGTGTTGGCGGGCATAACCGGGGTGGACGTGCGGCTGGCGCTGTTTCTTTTCCTGGTATGCGCCGCCTCATATATGTTGATCTCGGGCATGTGGCAGGTGGCCTATCTCAATTTCATTAACACCATTCTGACCTACGCGGTGATAGTTCTGGGTTTCATCCTGGTCAGCGCCCGGCTGCCTCAGGGCTGGGCGGGGGTAGAGGCCACCTACCTTGCAAAAGGAGCTTCTACCATGCTTAGCTTCTGGCCGGCCGATCCCATGCTGCTTCTGGGGTTTGCCTTTGCGATCGTCATCGCCGTGGTCTGTTCGGATTCCATCGACCAGGGGATGATGCAGTACGCCCTCTCGGCTCAGGATACCAGGAGCGCCCGTAACGCCTTTTTCATTTCCATACTGTTCAACGTCCCGTTTGCCTTCTTCACCATCAGCTTCGGCCTGGCGGCCATGGCCCTGCCGGAGTTTGCCGGTTACGGGCCGAAGAGCGCCGGGGTAGCCATGCTTCTTACCTACCTGCCTACTCTTGTGGCCGGTATACTGCTGGCCGCCTTCCTGGTCATAGTGCTGTCTACGTGGGCTCGTTTTTCTATGGGCATTAGCCAGATCCTGATCAATGATTTCTACCTGCGTTTCTCGCGCCGGGAAGACAAAGAGAGCCTCATACCGTGGCTGGGGCGGCTTCTAATTATCGTTCCGGGGGTGGCTACCTTAATACCCGCGTACTTCCTGCCGCACATACTGCTCACCGGGCTGTTCGTCTTCGCCTTGGCCATACCCATGTTTGTGATGATGGTGATCGGTCTGTTCTGGAAGAGGACTCCCCAGGCTGCCTTCTGGACTATGTTGCCGACCCTCGTCCTTTCCTTTGTGTGGCAGTATACGGGTTTACCCAAAGCGCTGGGCGCTCCGGAGTGGTTTGGCGTCCCGTACTTTAGCCTGATTGTTTCCCTGATACTGGGAGTGGGCCTTACCTTGGCTCTGCCGGGCGAAAGGGGACGGTTCGCTCGGGGCCATAGGGCGGCTGGGTCTTCGCTTTCCTCCGGGTTGAGCTGACAGGGAGTAGTTCGCGGGAGGAAAGTTACTCCTCATAGAAAGAGGTGACAGGGTCGTGCCGGGGTTGGAGGGCCGGGTGGCCATAGTTACGGGCGCGGCTCGCGGGATCGGCCGGGTGTTCGCACGGCGCCTGGGTCGGGAGGGCGCCAGGGTGGTGGTGGCCGATATTCTCGACCCGGGTGGCACCGTAGACCTGCTCAAAGCTCAGGGGAGTGAAGTACTGGGTATACAGGTAGACGTAACCCGATTCGACCGGGTGAAGCAAATGGCGGAAGAAACCGTGGGCGCGTTCGGCCGTATCGACATTTTGGTAAACAACGCGGCCTTTTTGGGAGGGCTTAAACTAAAGCCTTTCGACGCGATCCCGGAGGAAGAGTGGGACGCGGTCTTCGCCGTAAACGTGAAGGGGGTCTGGAACTGTTGCCGGGCGGTAGTGCCGCAGATGAAAAAACAGGGTGGAGGGGTAATCATCAATATTTCCTCCGCCACCATCATCGAGGGCGCTCCCTTGCTGAGCCACTATGTGGCCTCTAAGGGAGCAATTTGGGCGCTAACCCGGGCGTTGGCTCGCGAGGTGGGAGAGTACGGGATCAGGGTGAACTCCATTACGCCGGGGTTCACTATGACCGAGGCGGCCAAGGGGCTTGCCAGCGACCCGGCCGAAATGGAGTTTATCTACAAGGTGGCTATGGAGCAGCGCATCTTCAAGCGTCCTATGGAGCCCGAGGATTTGGAAGGAGTGTTGGTATTCTTGGCCTCGGACGATAGTGGGTTCATAACCGGACAGAACATCAACGTAGAGGGCGGTGCCCGCCATTACTAGCGTGTGCCGCTGGGCGCCACCCAACTCAACGCCACCGCCGACCGCGAAGCGGAAAACGGTGGCCAGAAGGGCTTCTAGCAGCCTGTGTTAGTAATCGGTTGGCCCAGAGAAACCGGTCTTTGATAACCGTATATTGTAGCTATCCTTCACACCGGTGGTTAAGGCAGGGATTTGGGGTGACCCCTTTCAGACCCTTACCCCACACCCCCGCCCGGAACAGCTTGATCAGGTTGTGTACCGCGCAATCGAAACGCCAGGACGAGCGTACCTTCTCCAGGCCCCGTAGGGGAACTGGCCAAGGCCCCGGCCTTGCTTGATCTGCCCGAATACCGGCTCCACCGCGATTGTTCGGCTGTGACAAGGTCGCTTGTTATTTTTTATACTTCCCCGATATTCTTAATTTATATTGAAGGGCTATAATTAATTCAGGGCCTTCAGGCGGCTTTCGTGACCATACTGCCCACTTGGTACTGTCCTTTGGACGGCGGTACATGGCGGCGGTTTATAACCGGACAGAGTATCAACGTCGAGGGCGGCGCCAGACACTACTAGCCTCGTGAGAAATGGGCACGGGAGGGATTAGACCTTGGCGAGGCACGACGTCGACTTCTCCCGGTACAGGGACGTTCCGACCATCTTCTTTCGGCCCTACGGGCACACCATCCTGGAGACCGCGTCTCACCCGCCCTGGGAGGTACCGGATAAGATTGCCATAATAGCGGCTCCCACGGGAGCCTTCTATACCAAGCAGCAGAATCCCTATCAACCGTATACCGTAGAGGAAATAATCAGGGAAGCCATTGAAAGCGTGGAGGCTGGAGCGTGCTCCGTCCACGTCCACGTGCGCGACGAAAACGGCTTTCCATCTGGGGATCGCAAGAAGACGGAAGCAGTGGTCCGGGCCTTGCGAGAACGGTTCGGGTTTGCGGTTCACATAGATGGGGAGGCTCTTTTCGGTGAGACTTTTGAGGAAATGATGGAGCCCATTGTAGAAGACCTATATGAATCGGCTGCCATTAACTGTCATGCCACCTTCTTCGGAGATACGATATCTTACCTGCCCCCGCAGACCTGTAAGGCTACGGTGGAAGTACTCCACGCCTGCGGAAAGAAACCTCTGCTGGCGGTTTACAATCCCGGAGATGTAGACAATACCTATCGGTGGCTGATCCGACCAGGAATTGTGCAACCGCCCTTCTGTTGGCTGGTGCTGGCAGGGATGCCCGGCAATGCCCCCATGTGGGACCCTCTTTCTATGGCGGAAACCATATTATACACGATAAGGCGTATCAGGGACGTGTGCAGCCAGGAGAGGTCCGTTGTCACCATCTGTGCCTGCGGAAGGGCGTCTTTCTATCTGGTGACCCTGGCCATCCTTTTGGGTTGTCACGTTCGGGTGGGCAAAGAGGATACCATTTACCGCCTGCCGCACCGGGATACGGTAATCGTATCCAATCGCGAGACAGTGGAGCAAACCGTAGCCGTGGCCCGCATGCTGGGTAGGGAACCGATGACCGCTCAAGAGTATCGGGAACTGACCGGGATGCGGCCCTTACCGTAGCGGCCGCAGGGGTGAAGGGCATGGCGCACTCACTGGCCGTTACCAGGATCCTGCCACCGCAGCTAGATACCCTCCGGCGTTGGGCGGAGGCCGAGCCCGAGCGTTTCTGGGATTGGGTCGCCCGGGAGGTATGCTCGGATCTTCACTGGTTTCGATACTGGGACCAGGCCCTGGTCTGGGAGTATCCCAGTTTTCGCTGGTTCGTGGGGGGCCACACCAACATTAGTTATAACTGCCTGGACCACAATGTGAAGAAGGGCCGGGCCGGCCGGGCGGCCTTGGTTCTGGAGTCCGGCGAAACGGGGCAAAGCACGGTGGTGACCTACGCGCAGTTGCTTGATCTGGTGAGACGGTGCGCCTCCGCGCTTAAAGCCCTGGGAGTGGGGCGCGGGGACCGGGTGGCGGTTTACCTGCCCATGAGCCTGGAGGCCGTGGTCACCATGCTGGCCTGCGCTCGAATAGGCGCGGTGCACGTAGTGGTTTTCGCGGGCTTCTCGGCCGGAGCGTTGGCGGAGCGCCTGCGCCTTACCGGCGCCCGGTACCTGGTCACCGGACAGCGCACCTTTCGCCGGGGCAAACCGGTGGAACTGGCGGATATTGCCAAGGAGGCCTTGGCGGGCGACGGCGACCGGGTGCGGTGGGCGGTGGTAGTGCGCCACCCCGAGAGCGGGGCCGAACCGGCAGGCCTTTTTCCTCCCGGTGATCGGAGGCGGGAGATTTCCTGGGAAGAATTGTTAAGCCTCGGTCGCCCCCAGGAGGCCGAGGCGGAGGTCATGGAGGCCAACGAGCCGCTTTTCCTTCTTCCCACCTCGGGGACTACCGCCAAGCCTAAGGTTACGGTTCAGACCCACGGCGGGTACCAAGTATATGTTCACCTGATGGGCAAGTGGGTGTACGGCCTCAAGGAGCAGGACGTGTGGTTTTGCACTTCGGATATCGGCTGGATTGTGGGCCACAGCTATAACGTATACGGCCCGCTCCTGGCGGGGTGCACCAGCGTGCTGTACGACGGCGCCCCCGACTACCCGCAACCGGATATGTGGTGGCGGGTGATTGAGCGTAACCGGGTGACGGGCTTTTGGGTTTCGCCTACCGGAGTGCGCCTGCTCATGCGACTGGGGCTGGAGCCGGCGCGGCAGCACGATCTTTCTTCGGTGGAGCGCGTTTTCTGCGCCGGGGAGGTGCTGAACCCTCCGGCCTGGCAGTGGTTGCAGGAGGAGGTCTTTGAAAACCGGGTGCCGGTGATCGATCATCTGTGGCAGACGGAAACCTCGGGACCGGTTTTCGCCAATCCCTACGGCCTGGGGATGGTGCCCATCAAGCCGGGTTCGGCCGGTATTCCTCTGCCGGGCATTGTAGCCGAGGTAGTGGAGGAGAAGGAAGGACGGCCGCTGCCCCCGGGGCAAAAAGGGGTGGTGGTGATCCGGCGTCCGTTTCCCGGGCTGACCCCCACCTTGTGGGGCGAGCCGGACCGCTACCGCCAGGAGTATTGGGAAAAGGCGGCCGGCACCCGGGGGAGCTATTATCTGGGCGATGCCGCCTACCGGGACGAAGAGGGTTACTACTGGTTTGCCGGGCGCGCGGACGAGGTGATAAAGATCGCCTCCCACCGCATCGGCACGGTGGAGATCGAAAGCGCCCTGCTTTCCCACCCGGCGGTGGCCGAAGCCGGGGTGTCCGGGGTGCCGGACGAAATGCGGGGAGAGGTAGCCAGCGCTTTCGTGGTCCTACGGTCGGGTTATGCGGGGACCCAGGAGCTGAAGCAGGAACTTATGGCTCACCTGCGCCGTAGCCTGGGCCCGATTGTGGTGATGAGGGATATTCAATTTGTCGCCGCCCTCCCCAAGACCCGCAGCGGTAAGATAATGCGCCGGGTGATGAAGGCGCTCTTGACCGGCGGCGAGTTGGGGGATCTCTCCACCCTGGAGGAGGACGCCTCGGTGGAGGAGATCCGGGAAGCGGTAACCCGCATGCAGGCCCGTCCGAATGAGAAGGACGCGGCAGAACCAACAACCGAAGAAGGGGGGCGATAGCCGGGTTGTTCCGACTTCTGAGTTGGCCGACGGTAGCGCCTGAGGGAACCGGAGCAAGTTGGGGGCGTTTTCTGGGTCGAAAGGAGCGCCTGAATTAAGGAGGAAAGGTGGGTGGCACGGGTATGAGCGGTAAGTCTGGCCTGGTATTGGCAATCGTGCTTGCTTATTTGTTGGCGGTGGTTATCGGCATCGGAATCAGTGAGTTGCGCCGGCGCAAAGGGGCCAAGGACGAATTCGCCCTTGCGGCTCGAAGCATGGGGTTGTGGGAGGTAGGGCTGACCTGCGGCCTGGCGGTACTGGGAGCGGTACACGTTCTGGGCTTCTTTGAGATGTCTTGGTTTATGGGGGCGGCCACGCTGTGGTTTTCCATCGGTTCCGCCCTTACTTTGGCGATTCTGGCCGCCACCAGCGGGCGTTGGGCCAGGAGCCTGGGGGTGGGCACGGCTTACGAGCTGGTGGGCCGGGCCACGGGAAGCCAAGCCCTGGCGGTGGTCAGCGTTTGCGTGGGCGCCCCTCTGATCTGGGGGGTGCTTACCCTGGAGACCCAAGGGTTGGGTATCGTTATGTCCGCCCTGACCGGGGTGCCTTTGCAGTACGGGGTTATTCTGGGGGCCATAATAGGCATTCTGTACGTATTCATAGCGGGAATGAAACAGATCGCCCGCCTGAATCTGGTCAATATCGGCGTGCTTTACGTGGGCGGGGTGGTGGCGGCCATATATCTGGGCCTGGTGCTCCCTCGCGGCTGGAGCGGGGTAAACGAGTTCTACCTCTCCCAGAACCAGGCCTGGGCTCTCAGCATAATGGGAGCACCGGGGACTTTCGTATCCTTCGCCCTGGTGAACCTGCTGGTGTTGCCCCTGTTCCATTTGTCCAATCAGTTCCTGTTGCAGCCCATGATTTCCGCGGACAGCGTGCGTACCGTCCAGAAGTCGATGTGGATCGCGGTGCCGGTAAACGCCGCCTTTGGCATCTTCACCTGCGCCATGGGGCTGGCGGCCAAGACCCTACCGCAGTTCGCTGGGTTGGGGCCCAAGCTGGCCTCTCCGGCCATGCTGGTGGGACTGCTGCCCTGGTGGCTTTGCGCTTGGTTGTTGGCCAGCTTCATGTTGGTGGTGCTCTCTACCTTCTCCATCACCTGCTTGGCTCCGGCTACCGCCTTTGTCAAGGATATATACGTTAACCTTTTGAAACCGCAGGCCTCGGAGAAGGAAGTCGAACGGGCCATCCGCGTGGTAATGCTGATCTTGGCGGTGGCCGCGGTGGTGCCGTCCATGGCTCTTCCGCCTATCGTGGCCGCCATTCTGTGGCTGTACGCCTGGTCGGTTCCGGTCTCGGTGTTCCTGGTCATGGGCCTCTTCTGGAAGCGCTCGCCCCTGGCGGCCGGCATTACCTGGGCGGTGGCCTGGATAGCTAACGCTCTGTGGTCCTTCACCGGGCTTCCGGCGGCGATCGGCCTGCCCAACCTGCCGGGCATTTATATTGTGCTGCTCATTAGTCTGGTCCTGGGCATTGTCCTAACCGCGGTCCTCAGGGGAGAACCGGGCTACTTCACCGCTTCGCGCCGTCGGTCCGCGCCGGTAGTGGGCGCCTGAGGGCGGTGGGCTCGAACCCGCCGCGACGGGACCATCCGGACATACGGGCAAGGGGGGAAGGCGAAATGTTAATATGGGTACTATTCTGGAAGGTAATGGTAACGGTGTTGGTGGCAACCTTGATAATCGATTTTCTCGTGCGTTTGGGCGGACGTCAACAAGGTGGGGAGGCTTAAGCAATGGAAGAAGTAGTGGTTACCCGCTTGTGGATGATTATGATCATGGTCCTGATGCTGGTGTACGGCGGTTTTGCCCTGTGGTGGGGGGCAATCAAGAAGCGGCCGCAGTCCTCTAACTGAGACCGCCAGGTATCTTGCGGGCGCTGGACCGGGAGGGGGCGCGGGTGCGAGGGCGCCCCCCCCCCTTTCTTAACCAGGCGGAAAGGAGGAGTTGAATTGTGGGACAGGCCGGTCAAGCCGGGGTTCCCTGGACCTTTCGGCGGGAGAGGAGCGCGTTACTGGTAATCGATTTGCAAAACGATTTTGTGGCGCCGGGGGCGATCATGGAAGTGCCCGAGGCCAGGCGGCAGATTCCCCGGGTTAAGGCGCTAATCGAGGGATGCCGGCGATTGGGCGTGCCGGTGATATACACCGTGCACGTTCATCATCCGGAACTGTGGCTTTGTCCCCTCCAGGTGCGCATGTTTCCCCGCCTGAAGGAGGTAGGGCTGCGGGAGGGTACTCCGGGGGTGGAGGTATACCCAGAAATAGCCCCCCGGCCGGGAGAGATGGTAATTCGTAAGCGGAGGTTCAGCGCCTTCTACAACACGGAGCTGGAAACCGTTCTGCGCAATCTTAAAGGACCCAACCAGATCGACACCGTAATCATCTGCGGTACGGTCACCAACATCTGCTGCGAATCCACCGCCCGGGACGCCTTCTTCCGCGATTACCAGGTGGTGTTCGGGAGCGACGTAAACGCCGCCCTGGATGAGGAACTGCACCGGGCCACCCTGCGCAACATGGCCGAGGTTTTCGGCCGGGTCATGGACAGCGCCTCCATTCTCGCGGCGCTGGAGGCGGGTGAAGGATGAACTCGGCCCTGCGAAGCCGCTACCTGCGGGTCCGCTCTCTGGCCGAGGCCGCCAGGCGGCGGGAAGAGGCGGTGCGGGCGGACCTGGATCGGTACCTGGCCCTGGCCCGGGAGTTCGGGGCTGCGGCCGGTAGGGTTCTCCGCCGCGAAGACCTGCGCCTGGATCCCCGGGTGCGCCTGAAGTGTCAGGCGCCCAGGTGTCGGCATTACGGAGCCTGCGGCAACTGTCCGCCCTGGGCGCCTAACTTAGCCGAGAGCCCGGAGGTAGTGGCCCGGTATTCCTGGGGCCTCTTGTTGCGGTGGGACGGGCGGGCCAGCCGGGCGGTGTACGAGGCGGTAAGCGCGGTGGAGACCGCGGCCTTCTACGACGGCTACTATCTGGCGGCCGGTTTCGGTTCCGGCTCTTGCAGGCGCTATCTCTGCGGGAACGAGCCCTGCCGCGCCCTGATCAATCCGGCTGAGGGCTGCCGCTTCCCGCTTTTGGCCCGGCCGAGCATGGAGGCGGCGGGATTCGACGCCTACGCCATGGCCCTGGCCGCCGGGTGGGAGATCCATCCGGCGGGCAGTCATCCTCCGGAGGAGGTGCCGGGCCTGCTGGCCCTGGCCCTGGTGCTGATCGATTAGTCCGCCGGTCGTCTGGCCCGAAGTTGTAGTCCAATAACAAGTCGAAGCGAACAAATTTGGCCGCCAGAACCTTTGTATCATTATGAAGGAACTAGTATACTTAGACTGTAGCGCCGTAGGCAGTTGGATAGGGTGGCGTTCCGACCACACCAGGTTGGGGGAGGGTTTGGACTTGGCCGAGTATTGGAACCCGGAGTTAGAAACTATGTCCTGGGAGGAAGTGCAACGGTATTGGCTGGCGCAGCTTCCGCGTCAGCTGCAGTACGTGAAGGAAGCCAGCCCCTTTTATCGGGAACGTCTGAAGGACTTCGATCCGGAAAAACTACGTTCTCTGGAGCAGTTGCGCGACCTGCCCTTTCTTACCAAGGAAGACGTGCGCAACGCCCAGAATTCCACCACCAGGGAGATGCCCCTGGGATTGTTGCAGACCGCCAAGACGGAAGATCTGGTGCAGGTGCTTTCCTCTTCCGGAACCTCGGGGCGTCCGGTTTTTTACGGCTTAACCCGCAATGACCTCGAGGCCTTCCGCGACGGCCTGGCCATGTTCTTCCACACCGCCGGAGTGCGAAGGGGAGACATCGTGGCCCATACTACCGCCGTTCCCCTATTTGCCGGCGGCGACCCCTACTTCGAGGGCATAAGGCACGTGGGGGCCACCACGGTCTGGATCGGGGGGGTTTCTACCGCCCGGGTGTTGGAGATTATGCGCTATACTCACTGTAACGTCCTGCAGGCTACCGCCTCGTTCGACGTGTACCTGGGCGAGCACTGTCGCGAAGCCCTGGGAGTAGAGGCCAGGGATATAGGCATAGAGAAGGTTCTGGGCGGCGGTGAGCCCGGACTGGGGGAGGAGCCCATCCGGCGCAAGCTCAAAGAGCTCTGGGGCAATCCCTCGGTGCGCGAGATTATGGGCCTGGCGGACGTGTTTCCGGGAGTCTGGGCGGAGTGCGAAGAGGAAACCGGAATGCATTTTGTGGCCCTTAGGGATGTAGCCGTAGAGCTTATCGATCCTCAGACGGGCGAGCACCTGCCTTGGGAGCCGGGGGTTACAGGGGAACCGGTCTACACTGCCCTGCGACGGGAGGCCACCCCGGCGGTGAGGTATCGCTCCGCCGATCTCATTCGGGTGGAAGGAAGGGGTTGCGCCTGCGGCCGGCAGTCTCCGAAGATACGCTGCATAGGTCGAATAGACGACATGCTGATCTATAAGGCCATGAACGTATTCCCCTCGGCCATCCGCGACGTCATTCTCACCCACTTCGCCGATGCGGTCACTGGCTATATCCAGATAGTCAAGGACTATCCCGGCCAGGTGAGGTTTGATAACCCCATACCCGTGGACGTAGAGGTAAAGTCTTTGGCCCAGGACTTGGCGGCGCTAAAGCGATCCGTGGAAGATAAGGTACGCGACCTGCTCAACGTGCGCATCGAGGCGACCCTGGTGGCGCCCAACACCCTGCCGCGCACCCAGTACAAGACGGCGCTGGTAAGGGTGAAGAGTTAAGAGCCGCCCGGGGGCGGCCGGTTCCGGCCGCCCCCGGAGCAAGCCCAACGGCGAGGGGGAGCGCGCAATGGAGGGCACGGTGCAACGGGAGGAAGCGCGCGACGGCGGGTGGGGTCCGTCCTCTGCGGCCGAAGCGTGCCCCACCTTCCGGGCGGAAGAAGATCCGTTGTGGTGGGGATACGAGGGGCTGTTGGCCGACTTGGTGGCCAATAGCTTCTGTTCCGGCGCCTTACTGTTTCTGGGTTCTCGATCGTCCGGCGGTTCGGTTACGCTAATGCGGAAGAATGAGGGCGGGGAGGTAGACCGCCGACGGCTCTTTCTGGGTGCCGACATCTTCCCGTATCCCCTCCCGTCCGGAGGCGAGAGAGAGCAGGAACTCGACCTTCGGGCGATAAACGCCCTGTTGGCCGCCGTTGGAGAACCGCCGGCGGCCCGGGCAGTAGGCACGGGCTTCTTTTTGCCCGAGCAGCGGGTGTTCGGGTTCGCCCTGTTGGGCGGGGCAGCGGACTTGGTGCCGGCGGGAGCGCACCGGTTACTTACCGGTCTGGGCCGCCATTATGGGCACTTATTGAGTACGGTGGACAGCCTGAACAAAGAGCGAAAGCTCCTGAACGATACCCTGGCCTGCCTGCGGGAGGCCAACGAGCGCCTTCTGGAAGGAGGCGGTTTTGAGGCGGCGCTGGAAAGAGTGCTGGAGGCCGCCCGCAACATGGTGGGGGCGGAAGGTGCGGGCCTATTGCTCTATGAGGAGGAAACCGGGTACCTGGCCTTGCAAAAGCCCGCCTTCGGCTCCTACGACGAACACCGAATAAGTCGTTACAAGGTAACTACCGAAGACGTAAGTAACGCGGTGCGGGTGTTCAAGACGAGAGAACCGTATTTCTCCAACGACGCTCCCCAGGACCCCAGGTTCGTTAAGCATCTCCTAGACCTGTTTCCCGCCCGGAGTGTGGTGAGTCTACCGGTGGTGGTAGGCAACCGCTGTATCGGGGTAATGCATGTAACCAATAAGCCGGGAGGCTTTACCGAAGAGGACGTAACCCTGTTGAAATCCGTAGTTTCCCAGCTGGCCGTAGCCATTGCCAACGCCCGTCTGGTATGCCGCATCAAGCTGGAGGAGACTCAGTCCCGGGTGCTTTACGAGCTCAGTCGGGACTTTAACCTATTAGACCCGGAGGGCCTGGTGAAGAAGGCCGCTCAGGCCATTCCCCAGGTGATGCCGGTGCTGGGTGTGGCCGTAGCCGTTTGTCCGGAGGGCTCGGACCGGCCCCGGATTGTGGCCGCCGAAGGCGTTGCCGGTGCCTGGATCGGGCGCTTTTTGCCTGCCGGTTCGGCCGAGCTGGAGGTGAAGGACCTGCGGGCCGACCCGATACCGGGGGACTGGGTAGAGACCGAGGCCCGGACTCTGGGGGCGGCCACGCAGGTACGGGCGGTAATTGCCACGGGAGGGGAATACCTGGGTAGCCTGTTGGCCTGGGTGGGGCCTACGGTCCAGCTCACTTCTTCCCAGTTGCGCTTCCTGTCCCTGGTGGCCAGTCAACTGGCCATGGCGGTAAGAAACGCTCGCTTGTTTGCCTCGGAAAGGAGGATGACCCGGCGCCTGGAGCGCATCACCGGTACCAACGAGCAGCTCGCGCGTCTAATACTGGATGGGGCCGGTCTCAAGGCCATTACCGAGGCCCTGGCGAAGAGCCTGCAGCGGAAGGTGGCCTTTTACGACTGCCGATTGGTGCGACGGGCCTGGGCGGGGTTCGCGGCCGAGGAACTGGCGGCGGCGGAAAAGGGGCTGCGGGGAGCGGTGGCCGAAAGTGCGAGGAGTGTTCCCGCTGGCCGGGAGCCGCCCTGCGTGGTGCCCGTGCCGCCGGCCGGGGAAATGGTTCTGTTGCCGATCGAACTGGCCGCAGATATCGGTGGGTACCTGGGGGTGCTGGTGGATAGCAAGGAGGAATACGAGGAGATTAAGGAAATAGTGCTCCGGGTGCTGCCTATCTACGCTCTGGAGCTACTCAAGGAGCAGAGTCGAGTGGCCCAGGGAGTAATACAGTTTGCCGAGCAAGAGTTGGTTTCCGGCCTGGTCGGCGGTGGTCCCTCGGCCGGGGAGGTGCTGGCCCGGGCGGCCGGACTGGGCTACGATGTGGCCCGCCCGCACCTGGTAGTAGTTTGCCTTCCGACACGGGCCCTCCCGGAGGAAAACACGGCGGACGCCGGGCAGTCGCGAAAACTGTCTCGGGCGGAAGTGGCGGAAATAAGGGCTTTTATCCGGCAGGCCTTCTCCGACAACCTCTGCGCCCTGGTCGAGGGTCGGCTGGTGGTATTGATACCCGGTCGGCTGGAAAGGGCGCGGCGGCAGTTAGAAACCATGGCGCGGAATTACCGCCTTTGGGTGGGAGTGGGGGGCTATGCGGAGGACTTGAGCGCCTTTTCGGCCGCCTTCTCGCAGGCATGCTTCGCCGTAGAGTACGCGCGGCGGCTGAAGTTGCCGCCTGGGATTACGTCCTTCCAGGAACTAGGCCTCTACCAGGCTTTGGCCCACGAGGAGACCGCTCGCTGTCTCTACCAGGCGGCGGTGGCCCTGTTAGGCCCCCTGATAGAACGGGATGGCAGGAGGGATACCGGCTATCTCAAGACCTTGGCCAGCTATTATGCCGCTAACGGAAGCATAAAGGGCGCGGCCGAGGCCCTGTTTTGTCACCCCAATACTATTCGTTACCGACTGGAAAGAATACGTGATCTCCTGGGCGCAGAGATTGACCAAGCCGACCGCCGGCTGAATCTGGAGGTGGCTTTAAGGGTCATCCACTTCTACCATCCGGAATTCTTCTGATATGTATAAAGGGTCCAAATGAGCTTCCTAAACCTTATTGTTCGGTAACATTTACCGGGCTAACCCATCTTTGATAGGATTATGCTGGTCGAACGTGAGGGGCCGGATTTGTAACCCGGCTCCATTACGGAGGTGCCCGAGGTGTACCTGCGGCAAACCTTACGCGGCACAAAAGTGGTGGATCTGTCCCGGTTGCTACCCGGTCCCCTCTGTACGGGCATTTTGGCCGCCTACGGGGCCGAGGTGGTAAAGGTAGAAGATCCCCGGCGGGGTGACTGGGCCAAGACCGTCCCTCCCCTCTTCGGCGGTGCCAACCTAACCTACACCAACATCAACCGGGGAAAAGAGATCGTGAACCTGGATTTGAAGTCCCAGCCGGACCGGGAGCGGTTTTGGGAGTTGGTGCGCCGGGCGGACGTCCTGGTTGAGTCCTTTCGGCCGCAGGTTACCTCCCGGCTGGGGATCGACTACCAGACGGTCAAGGAATATAATCCGGCGCTCATCTACGTCTCCATGAGCGCCTACGGGGGGCGGGGAACCTGGGCCACCCGGCCGGGCCACGATCTTAACTGCCTGGCCCTGGCCGGCGTCTTAGACCTGAACCGTGACGGTAACGGTCGTCCGGTCATTCCCGGGGTGCAGATATCCGACCTTAGCATCGCCCTCTGGGGGGTCATCGGGGTGCTGTTGGCCCTCCGCCGGAGAGAGGAGACCGGTAAGGGCTGCCACCTGGAGTTAAGCCTCTTGGGTACCACCCTGCCCTGGCTGGTAGGGGAATTGCACCGCCTGGTGCCGCCGGCCTCCGCCCCCGCGGCCGGGGGAGTACCGGGCTACCTGGGCGGCGCCTTTGCCTGTTATAACCTCTATCCGGTGGCGGGCGGTCGCTGGGCGGCTCTATGCGCCCTGGAAGTTCATGCCTGGCGCCAGGTGTGCCTACGTCTGGGCAGGGAAGAATGGATTGATTGGCAGTTCTTGCCGGAAAAGCAGCCGGAGATCATTCGTACCTTAAGCGAAGTGTTTTCCTCCGCCGCGGCGGAACATTGGGCCGAAGTGCTAGGGGAGGAGGTGGGCTTCACCCCGGTGCTAAACGTGGAGGAGGTGGCGGCGCATCCTATGCCCGCCTCGGCGGGGGTGCTGGAAAGGGCGGAGATTGCTCCCGGGGTGGAGGGCTATCAGGTGGCCTGGAACGCTTGCCTTCAGACGGAAGAGTAGTGGTAGTTATTCCCAGTTTAGAGTGGGCAGGCGGTTCCGGGTCTTCCCTAGGTACATTGGCACCTTGCCGGGGGGCATTCGTCAGGGTAAAAGGAGGGATGGCGGACATGTGGCAAGCAACCGCTCCGGTCGCCGGTCTTATCGCCAAGATCAGCGTAAGGGAGGGCCAGCCGGTGGAGCCGGGCCAGATTGTGGCCCTGGTCCAGTGCATGAAGACGGAGATACCGGTGGTGGCCGAAAACGGAGGCGTGGTTCGCTCCATCCGGGTTGAGGAGGGCGACGAGGTAGAACTAGGGGACGTAATTATGGACCTGTGTTAGCCCCGTTGGTGGAGCGGCAGGTAAGTGCCCAGGCCGGGTCCGCGGCACGGGGGCGTCCCCGGGGAGGGAGAAGACGAGGATGATCGCCAAAGTTCTGGTAGCCAACCGAGGTGAGATAGCCCGCCGGGTGATACGGGCCTGTCACGAACTGGGCCTGGAGGCGGTAGCGGTATACTCGGAGGCGGATCGGGAGGCCCTGCACGTTCGGGAGGCCGACGAGGCCTATCCTCTGGGGCGGTCCCGGCCGCTGGATAGTTACCTAAACATACCCAAGATCGTAGAGGTGCTGAAGGCGTCGGGAGCGGATGCCGTTCACCCGGGCTACGGCTTCCTGGCCGAAAATGCCCGGTTTGCTCGGGCGGTAGAGGAGGCGGGCGCGGTCTGGATAGGGCCGCCGGCTGACGTGATGGAAGTCCTGGAATCCAAGTGCCGTTCGCGGCAACTGGCGAGGGAAGCCGGAGTGCCGGTGGTTCCGGGATCGCTGGAGAGCCTGCACGACCTGCGGGAGGTAGAGGAATGGTTCGAGCGGTTGGGACCGCCGGTGGCGCTCAAGATCGATCGAGGAGGTGGGGGCAAGGGCATCTACCGGGTGGACGACCGGTCGCAACTGGAGGCGGTGTTTGAGGCCGCCTGCCGGGAAAGCGAGGCCTACTTCGGCGGTTCGGGGGTATACATCGAGAAGTTACTGGAAAATCCCAGGCACATCGAGGTGCAGATCCTGGCCGCCCCCGGCCGTAAGGTGGTCCACCTTTGGGAGCGGGAGTGCTCGGTGCAGCGGCGGTTTCAGAAGCTGGTAGAGGAATCCCCGGCTCCGGATCTCCCGGAAGAAGACCGCCGACGAGTGACGGCCATGGCCGTCCGCCTGGCCGCCCACCTGGGGTACGTAAACGCCGGTACGGTGGAATTTTTGCGGGATGCGCAGGGCCAGTTCTACTTCCTGGAAGTCAACAAGCGCATTCAGGTGGAGCACCCGGTCACGGAGATGGTGACTGGCAGGGATCTGGTGCAGGCGCAGCTTCTGGTGGCCGGTACCGGCAGCCTTCCCTTTGCCCAAGAGGAAGTGCCGCAAAAGGGGCATGCGGTAGAGGCCAGGATCTACGCCGAAGACCCCAACACTTTTATGCCTTCTCCGGGCACGGTGAGCCGGCTGCGCCTGCCCGCCGGTGAGGGCATAAGGGTGGACCACGCCCTAGAAGAAGGGGTTAAGGTACCCCCTTATTACGATCCTTTGATCGCTAAGCTGATCGCCTGGGGCCGGGACCGAACGGAGGCCCTGGAGAGGCTGGAGCAGGCCCTGGCGGAAACGGTGATTGACGGTATCGCCACCAGCCTGGAGTTTCACCGCCGGCTGTTGAAGCAGCCGGAGTTCCGCCACGGCCGTTACCATACCGGCCTGGTGGCGCAGATGTGAGGAGGTAGCGGCGTTGCCCCGTTCGGTCTGGACCCGGATAGCCGCTGAGCCGGAGCCGGTCACCCTGGAGTGGTCACGGACGGCACTTGTGGCCGTAGACCTGCAGAATGCCTTCCTGCACCCCGAAGGCTACTTTCTCCGTCTGGGGAGGGCCCGGGAAGTGGATCTGCGGCCGGTGGTGGTCAATTGTCGGCGGGTAATCGCATGCTTACGCTCGCGGGTTCGTTTGGTGGTATATCTCCGGATGGCGCCCGGACCCGAGGTGGACATCCTCTCGGGCCCGGACTCGGTGGTGGGGCAAAAGTCCGGGACGTTGCGGTTACTGCGGGAGCACCCGGAAATGAGACCTTTCCTGCCTCTGGAGGGCTCCTGGGGAGCGGAAATCCTGGAGGAGTTAGCCCCTCAGGCGGGCGATCTGGTAATCCGGAAGTCCTACTACGACGGCTTTGAGGGGACCAATCTGGATTCGGTGTTGAGGGCGGCGGCGGTTAAGTGGCTCATATTTGTCGGAATAGCAAGCAATGTCTGCGTAGAGTCTACCCTCAGACGGGCCTATCATCTGGGCTACCGCCCCCTTCTGGTAGGTGATGCGGTGGCGGCCGTGGGGCCGGAAGGGGTACAGGAGGCCACGCTTTACAACGTCAAGACCTTTTTCGGCTGGGTCACCGATGCTACGGCCTTGATAGAGGGGCCGGAGGGAGCGGCGGAACCGAAAGCCGAGGAATAAGTCCTTCCGGGCGGGTGGCTTAGAGGGAGAAAGGAGTGAGGCTTTATGGCCCAACCAAGCGCCACCCAATATGTTTACTGGCTGGAGGATTTGGGTAAGGAAGATACCCCGCTGGTGGGCAAGAAGTCGGCCAATTTGGGAGAAGCCCTGCGTCTGGGCCTTAGGGTGCCACCCGGCTTTGCGGTGTCGGTCCGAGCCTACGAGGACTTCCTGGAGGGCACCCGCGCCGGCGGCCGCATCCGGGAGGTCATAGAGCAGGAGGGAGTGGATCTGGAGGACATCGATAAGTTGGATCGGCTCAGCGCCCGGCTGCGGGAGATAGTGGAATCCGAGCCTTTCCCGGCCGAACTGGAGGAAACCATAGCCGGGGCCTACGGGGAACTCTGCCGCCGCTGCGGCCGGCAGAGCCTGGCCGTGTCCACCCGTTCGGCCGGCCCGGTGAGTCGACCGGGTCAGTACGAAACCTACCTTAACGTGGTAGGGCCTCAAGAGGTACTGGAGAAGATCCGCCGGGTATGGGCCAGTACCTTCAATGCCCGCTCCCTGGCCTTCCGGCTCCGGCACGGTCTGCCTCTGGAACGGGACCCCATTGGGGTGACGGTGTTGAAGATGGTCAATGCCCGGGCCGCGGGGGTGCTGTTCACGGCCGACCCTAATAGCGGTGACCCCGAAACCATGGTGATCGAGGCCAACTGGGGACTGGGTGAAAGCGTGGTGAGCGGAGAGGTCACGCCGGACGTATTCTACCTGGACAAGAAGAGCCTGCGGGTTGTAGGCCGCAAACTGGGCCGGAAACTTCACTGGGTAACTACCCTGGACCGGGGGGTAGCCCACCAGGAGGTCAACGCCGAGCGGCAGACGAGCTTCTGCCTGAACGAGGCGGAAGCACAAGAAATCGCTCGGCTGGGCAAGAAGGTAGAGGAGCACTTCCAGGTCCCGCAGGATGTGGAGTGGGCGGTGGACGCCGAGAGTCCTTTTCCGGAAAACGTGGTGCTGCTGCAAACCCGGCCGGCGGTGATCGCCGAGCGCAAGCCGGCGGTAGACCAGGTGGCGGAAATGCTGGTCAAGTGGTTTTACGCCTGAAGGAGAGGAGTGAGGAAGGCATGCTCGCACCGGCCTATGACCTGAGTTTTTACGAGTACGATCCCGAGAACGATCCCAAAGCCTACGGGGTGTTACTCTGCGATTTCACCCACGGGAAACCGCCCATGAAGCCCCTTTACATGGGGCTGGGGTGGTACTGGTACTACCACGGCGTGCGCTACGGGGCGGAAACCTTGTGCCTGCCCACCACTCACGGTTGGGATTCCCGCTTCATCAACGGTTACCCCTACATTACCGCCATTAGGACCACGGAGGAGGAGCGGCGGGCGCGAGAGCCGGTATTCCGGGAAAAGATCCGGCCTTTCATCGAGGATTTCAACCGGGTCTGGACGGGCTACAAGACCGAACTGATGCGCACCTACGAGGAGGCCAAGAGGAAGCGGGGATTGGTGGAGTGGTCGGACATCCGCCGGCTTTCCAACCACGAACTCTTGGACTTCTTTCTGGACTTTGCCTACATCATCAACCGCAAGGAAGCGGAAATCCACTTCCTTATGCTCATGGCCGCCTACTACCTGAACGGATTGTTCCAACAGCAGTGGCGGGAACTGCTGAGGGTAGAGCCTACCATCGACCCCCGGTTTGCCCGTTGCACCGCCGGCGGAGAACTGGAGCACCAGGCGGCCCGGGTGGCCAGGGAGTTGTGGCGCTTGGCCCGCCGGGCGGTGGAGATGGGACTGGAGGCCGCTTTTGCCGACGATCCTAAGGAGACCCTTAAGGAGCTGGAAAGCTCCGAGGTAGCCCAACGCTGGTTAGAGGAGTACCGGCAGTTCCTGGTGCGGGACGGCTGGCGCTGCCAGCGGATGCACGCCTACGACACCCCGGCCTGGATCGAAGACCAAAGCCTGGCCCTGGCAGAGATAAAACTCCTGCTCCCGCAAGAAACCTTTGCCCTGGATGCAGAGCGGGAGCGCATCGTTAAGGAAAGGGAAACCACCGAGGCGGAGGTGTTGGGCGAAGTACCCGGACCCCAGCGGGAAGCCTTCCGGGTACTGATGCGGGCGGCGCGCATGGCCGGGTTCTGGAGCGAAGACCACTGCTACTACTGCGACCTGTACATCGGTGCCCTAGGCCGGTGGATAGTTACCGAGTTCGGCCGGCGTTTCGCCGAGGCCGGTTGCATCGACGATCCCGAGGACATCCATTTCCTGCACCCCAACGAGATCCGCAAGGCGGCCATACCTATGGGCCGGATAAACTTGCGTCCCTACGCCGAGCGCCGGAAAAAGGAGTACCTGGCCAATCTGGAAGTGGAGCCCGCCCCCTTCGTGGGTGATATCTCGCAGGCTGAAGTAGTCATACGCTCCGACCCCACCCTGCTGGTATCGGCCCAGCACCCCATCGTCCGGGAGGAGTTGAAGGCCGACCTGTACGGCGCGGCCGCGGCGCCGGGCTGCGTGGAGGGGGTAGCCCGGGTAATCATGACCGCCGACCGGCTGGTGGATCTAAAGCCGGGCGAAATTCTGGTGGCGCCGGGAACCTCTACCGCCTGGATGGTGGCCTTCAACCTCATACGGGGTTTGGTCACGGATGGGGGCGGAGCCTTATCCCACCCGATAATAATGGCCCGGGAATACGGTTTGCCCTGCGTGGCCGGATGCGTGGAGGCCACCAGCAAGATCAAGACCGGGCAAAGGATCCGGGTGGACGGGGACCGGGGCGTGGTATACATCCTGGATCGCTAATCCGGCCCTATATGGGGCGGCGGCGTCCGCGCCGGCCGCAGCCGTGCCGCCCGGCCGGGCCCCGCGCAAAACTGGCTTGAGGAGGCCCGAAGTTGGCAGAGGTAAAGTTTGTGGATACCACCGTTCGGGACGGCGACCAGAGCCTTTGGGGCGCTACCGGGCTAAACACGGCCGCGATCCTGGAGGTAGCCCCCATCATGGATACGGTGGGCTTTAAGGCCATAGACCTCACCGCCAGCATCCACATGGGGGTGGCGGTTCGCTACCACAAAGAAAACCCCTGGGAAAGGATGCGTCTGGTAGCCGACCGGGTGAGGCGTACGCCCCTGAGCTTTGGCACCACCGGCCGGCGTTTCATTGGGTTTAAGCGGGTGCCCTATTCGATCATCGAGTTGGTGCTGAAGCGGGTGGTGGCCAACGGCATCAGACGGGTGTGGATTCTGGACGCCGCCCACGAAGTGCCGCATATCCTCAAGGTGGCCCGCCTGGCCCGGGCGGCGGGCGTTGAGGAGATAGTACCGGTTTTCTGCTACACCATTAGCCCCGTGCATACCGACCGTTATTACGCCGACCGGGCGTTAGAGCTCGCCCAAAGCCCGGATGTGGACGCCCTGTGCCTGGAGGATCAGGGAGGGCTCCTCATTCCGGAGCGGGTCCGCACCCTGGTTCCGGCCTTAAAGGAAGCGCTGGGAGCCAAACCCTTGGAGCTGCACTTCCACTGCAATACCGGCATGGCTACCGTGTGCTACCTGGAAGGTATTCGCTGCGGGGCGGAAGTGGTACACACCACGGTTCCTCCTCTCGCCTACGGTACTTCTCTCCCCTCGGCGGAGAACCTGCTGGATAACCTGCCCTACTTGGGCCAGGGGGCGATTCTGGGCGGGGACATTGTAAGGGCCCTGCCTCCCTGGCTGGCGGGACGGGAGAGATTTTGGGGGGAACTGGACCGCGAGGGGCTAAAGGTCATGTCCGAGCACTTCTGGGCCGTGGCCCGGCGGGACAACCGACCGGCAGGCCAGCCGGCGGAGCACGACGCCTACTACTACGTGCACCAGGTTCCCGGGGGAATGATGAGCACCTTAAGGCGACAGCTTTCGGAGATGAAAATGCTGGACCGCCTGCCCGCAGTGCTGGAGGAGGTGGTACGCGTCCGGGAGGAGTTGGGGTACCCGGTGATGGCCACGCCCTACTCTCAGTTCGTAGGTACTCAGGCCACCATGAACGTGATCTACGGCGAGCGCTACAAGGTAATACCCACCGACTTGGTGCAGTACGCCGCGGGGTGGTTCGGTCCCTCGCCCGCGCCCATAGATCCTAACGTTATGGACCGCATTGCTACCCAACCCCTGGCCAAGGAGATCCTGGGACGCTCCTTCCCCCAGCCCACGGTGCAGGAGTTGCGGGCGGAGCTGGGGTTGGGGCCGGAAGTATCGGAGGAGGAGTTTCTGCTGCGTTATAGCCTCACCGCCAAAGAGGTGGACCGCATGTTGGCCGCCGGTCCGATCAGGGGCTGAGAGCGCGGTAGAAAGGTTGGGGACGAAAAGCGGTCACGTCAGGGGGGAGAGAAATGAAGGCCGTGGTGCTTATCGGCACCTTAGACACCAAGGGCGAGCAGCTTGATTACCTGCGGGAGGGAATCCGCGCTCGGGGGCACCGGGTTATCCTGATGGACGTGAGTATGAAAGAGGCCTCCTGCTACCCCGCGGAGGTGCCGGCGGAGGAGATAGCCCGGGCGGCGGGGGAGGACATAGCCGCCTTGCGGGCTTCGGCCGAGCGTTTCCGGGTCACCGAGGCCATGACCCGAGGGGCCATTATAAAGGCTCAGGAACTGGTGCGACAGGGGAGTCTGGACGCCGTGGTGGCCTACGGCGGCACCACCCTGGCCCTCCTGGGCGCCCGGGTAATGCACAGCCTGCCCTTCGGCATACCCAAGATCATCGCCGTCCCGGCGGCCATGCCCACCTATATTAAGGAATGGTTTGGCGCCGCCGACCTGGTGGTCATGCAGATGCTCTTCGAGGCCGCGGGAAGCAACCCCATGCTCCTCTACCTCCTGGATCAGGTAGCCGGGATGGTTTCCGGTATGGTGGAGGAAAGCCGGGAGCGAACCGACCTGCGGCTGCCCTTTCCTTCGGCAGCTATTACCGAGATGGGCTTTTGCACCCGCTGCGCCCGGGAGGTGGAAAGGCTCTTAAAGGAAAGAGGCTACGAGGTTTGCTCCTTCCACGCCCAGGGCATTAGCGACCGGGCCATGGATCAGTTGATAGGGCAAGGCTTTTTCGATGCCTTGATCGACATCGTGCCCGCCGGGCTTATAGAGGAAGTGCTGAAAGGTAACCGGGCGGCAGGGATGGATCGGCTGCGGGCCCCGCTGGAACGGGGGATCCCGGTAGTGCTGGCTCCCTGTTGTCTGAACCTTACCGGTTGCGGGCCCACCCGGCCGGACCGAGAGCGCTTCGCCTCTCGCTCCCGGATAATGGAGATTGACGCCCTGCGCTCCATGACCCGGCTGAACCGGGAGGAGTTGGAAATGTGCGCCCGGCTCTACGCCGAGCGGCTGAACCTGGCCCGGGGGCCGGTAAGGTTCCTCATCCCCACCCGGGGCTGGTCCTCGCTGGACCGGGAGGGCACGGTGCTTTACGACCCGGCGGAAGACCGCATATTCGTGGAGGAGTTGCTCCGCCACCTCCGACCGGAAATCGAGGTGCGGGAAGTGGACGCCAATCTTGAGGATCCGGCGTTTGCCCGGGCTTTGGTGGACAGCGCCGTGGAGCTTCTAGGCGCCGGAGCGGCCGTGGCCGTAGGGTAAGGGTAACCGGAAGGGGGAGGGAAGGCATGGGCGAGGTTAGACTCGTAGACACCACGGTGCGGGACGGTCAGCAAAGCCTGTGGGAGGCCACGGGAATGACCACGGACATGATCCTATCCGTGGCTCCGGCTTTGGACCGCGCCGGCTACAAGGCTATCGATTTCATGTCCGGTATACACATGGGGGTTTCGGTGCGCTACCACAAAGAGAATCCCTGGGATAAGATCAGGGCGGTCCGTCGTCTCATGCCCCGCACCCCCTTAAGCTTTGGCACCACGGGGCGTCGGTTCATCGGTTTCAAGCGGGTTCCCGATTGCGTCGTGGAACTGGTGCTGAAGCGGGTGGCGGCCAACGGCATCCGCCGGGTGTGGATGGTGGACGCCGCCCACGAAGCGCAACTCTTTCTTAAGGTGGCGGCTATGGCCAAAGCGGCCGGGATAGAGGAGTTCGTGGCCGCCCTGTGCTTCAGCATCAGCCCGGTCCACACCGACGCTTACTACTCCCGGGTGGCGGAAAGGTTGGCCTCTTCCCCGGATATCGACACCTTTTACCTCAAAGACCCCGGTGGCCTCCTCACTCCGGAGCGGGTGCGCAGCCTGGTCCCGGCCATCAAGCGCTCCATAGGCAGCAAGGGGCTAGAGATTCATTCCCATTGCAACACCGGTTTGGCGCCCATTTGCTACTTCGAGGCCATACGGCTGGGAGTAGATACCGTGCATACCGCCATTCCGCCTTTGGCCGACGGTTCCTCCCTTCCCTCGGTTTTCGGCGTGCTGGATAACCTGCCTCATTTGGGCCGGCTGGCCGGGGCCGACCCGCGCCTGCGGCGGGCCGTACCTCCCTGGTTGCGCGGGGAGGAAAAGTATTGGGCGGCGGTAGACCGGGGGGCGGTGGAGGAGGTTTCCCGCCAGCTGTCCGAGTTGGCCCAGGAGAAGGGATTGCCGGCGGGTCAGCCCGTGCCTCACGACACCTACTACTACGTGCACCAGATCCCCGGAGGCATGATTACTACCCTAAAGCGTCAGCTTCGGGAGATCGGCTTGGAAAACCGGCTGGACGAAGTGGTGGAAGAGGTAATCAGGGTGCGGGAGGAACTGGGATATCCCATAATGGTGACTCCTCTCTCCCAGTTCGTGGGCACTCAGGCCACCATGAACGTGCTTTACCGCGAGCGCTACAAGGTTATTCCCACCGAGGTTATACAGTACGCCGCCGGCTGGTTCGGTCCTCCGCCGGCGCCCATCGACCCGGCGGTGCTGGACCGGATAGTTAGCCAGCCCTTGGCCAAGGACATCCTGGGCCGGGAGCAGCCCCAGCCCTCCCTGGAGGAGCTGCGGGAGGAAACGGGCTGCGGTCCGGAAGTTTCGGATGAAGAGTTTTTGTTACGGTACGTCCTAACCCGAAAGGAGGTGGACCGGGCCTTAGGAAGAGGGCAGACGCAGGCAGCGGCCGGGTAGAGGGGACTTGATTACCGTGCGCATTCGCAGCGCCGGCTGACGTATCCCCACTTTTGAGCGGCCGGCGGTACCGGGTGCTCGTCTGAGTACATTGGCAACTCGCCGGGTACCGAACTTGGCGAGGGCGAACGTGAAGGCGGGCCGAAGGCCACGGACGGTCGAAGCGGCGGGGCGCCACGGACGGCGCCTCCGCCGGCAGCCCGCCGGAGCGCGAAGCCCGAGCCCAAAGTTCGGTCGGCGAGGTGACAGTACGAACGGGGAGCACCCGGTACCGCCCTTGTGAAACTGGGCATGCGTTAGCAGCGCCGGCAAAGGGAGGTGGGGTGCGATATGGAAGTGACCCAAGCGATTAACCGGCGGGTCAGCATCCGGCGGTGGAAGCCGCAACCGGTAGAGAGGGAGAAGATCGTCCGGGTGCTGCAAGCGGGACTTAGGGCCCCCTCTTGGGGAAACGTCCAACCCTGGCGCTTCATCGTGGTGCAGGATCGCGGCCGGATTGAGGCCCTGGCGGAGGCGGCCGGCGGGCAGCCGCACGTGCGCACCGCGCCGGTGGTCATCGTCTGCTGCGGCACGGCCGAGGTGTTCTCCCGCAAGATGCACCGGGAATCCCTCAAGCAGCTTATCGAGGCGGGAGTAATGGACTGGCCCGACGAGGTTCTGGACGAGGTGGTCTTAGGCAGCGAGGTCTTCGCCCCCTATCTGCGGGGAGAGGAGGCTATGAGGATCAAGGCCGGAGAACAGATTATGATCGCCGTGGCCTACATGACCCTGGAGGCGGTCAACCAGGGGCTGGGGAGCTGTTGGGTGGGGGCCATCTCGCCCCAGGGGGCGCACCGGGTCATGAACCTGCCGGACCGTCTCTTCGTGCACGATTATCTGTTACTGGGCTACCCGGACGAGGACCCCAAACCCCGGCCCAGGAAGGAATTCGAACGGCTGGTGGCCTGGGAAACCGCGGACACCTTGGGCTAGGAGGCGAAAAAGATAATGGACCAAAGCAGCCAGTGGTATAAGCTTCAGTATCCGGAGTGCTTCGTGAGCGAGGAGCAGCGGATGATTCAGAAGACCGTGGCCGATTTCGTAGATCGGGAGATCCTGCCCGTGCAGGACCGGATCACCGACGACGAAGAGTCCCACCGTCAGGTAGTGGAGCCCATCCTGAAGAAGCTGCAGGTCGATCTGGGCTTTCAATACACCATGATCCCCCGGGACTACGGCGGAAACGAAGCCCTTTCCATCGTCACCGGGGCGCTGAAGCAGGAGCAACTCTCCCGGGGCGACTACGGAATCAGTCTGGCCTCGGCTTGCGTAGACTGGGGGCTGGCGCCGGCCACCATGGCCTACCTCTCCCCTTCGCCCAAGCTTAAAGCCTGGGGCAAGGCGGTGCTGGACGAGTTCGCGCCCAAGTTCATGGAAAAGGAGCTGCGCATCGCCTGCTTCAACATGAGCGAGCCGGACTCGGCCTGCGACATCGAAAACCACCTTAACGAAGGCCGGCTCTTGAAGACCCGGGCGGTGCTGGAGGGCGACGAGTGGGTAATCAACGGCACCAAGCACTGGGCCAGCAACAGCGGGATTGCCGACCTGCACTGCGTGGTGTGCAACATGGACCCGCGCCTGGGTATAGAGGCCTTCACCCTGGTGTACGTGCCCGAGCCCTGGCCGGGGGTGTCGCACGGCCGCTTCGAGTACAAGTGCGGCATTAACGCCGACCGCAACACCTCCACCTTTTTCGATAACGCGCGGGTTCCCAAGGAGTGGGGAATTCAGGGGCCGGAGGCCTGGGAGATCTTTCTCACCAACGTGGTTTCCGCCTTTGCCATGAACATCGCCAACGTGGTGGGCATGCTGCAGGGCGCCTTCGACGTATTGCTCAAGTACACCGGCGAGCGGGTGGTAGGGGGCCGGCCGGTGCGGGAGCACCTTTCCACCGCCATGTTCCTGGGGGAGATGATCGCCGCCATCTCCATAGGCCGGGCCACCTTCCTGGAGCTGTGCTACCAGTTCGACCACCCGGAGACTTACGGGTCCTGGATAACCGACAGCATGGTGGCCAAATCCCGCTCCTGCCTGTCCTACCTGGCCCGGACGGCCAACGATCTCATCTCCCGGGGCATGGAGTTCATGGGCGCCTACGGGTACGTGCGGGAGGGCCGCTACGAGAAGTACTACCGGGATATCGCCGGCGCCAAGTTGGTGCTGGGCGGGGTGCAATTGGGCTTCTTCTCCGGCTGCCGGCAGTACTACGACCTGGACTTCTCCTCCTTCGGGCCGGGCAAGCTGCCGCTGCCGGGACGGGCAGGCTAAACGGTCGGTATCGCCGGGGGTATCTAGGGGATAGTGGCCCCTGTTGGGGCCCTTCGGTAGGCCGGGGACTGGTGCGGGCCGAGTAGGGCGGCGTCGGCAAAGAGACCGCGCCGCCCGGCCCGGGTATCCGCGGCCCGTAGGCAGAGCCTAGGGAAAAGTTCTTAGAGGAGGTTACCTTATGAAGGAGATAATCTTGTACAACCTCAAAGATGAGGTTAGCGAGGAGCAGTACGAGGCCTTCTACCGCAACAAGAAGGGGCCTACCTTTGCCGCCTTCTCTTCCTGCCGCAGCGTAACCCTCAACAAGGTGGTATCCGCAAAGAGCGGTGACATACCCTACCGCTACGTGGCGGTGGTAGAGATTGCCGACCCGGCCGGGTGGGAGAAGGATACGGCCTCCGGGGTCTTCCAGGAGATCATCCGCGAGTGGGGGGAAATGGTGAAGGAAGGAGCCCATATTCTCTTTGCCGAAGAAGTGGGAAGGTGGGAGAAGAAGTAAGGGGCTTCTTTTTGCCGGGGGGGGGTCGGTAGTGCACCGGCCCCCCGGCCATTGGTTCGGCGACGGCATTTCCGGGCCTTTATTGCTCCCGCTCCCCGGCCCGGTAAGACAACAAGGCCTGCAGGAGACGTTTCCCCCGGCCCCTTCCCCTAAACTCCTGGTGAGCCTCCGGGAGGGGAACTGCCTCGATCTTGTCTCCCTTGGGAATCCAGGCCAGGCGGCTTCCTTGGCGGATATGGTATTGCTCCCGGATCGCCGCGGGAATCACCGTTTGATAACGCTGACTTACGGTACTCTTGCTGATCCTTTGCGAGGTCATAGAGGCAACCTCCTCGGCGAAATACTATAGTACGTCTTTCATGATTGTCAAGCAGTCTAGTCTCATGCCTTGTGGTGGCCAAGAACGTCTTGCAATAGACTTGCTCTTCAGTATCTCGGTTTAGGCACGACGGAGGCAGCCTGCTTCCACGGAACCGTCAGGAAAATCCTCCGGGTTGGCTTTCGGGTGGCTGCGGGACTTGACATGACGCGGCCGGAGGGTCCGAATCGCCTTTCTCCGCCCCCGATTTAGGGTTGCCTGGCGGGTGAGATCGGAGTTATAAATAAGAGGCAGGGGAGGTGATAACAAGAAATCTAAGCTCTGGAAACCGGACGCATTCGGAGTTGAGACGGTGAACATCCGGAGGTCAAAGGAGGGGGAGACGTGTCTAAATTGGGAATAATAGGAAAAGCTCGCGGTGTAAAGCTAACGGCAGTGCTGTTGTTGCTAGGGCTCCTGGTACTGGCAGGAGGATGCGGTAAGCAGCCCGCCGCAACGGAGAACCAACCGCCGGCTCAGCAAGCACCGGCCCAGCAGTCGCCGGTAGTGGAGATGCGCCTGGCCCACGCTTTTCCCGAAACTCACCCCGACGGCCAAACCCTGAAGTTCTGGGCGGAGGAGGTTGGCAAGAGAACCAACGGGGCGGTAAAAATCACGGTCTACCCGGCGGAATCACTTATTAAGACTCAGGAACACTTTAAGGCGTTGATCCAGGGTACGGTGGAGATAGCCCATCTGCCGTCTACCTACCTGTCAAGCGAGGCTAAGGAGTTCGCGCCGCTGGATGTTGCGGGTCTCTTCGAGGCTTCCAAGTTCATCGAAATCAACCAGGCCATTGCCCCGGTTATGGAAAAGATAATGAACAAGTACGGGCTGCACTACCTTTTCGCCACCTTCCCCGGCGACACGGTATTCTACCTGCGTCAGAACAAGGAGATCCACAGGCCCGCGGACATTAAGGGGTTGCGGGTACGGGACCACGGGTACTGGATTGCCAAGACTATTAAGGCCTGGGGCGGCACCCCGACGTTCCTGCCGCCCGCGGACGTTAGCGTAGCCTTCGAACGGGGTACGGTCGATGCCGGTTACACCGGCTGGCCCTTCGTCATGGCCTACAAACTGTACGAGCAGGCGCCGTATGTTACCTGGATGGGCTACCAGAACATGTGGTGCTTTGTGGGCATGCGTAAGGATCTCTGGGATAAGCTCACGCCGGAACAGCAGCAAATACTTACTGACGTGGGTAAAGAGGCCATGGAAATGAACAAGAAGCTGAACGACCAGGCGCTGGAGAAGTTTAAGAGCCTGGTGACCCAAGCCGGAGGCAAGATTTACTACCCCACTCCGGAAGAAAAGGCCGCCTTTGAGGCGGCGCTGAAGCCGCTTCACGAGGAAGTTGCCCAGTACTCCGGTGAGCTGGGTCAGGAACTGATTAACGCTCTGCGCTCGGTTAAGTAAGGCTTTCGGCCGGTCATCCCTAGCCGTCCCGGGCCGGTTTTCCGTCCCGGGCGGCTCTTTATTGAAGGGGGGAATACCTTGCGTCGACTTAACGCTTGGCTGGGCGTGGCTGCCGGTTGGTTGATACTGGTGATGGGCTGTCTGGGCTTCCTGGAGGTGGTGGCTCGGGCGGCCTTCCACCGTCCCACCCCGTGGTCCCTGCCCATTTCCCAGTACCTCTTGCTCACGGTCGCCTTTATCGGTACCGGCTACTGCCTGCAGGCCGACGGCCACATAAACATCGAGCTGCTCGTAGACCGGCTTCGGGGAAGTACCAGGAAGGGCGCCCTGTTGTTGGGTTACGCCTTGTCGGCGGTATACGTGGCCGTAGCCCTGTATTACACCCTGAAGGCCGCTGCCCTGGCGGCGAAGTTCCATTTTAATGTGGTCACCGATTTCCCCATTCCGGCGATCATCCTCTATACGGTTATGACCTTCGGGTGGGTGATCCTTCTGGTTACCTGCGGCCTGAAAATGAGGGCGGTTGCGGGTTCCGATCGAGAGCGCCGAGAGGAGTGAAGGCTGGGCATGCTTACTACTACCGTGATCTTGCTGGTACTGCTCGTCGCCGTCCTCTTTTCCGGGATGCCTATCGCCTTCGGGTTGGGATTCCTCAGTGTCTTGGGAATCTTGCTCTTCATGCAACCGGCGCAGTTGTCCCAATTGGTCAATATTGCCTTTACCCAGGGGACGAGCAGCACCATTCTAATGATCCCCCTGTTTATTCTCATGGCCGAGATTCTGGGCGGCGCCAACATAGCTACCGATCTTTTCGACACCGTGAACCGGCGGCTGCGGCGGGTGCGGGCCAATTTGGCCGTGAGTTCCATAGTGGCCAGCGCCATTTTTTCCGCTCTGTGCGGCTCCAGTCCCGCCACCGCCGCAACCATAGGCACGGCCAGCATTCCGGCCATGCTGAAGAAGGGTTACAAACCTTCCTTTGCCGCCGGGGTTCAAGCCGCGGGGGGCACGTTGGGAATACTCATTCCCCCTTCCATCGCCCTGGCGGTATACGGGATTATTACCGAGACCTCCATAGCCAAGCTCTTTATGGCCGGGTTGCTACCCGGAGTGGTACTGGCCCTGTTATTGGTGGTCTTTACAATGATCTGGACCAAGTTCAACCCCTCCCTCTTGGGCACCGCCGGCGGGAGCGCTGCCGGCCGTAGCGCTTTAGAAGAGGATTCTGGTGGGAAGGTCGGAATGGTCAGAGACCTGGCTACCACCTTGCCGGTGGCGACCCTGGTAATCCTCATTCTGTGCTTCCTTTACTTCGGCTGGGCCACCCCTACCGAGGTGGGGGCCATAGGGGCGGTAGGCGCTCTGCTCATCGGGATAGGGCAGCGGCGGCTACACTGGGACACGCTTTCCGCCGTGTTTCTTCGCACCACCCGTACCAGTTGCATGATCATGTTCATGATGTTCGGCGGCCTCTCTCTGGTGTTCGTGATCAGCAGTCTCGGCCTTCCCCAGGAGATAGCACAGGCCATAATCAATCTTAGCCCCAACCGCTGGGTGACGCTGATCGCGGTAAACGTACTGCTGCTGATTTTGGGCTGTCTTTTGGAGCCCATAGGCATGATGGTCATAACCTTGCCGTTTATCTTTCCTACGCTATTAGCCCAGGGTTTTGATCCCATCTGGCTGGGAGTACTCCTGACGATCAACGTGGAGGTGGGGATGATCACTCCTCCGGTGGGATTGAACCTGTTCGTATTGCGCGGGGTTTCGGGTCTGAGCATGAAGGATATCATGAGCGGGACCTTGCCGTTCGTTATTGTGCTTTTGGCCGCCATGGTGATGCTGATGTTTTTGCCTGAGTTGGCACTCTTCCTACCCTCGACCATGAAGTGAACCTCCGGGGAAAACTACGAAGACGGGGAGGACGGCAAAAATGAAAGACCTGCGCTCTTTTATCCGGGAGTGGCGGGAACGCTACCCGGAAGAAACGGTGGTAATCCGGGAGGAGGTCAGTCACCGGCACGAGATCACGGCCATAGTTAAGAAGTTCGATCTGGAGGGGAAACACCCGCTGCTGATCTTCGAGAAGGTAAAAGACTATAACATTCCCGTAGTGTGCAACGTGGAGGCCACCAACAAGCATTTAGGCCTGGCCCTGGGCGTAGAACCCGACCGCGTCTTCTGGTGGTACAATCAGGTAGAGGAAGAGGTGCTAGCCGGAAAGCGCAACTTCCCTCCGGTGGAGGTGGCCCCCTCTTCGGCCCCGGTAAAGGAGGTCATTCTCCGGGGCGAGGAGGTGGACCTTTTTTCCTTTCCCTTCCTTATCCATCACCTCAACGAAGCCCCTTACGCCACCCGGGGGATCGGCATTACCCGCGACCCGGAGACCGGCTACCTGCACGCCGCCCACTATCGGCTGATGATCAAGGATAAGCGTCTCATGGTAACCCACATTACGCCCGGCCGACACCTGTGGTATATCTACAAGAAGGCCGAGGCCCTGGGGCAGAGTCTGCCCATTGCTTTCGCCATCGGTAGCCACCCGGCGGTTTCTCTGGGGGCGCAATCCCGGATCGCCCACCCGCCTACGGAGCTTGACGTTATCGGCGGCTTGCTGGGCGAGAGTTTGGAGATGGTGCGCTGCGAAACCAGCGACCTTTTGGTGCCAGCGCGGGCGGAGATGGTCATCGAGGGCGAGTTGAGGCCGGGACTCCGGGAGACCGAGGGGCCGTGGTCGGACTTTACCCGTTACTCTCAGGTGGCCCCGCGTCATCCGGTTTTCGTAAGAGCCGTTACCCACCGCCGGGATATGCTGATGCACGACGCCGGATCCTGGCTGTCCGTGGGACATGCTATCGCCCGTATCCCTCAGCAGGCCTATGTGCGGCGCGAGGTAATGAAGGCCGTGCCGGCGGTGAAGGATTTCCGGTTCGGGCTCTTCCCTCAGCCCATGTACGGGCTCATAGCCATCGAGAAGACCCACGAGGCGGAGCCCAAGCAGGCCATCCTGGCTGCCTTCGCGGCCGAACTCTATCTTAAGTACGTGATTGTCGTGGACACGGATATTGATTTGAGCAATACGGCGGAAATTTTTTGGGCCGTGGCCACTCGCGCCCAGGCAGATCGCGATTTTCTCATCCTCCCCGGAGTATTGGGTCTGGACCTGGACATCTCTGCTCCCAGGGAGTCGGTCCTGACCAAGGTGGGCATAGACGCCACGGCCAAGCCCTTCCGCAAGGACTTGCCCCCGGTGGGCAAGATACCGGAGGACGTTCTGGCCAAGATCGACCTTAGTAGGTTCCTGCGTTAGTCAGCAACGGGGGCGGGAGAAGCATGATTACCAGCTTTAGGGCCCGACACATCCCGGTGCTGTTTGGACCGGGTGCGGTAGCTCAGACCGGAGCCGGCGTGAGGGAGCGGGGCATCAAGAGGGCCCTCTGCCTCTTCGGCCGGAACGTTAAGGCCTCGGGCATCGCCCGGCGGGTAATCGACAGTCTCGAGGCCGCGGGAGTGGAAGTAGTAGCCTACGACGGCGTGACCGCCGATACTCCGGACCGGATGGTTAACGAGGCGGCGGCTCTGGGCCGGGCGGAAAAGGTGGAGGCGGTGGTGGGTATCGGCGGCGGCAGTTCCTTGGACGCGGCCAAAGCGGTTAACGTTCTCATGGGTAACGAACCGCCCATTAACCGATACCTGGGGCCGGGGCAATCCCACCGGCCGGGATTGCCTCTCTTTCTCATCCCTACCACCGCTGGCACCGGCAGCGAGGTTACCTCGGTGGCGGTAGTGACGGACACGGCCACCAACGCCAAGAGGGGAGTGATCGGCCCGGCCACCGAAGCCACCTTGGCCATCGTGGATCCGGAGCTCACGCTGGGCTTGTCTCCCGAGATTACCGCGCTTACCGGCATGGACGCCTTTGCCCATGCGGTGGAAGCCTGTACTTCGGTGAGGAGAAACCCCATGTCCGATATCCTGGCCGAGAAAGCCATAAACCTCATTATGGCCAACCTGCCGCAGGCCTTGGATGACGGGTGGAACCTCCAGGTGCGCTACCATCTTAGTTTTGCCGCCCTAATAGCCGGGGCGGCCTTTGCCGAGTCGGCGGTGCACCTGGGTCACTCCCTGGCGCATACGTTGGGGGCGGTGTACCATATCTCCCACGGTTTGGGCTGCGCCGCCGTTCTGCCCACGGTGGTGCAGTATGTGGCCGAGGCGGTACCGGATGGGGTGCGGCTGGTGGGTCGCAGCATGGGGCTCGGCTTGGCGGACGACCTGCCGCCGGCCGAACTGGGGGCGGCAGTGGCCCGGGCCATCGGCGACTTCAGCCGGAAGGTGAAGGTGCCGCACCTTAAGGAAGTGATAGGAGAAAAGACTCTGGAATCGGCGGAAATAGAGCGGATGGTGGGTTTGGTATTGTCCGATGTTTGTACCACTCGGTCGCCTCGGATTCCGTCGCCCGCAGAGGTAGAGTCCCTGTTGCGGGCCGCGCACCACTAGAGCCGCCGTTTTTATGCTTTCGCCGGTGTCGCACCGAGGTACTGACACCTAATCCGAGATACTTAAGGGTCCGGCCCGCCAGAGCCGGATTGGGCCGGGCCCGCCGGATTTCCCTACGCTTGGGTTGGCGCCCTTCACGGGCATAATCCACTACTCAGTAAACGTCTCCCCTGGGCCCTATGGTGGTTCGGAGCTCCATTCCGGCCGGCCTTTGAGAGGTTTAACCGGTGCCTGCCGGGGGTCTTCCTGGAGCTTCTGGGAAGCCTGCTTCGGGCCTTGCGGCCTTTTCCGGTAGGGTATATAATAGCCTGGTAGGAATATCAAGGGGAGGTGCCGGGACGGGCGAAAGTGGGTAGACTGGGCATCATGGGCGGAACCTTCGATCCCATCCATTACGGTCACCTGGTAACCGCCGAGGCGGCCCGTACCGATTTCGGCCTGGAGGCCGTAATTTTTGTGCCTTCCGGAAGCCCTCCCCACAAGGCGGGCAAGCGCTTAACCGAGGCGCGGCACCGTTACCTGATGGTGGTGCTGGCGGTGGCCAGTAATCCCTGGTTCGACGTTTCCCGGGTGGAGATTGAGCGACCGGGATACTCCTACACCGTAGATACGGTGCGAGAGTTTCAGCGCCTGTACGGCGAGGATACCGAGTTTTACTTTATAACCGGCGCCGATGCCATTCAGGAAATCCTTACCTGGCACCGGGTGGACGAACTCTTGGCCCGGTGCCGATTTATTGCCGCTACTCGTCCCGGGTATCACCTGGACGGGCTGGGGCAGGTGCTGCAGAAGCTTTCGCCCGACCAGCGCTCCCGCATTCACTTGCTGGAGGTACCGGCCCTGGCCATCTCTTCCACCGACGTGCGGGAAAGGGTGCGCCGGGGGCGCTCGATCAAGTATTTGGTTCCGGAAGCGGTAGAGCAATACATCTATAAGAACCGTCTTTACCGCGAAGCGGAAGATGGCGGGGAGGTGGCGGCCGGATAATGTCCGGGCGGCGGCTATCCGCTTCCGGCGCCAGCGTTCGCCCCTGGACCGAGGAGATCGCCTGGGAGATGGCCCGGGTGGCGATGAACGCGGCGCTGGACCGCAAGGCCAGGGACGTTCTGGCGCTCGACCTGCGCTCCATTTCTGTGGTGGCCGACTACTTCGTTCTGGCCAGCGGTAGTTCCACCACTCAGACCCAGGCCATAGCCCAGCATATCATGGAGAAAATGGCGGAAGCCGGGTTCCCCCTGCAGCGCAGCGAGGGATATGCTTCCGCCTTATGGATTCTACTGGACTACGGGCCGGTGGTAGTGCACGTGTTTCGGGAGGAAGAGCGCCGCTTCTACGATTTGGAGCGACTGTGGGGAGACGCGGAGGTGCGAACCGTTTAGGGAGGAGACTATGGAAGACCGCTACGATTTTCGGCGCCTGGAGGCCAAGTGGCAGAAAGCCTGGGCGGAGCAGAACCTTTACCGGGTGGAGGAAGGCGGGGAGCGACCCAAGTATTACCTCCTGGAGATGTTTCCCTATCCTTCGGGTAACCTGCACATGGGGCACGTTCGCAACTACTCTATCGGCGACGTGGTGGCCCGTTACAAGACCATGCGGGGTTATAACGTGCTGCACCCCATGGGTTGGGACGCCTTCGGGCTTCCGGCGGAGAACGCTGCCATTCAGCACGGCATTCACCCGGCGGTATGGACTCAAAACAACATCGATAACATGCGGCGCCAGCTTAAAGCCCTGGGCTTTAGCTATGACTGGGAGCGGGAGGTTACCACCTGCCTGCCCGAGTACTACCGCTGGACCCAGTGGCTATTCCTGCAGCTTTACAAGCACGGCCTGGCCTACCGCAAGAAGGCGGCGGTAAACTGGTGCCCCTCCTGCCAGACGGTCCTGGCCAACGAGCAGGTGGTGGGCGGCCGGTGCGAGCGCTGCGACACCCCGGTAGAAAAGCGCGATCTGGAGCAGTGGTTTTTCCGCATCACCGCCTACGCCGAGCGGCTGCTGGAGGGGTTGGGTCGGCTTACGGGCTGGCCGGAGAAGGTAAAGGTAATGCAGGAAAACTGGATCGGCAAGAGCTACGGGGTGGAGGTAAGGTTTACCGGCCCGGAGGGTGAAGACCTTACTGTATTCACCACCCGGCCCGATACCCTCTACGGCGTTACCTACCTGGTGCTGGCCCCGGAGCACCCGCTGGTGGAAAAGCTGGTGGCCGGCAGGCCCCAGGAGCAGGCGGTTCGGGACTTTGCCTGGCGGGTGCGGCAGATGAGCGCCGTGGACCGTACGGCGGCTGACCTGGTGAAGGAGGGACTGTTCACCGGCGCCTACGCCCGCCATCCCCTCAGCGGCGAGGCGGTACCCATCTGGGTGGCCAACTACGTGCTGCCGGAGTACGGCACCGGCGCGGTAATGGGAGTGCCGGCTCACGACCAGCGCGATTTCGAGTTCGCCCGGACTTACGGTCTGCCGGTAAGGGTGGTAATCCGACCGCCGGAAGGGGAACTGGACGAAGCCGGCCTGACCCAGGCTTACGAAGAGGACGGGATCATGGTGAACTCCGGCCCCTTCACCGGGCTGCCCAACCGCGAGGGAATCGAGCGCATTGCCGACCACCTGGAGAATTCGGGCCTGGGGCGGCGGACGGTAAACTACCGCCTGCGCGACTGGCTAATCTCCCGGCAGCGCTACTGGGGAGCGCCCATCCCCATGCTTTACTGTTCCCGCTGCGGGATCGTGCCGGTTCCGGAAGAAGATTTGCCGGTGCTCTTGCCTTATGAAGTAGAGTTCAAACCTACGGGGGAGTCGCCGCTTAAGAGTTGCCAGGACTTCCTGAACACCACCTGCCCGCAGTGCGGAGGCCCGGCCCGGCGAGAAAGCGACACCATGGACACCTTTGTGTGTTCCTCCTGGTATTTCCTGCGCTATGCCAGCCCCAAGAGTCGGGAGCGGGCTTTTCTGCCCGATAAAGTAAACTACTGGATGCCGGTAGACCAGTACATCGGCGGGGTAGAACACGCCATTTTGCACCTCATGTACGCCCGCTTCTTTACCAAGGTGTTGTACGATCTGGGCCTGGTGGCGGTGGACGAGCCTTTCACCAACCTCCTGACCCAGGGTATGGTGCTGAAAGACGGCAGCAAGATGTCCAAGTCCAAAGGTAACGTGGTGAGCCCGGAGGACATCATCGCCCGCTACGGCGCCGATACGGCCCGGCTCTTCATCCTTTTTGCCGCTCCGCCGGAGAAGGATCTGGAGTGGAGCGACGCCGGGGTGGAGGGTTGCCACCGTTTCCTCAACCGGGTGTGGCGGCTGGTGAACTCCCTGTTGCCGGCGCTGGGTTCGGCGGCGGAGGCCGGGCCGCCGGAAAACGGGGCCGACCGGGAACTGTGGCGTCTGGTGCACCGCACCGTCAAGCGGGTGACCGAGGACATCGAGGAGCGGTTCAATTTCAATACGGCCATCAGTGCCATAATGGAGCTGGTCAACGGTCTATACCGCTATCGCGACGACCTCCCCGCCACCGAACAGAACCCGGCCCTGTTACGGTTGGCGGTGGAAAGACTGGTGCTGCTGCTGGCCCCCTTCGCTCCGCACCTGGCCGAGGAGTTGTGGCACCGCCTGGGATATGAAGAGAGTGTGCACCGCCAGGCCTGGCCGGAGTACGATCCCCAGGCGCTGGTGGCGGAAGAAGTAGAAGTGGTGGTGCAGGTCAACGGCAAGGTGCGGGACCGGCTGCGGCTGCCTGCGGGACTGGATCAGGAGGAGGCGCGGCGGTTCGCCCTGGCCCAGGAAAAGGTGCAGCAGTGGCTGGCCGGTAAAGAAGTGGCCAAGGTAGTCTGGGTTCCGGATAAGCTGATCAACCTGGTGGTGCGGTAGGGGAAAACCGTGGTTTGGGACCGTCGGGTATTGGTAGCCCTGGCCCTCCTCGCCGGGGTTCTGGCCTTCGCCGCCGGAGTGAAGTACGGCCGGCTGAGTTACGAGCCGGCACCGGCGGTTATTCCCGCGGCGGTGGAGAACGCCTCCGTGAAGGCGGCCGCGGAAGAGCAACCCCGGGGCCTTCGGGTACACGTGGCGGGGGCGGTAGCCCGTCCCGGGGTGTACGAGCTGCCGGCCGGCTCCCGGGTGATCGACGCCGTGCAGGCGGCCGGTTCCCTGCCCGAAGCGGACGTTAATGCCCTAAATCTGGCCGCTCCCCTGGCGGACGGCCAAAAGGTAACGGTACCTCTAAAGGGAGAGGTTCCGGCGCAAGCAACGGTAGGCACCGGGATTACCGGCATAGCAGCCACCGGCGGCTCCGGCCAGATTAACATTAATACCGCCACCGCGCAGGAATTGGAGGCGCTGCCGGGCATAGGCCCTACTTTGGCCCGGCGCATTGTAGCCTACCGGGAAGAACACGGACCTTTTCGGACCGTAGAGGACATAAAGAACGTCTCCGGAATCGGTGAGGGCCGCTTCGCTCAGATAAAGGACCTGATCACCGTATATTGAGAAGGGAGGAGTTCCGGTTGGGCGACAAGGTAACTTTGGAAGTGGCGGACGCTATAGCTTTGGTTATCATCAACAATCCCCCGGTGAACGCCTTATCGGCCCAGGTATTCGAGGATCTGGAAGCCATTCTGGACGAACTGTACCGGCGGCGGGACGTGGGCGCGGTCATCATCACGGGGGCCGGGGAGCGGGCCTTTGTGGCCGGGGCCGACGTTACCCAGTTTCCTTACCTGGACGGGGTTTCCGGTGCCGAGTTTTCCCGCCGGGGCCAGCGGGTGTTCGATAAGGTAGAGGATCTGCCGGTGGTTTCCATCGCGGCAGTAAACGGCGCCGCTTTAGGCGGCGGCTGCGAGCTGGCCCTGGTGTGCGACCTGCGGGTGGCGGCGGAGAACGCGGTCTTCGGGCAGCCGGAAGTCAACCTGGGAGTCATGCCCGGCTACGGGGGCACCCAGCGCCTGCCGCGCTTGTTGGGGGCCGGGCTGGCCAAGGAGCTGATTTTCACCGGCGACCCCATAACCGCCCAAGAAGCCTACCGCATCGGACTGGTCAACCGGGTGGCCCCCCGGGGTCAGGCGGTGGAGGAGGCCCGTAACCTGGCGCGTAAGATCTTAAGCCGCGCCCCCATCGGTGTGCGTATGGCCAAGCGGGCCGTAAACCTGGGCCTGAAGACTTCGCTGAAAGAGGGGCTGGCCCTGGAGGCCGAGTTCTTTGGCGGTCTCTTCGACACCGAGGACGCCAAGGAAGGGGTTAAGGCCTTCCTGGAGAAGCGGGCGCCGGTATTCAAGGGACGCTAGCGCACTTCGTCTCTTGACTGGCGGGCGGGACCGGGTCTCGCCTGAGTACATTGGCACCTCGCCGGTAACCGAACTTGGCGAGGGCGAGTGTGAAGGCGGGCCGGAGGCCACGGACGGCCGAAGCCGAGGAGCGCCACGGACGGCGCTTCCGAGGGGAGCCCGCCGGAGCGCGAAGCCCGAGCCTCAGCTCGGTCGGCGAGGTAACGGTACGAAGGAGAGACCCGGTCCCGCCCCGGGCAGACTAGTGATACGGCAGGCGGGTAGAGGGGGAGAAGAGTTGTTAAATCACAAAGGCCCGGGAGCGCGACGGGAGGGCGAACTGGCCCGGTACGAAGAGATCGCTTTGATGCTGGCCTCGGACATCGCCCGGGGCCGCTATCGCGAGGGGGAGCGGATTTACGGCCGCTCGGTACTGGCCGGCCAATACAGCGTTTCACCGGAAACCATCCGCAAGGCCGTGGCCTTACTGCAGGCGCGAGAAGTGGTGGAATCCGTGGCCGGCAGCGGTATCATCGTGCTCTCGCGCCGGGCGGCACAGAAATTCGTGGAGGACTTCGAGGAGTTCTCCGCCCTGGAAAGAATGGAAAAACGCCTGGACGAATTACTGGAGCAGCGTAACCGCCTGAACGCCGAGATCGAGCATCTAACTCGGGAGATAGTGCACTACAAGGAATCCCTGTTGAAGCAAATGCTTTACAATACCGAGGAGATCAAGGTGGAGGGCGGTTCCTCCCTGGTGGGCCAGAGCGTGCAGTCGGCCAACATTCGCGCGCTTACCGGCGTTACCGTCACGGCGGTGAGGCGGCGGGGGGTGCTGTACGACTCCCCCGGGGAGGAGGTAACCCTGCAGCCGGGCGACGTGCTGTTGGTGGTAGGGGACAAGGCCGGGAAAGAGAAACTGCGGGTTCTGGCCGGGGGGCCGGGCGGGGAGGCGGGAGAGGCTTGACCGCCCAAGGCCCGACGCCGGGAAAGGTCCTTGCCCGGGCGCGGTCCGGAAGGCCGGAGCCCGCCTATCTTTTTTACGGTCCGGAGAGGCACCTGCTCCACCTGGTGCTGGAGCGCCTGGCGCGCTGCCTGCCGGAAGAATTCCGGGCCTTCAATTATCTTTCCGCCGAAGGCGGTCGGCGTCCGGCGGCCGAACTTTTGACCTGGGCCTATTCCGCTCCCGTGGGCGCGCCCTGGCGGCTACTGGTGGTACGGGAGGAGGAACTCTTCTCCGGCAAGGCCCGGCGGGAGGATGAAGAGGCCTACCTGAGGTACCTGGCCCAACCGCCGGCGGCGGGCTGCCTGGTGTTGGTGGCCGGGAACGCCGTGGACCAGGGAGGACGGCTATACCGGGCTTTGGTACAGGCCGGCCGGGCGGTCCGCTTCGAGCGGCTGGAAGCCGGGGAGTTGCGGCGCTGGGCTCAGGAGGAAGCCTCTACCTACGCCAAGACCCTGCGGCCCGACGCCTTGGCCTACTTGGTGGCGGTGAGCGAGGGGGACCTCGGTTTTCTTTTGGGCGCCGTGGCCAAAGCCTGTCTCTACGCGGGTGAAAAGCCGGAAATTGATCTCGCGGCCGTGCAGGAAGTGGTGTCGGCCACTCCGCAGGGAACGGTGTTCAACCTGGTAGACGCGGTAGGGGAGGGCGACGCGGCCAAAGCTCTCTTTTGGCTGCGCCAACTGCTGGATGAGGGCGAACCGCCGCTGCGCCTTTCTTACCTCCTAACCCGTCAGGTGCGCCACCTGCTGTGGGCGCGGGTGCTGGCGGCGGAAGGCAAGTCCTCGGCCGAGCTGGCGCGGGAATTATCGGTTCCCGGCTTTGTTGCCGAAAAGCTTTGGCGCCAGGCCCGTCGCCTGGATGCGGCCTGGCTAAAACAGGCCCTGGAGGAGCTTCTAGCGGTGGACGGCCGGCTCAAGAGTACCGGCCGGGATCCCCGGGCGGTGTTGGAGGAGGCGGTTTGGTTCCTATGTAGGCCTGCTAGAGGGCTAGCAGGCCGCAGCGGCTAGCGGTCCTGGCGGGCCAGTTGTTGCTCGCGCTGGATTTCCGCCTGGGTCTTGGTAGACCCGGGCTCGTCCTTGGCGGCCGCCTGCCAGGCCTGTTGGTTACGACGTTGCCGCTCCTGAGTAACCTGAGCGTTGTACTGCTCCTCCCGCTGGCTTTCGGCCGGGGTTTTGGCCGATCCCGGGCCGAGGTCGGCGGCGGTTTCCCAGGCTCGGCGGTTCCTTTCCTGCCGGGCCTGTTCCCGCTGCTGTTCGCGGTTGATTTCCGCCTGGGTCTTTACCGATCCCGCTTTGGGAGCCAAGCCCCTTTAACCCCCTTCCCGGTTGGGATCCGTTAATAGTATGCGTGGCCGACAACAAAAAAACCTGTTACCCCAGGTAACAGGTTTTTCTTCTAGATACCAGCTCTTTTAGATACCAGCTCTTTCCTTATTCTTATTGCTGATTTGGCGTTGAATGACCAACAACCTGACTGCCTAGCCCTGAGCGGTCTTATTATTGAAAAGCCGGTATAGCAAAGACTTACGGCGTGCGGCCGTGTTCTTGTGCAACACACCTTTGGTAACCGCCTTGTCGATTACCCGAACCGCCTGGCGCAACCGTTCCACCATAAGTTCCCGGTTGTCCTGCTCCAGAGCCTCGCGGAAACGGCGGATAGCGGTCTTGGTACGCGACTTTATGGCCCGGTTACGCAGCGCCCTGCGCTCGGCCTGGGCCGCCCGCTTAATCGCCGACTTATTCTTCTTGGCCAAGTCCGGTTTCACCTCCTGTCCGCCTTACCATTTTAGCATCCGGGCCGCCGGCTGACAACATCGTTGCCTCCCGAGCTGTCATCCTTTCCTCCGGGGACGGTGCCGGGTGCCCACCGTACGCGACCAGGGCGGGCGCGGAAAGCCGGTCGGGGAAGGGAAACCCGGCTTGCCGGGATTTAAGCTCGTAGGCCCGGTCCATGAGCGGCGCCAGGTTGACGGTGTCATAGCGGTTGTATAGCAGTAGTCGGGTCAGGGCCGTCTGGTCTCCACGAAGAAAGCGCCAGCCCAGGGCCGCCGCCCGGCGGCCGTCTAACTCCCGCAGGTCTTCCGGCCGGGATAAGCCCAACCGCGTCTCAATGCTTTTTTGCGAGCCCCCCAGGCCCAGGCTCTTCAGCAGATAGCGGAGGTCGAGGTGAACCGGAGGGAGAGTGATCTCCGGGAACTCCCGGCGCAGGAAAGCCAGGTCGAAAAGGATGCCGTTAAAGGTGACCAGAAGGTCAAAACCTCGGAGGTAACCGGCGAGTTCCTCTAGGTTCCGTCCCCGGATGAAAGCCCGGGGCGTTCGGTGATCGTAGCAGCCCACCACCGTAATGCGGTGGTAGTAGGGGGAAAGACCGGTGGTCTCTATATCCAGGAAAACCGTGCGGTCCCGGAATTCCCCGTATACCCGCCAGTGCTCTTGCCGGGGCAGGTGGCGGGCAAAAAATCCCACCTGCCTGGAGGCTAGGGCCTCCTGGGCCCGGTCCAGATAGACCCAAGCCGCGTCCCGCAAGTGCCGGCCGCTACCGGCTCGGTGGATTCCCGAGCGCAGGTCGTCCCAGGTAAGTATTCCCCGTTGCCACAGTTGAAGCTCGGTCTTTCGGCCGATACCGGGGATGAAGACGAAGGAATGCCGTAGCATGACGTCTCCCGCTCACCAAGATGGTCTCCCAGTTCATGGTATAACCAGATCCTTCCCCGGTCAAGCTATTGAGGGGAAGGGGGTGAAAAAGGTTGGGTAAACTGCTGGCTATAGTGGTGCGCTTTCTGGTGTCGGCGTTGGTGCTGCTGCTTATCGGCTGGTTCCTGCCGGGGATAAGGGTGGCCGGCTTCACCGGAGCGCTTATTGCTGCGGTGGTGATCGCCGCCTTGGGCTACCTGGTGGAAACGGTGCTGGGGCCCAAGATCTCTCCCCGGAGCCGGGGCCTGGTAGGGTTCATTACCGCGGCGGTGGTTATCTACGTCGCCCAATTCATAGTGCCGGCTTACCTGTCGGTGAACATCCTTGGCGCTTTGCTGGCAGCCCTGGTGATCGGTGTCGTAGATACCTTTGTTCCTACCGCCCTGCGCTAGTACCGGCGGGTAGTAATTCGCGCTGGCGACGCGGCCTTTTCGGGCCGCGTTCGCTTCTTCTCGGGCATACCGGAAAGAGGCGGCGCATACACTGGGTAGGGAGTGGGGAGGGACAAGGCTTGCGGCTTTACCTGGTGTTTCGGGCCCGACACCTATTGGTATCCGCTCTGGTGCTGGTAGCTCTATCCTTGCTGCTCTTCGGCCTGCCCCGTCTTTCCTGGCCCCGGCCGGCGGACTGGGGCAAGCGCATTCTAGCCTCGGTCCTGCCGATAGCCGAACCCAACTTCGGCGGGGCGTCGTGGCCTTGGGCCTGGGAGGGGAAAAGCCCCGTAGACCCGCAATCGTGGCTTGAGGCCCAGATGCCCCTGCTTTCCGCCAGCCGCGGCGCGGCACCCGTACTGGCCGCGCCCTACCCGGCGGAAGAGGCCGAGGAGGAAGAAGTGGCTCCTCCACCCGGAACGCCCCTGGAGCCGGTCAACCCGGGGCTGCCCCTTACCGGACAAGCTCGGAAGGTTAAGGTCTTCATCTACACCACCCATAACGCCGAAAGCTATCAACCGGATTACGGAGTGGTTCGGGTACCTCCGGGAACCGCCGGCGGCGTAACCCGGGCGGCGGTGACCCTGGCTTCGGCCCTGGAGGAGGAAGGGGTGCCGGCGGTGCTCTCCCCGGCCATTCACGACTATCCGGAGCTAACCGGCGCCTACGCCCGCTCGGAGGTTACAGTCAAGGCGGCCTTGGCCGCCTATCCGAACCTGTCGGTAATCATTGACGTGCATCGGGACGCCGGCAACCGGCCGGTGACCGCCGTGATAGAAGGCCGGGAAGTGGCCCAGATTCTCCTGGTGGTGGGTTCCGACCAGCGCCTGCCGCACCCGGACTGGCGGAAGAACCTGGCCTTCGCCCGGCAGGTCGAAGCCAAAATGCAAGAGCTGTATCCCGGCCTTTCCCGGGGAGTGCGGGTGCAGAGCGGTCGGTACAACCAGCACCTGCACCCCAGGGCCCTCTTGGTGGAAATCGGCAATCAGCACAACACCCTGGACCAGGTAGAGGCCGCGGCCCGATTACTGGCGCGGGTGTTAAAGGAAGTGGTCTAGTGCTATAATTAGGGGCGTGACCAAAAATAGGGAGACGCGCACGGGTGAGAAGTAGCCAAGGAACCGCCGGGGCCGCGGGGCTTTTAATGGTAGCCATGGTAGCCTCCCGCCTCCTCGGCTATCTGCGGGACGTACTGATCTACGCCCGGTTCGGCCAGAATAACCTCACCGACGCCTACCAGGCGGCCTTTTCCATTCCCGACTTCCTTTATTTGCTGCTGGTAGGCGGGGCCTTAAGCTCGGCCTTCATACCGGTGTTTGCCGGATACCTGGCCACCGACCAGGAGGAAGAGGCCTGGAAGGTGGCCAGCATTGTCTTCAATTTTGTGGTGCTGCTGATGCTGGTGGGCATCGGCCTGGGCCTGGTCTACACGCCGGAGTTGGTACGCCTCTTGGTGCCGGGCTTTGATGCCGCCACCATGAAGCTAACGGTTACCCTCACCCGCATCATGTTCGCCCAGGCCTTCTTTATGGCCTTAAGCGGCGTGGCCATGGGGGTGCTCTACTCCTACCGTTACTTTACCGCCACCGCCTTCTCCGCCGTGCTGTATAACCTGGGCATAATCCTGGTGGGTTGGTTCTTCTCCCCCCGGCTGGGTATTGCCGCCTTCTCTCTGGGAGTGGTGGCGGGCGCGGTGGCGGGCTTTGCCGTGCAGGTACCCCCGCTGTTGCGCTACGGGGTACGGTACCACTTCAGCCTTAATCTGAGGCACCCCGGGGTGCGGCGGATCTGGCGACTGATGGTTCCGGTGCTGGTAAGCCTCTCCGTGACCCAGCTCAATCTGTTCGTAAACCAAAACCTGGCCTCCCATCTCTCCGAGGGCCTGGTGGCGGCGCTACGCACCGCCCAGCGCCTGATGCAGTTGCCCATCGGGACCCTGGGCGTGGCCTTGGCGGTGGCCAGCTTTCCCAACCTTACGGTGCAGGCCGCCCGGGGTCGCTATGACGAGTACCGCCGCACCCTTTCCCTGGGTCTGCGCTCCCTGATTTTCCTCTTAATACCGGCCAGCCTGGGGTTAATAGTCCTGCGGGTGCCCATAGTACGGCTGCTTTTCGAACAGGGTAGATTTACCCCCGAAGACACCCTGGTTACCGCCCAGGCCCTGCTTTACTATTCCCTGGGCATAGTGGCCTACGGCTGCATCCAGATTCTTAACCGCTCCTTTTACGCCCTTCAGGACACCGCCACTCCCATGCTGGCCGGGGTGGCGGCCATCGGTCTTAATATCTGGCTAAACGTGAGCCTGGTAGGTCCTCTGGGCCACGGAGGCCTGGCCCTGGCCTACTCTCTGGCCGGCGGATTCAACCTGCTCTTGTTGCTTCTTCTCCTGCGCCGGCGACTGGGCCGTATCGGCGGCCGGGTCCTGGCCGGGTCTGCCCTGAAGAGCCTTTTGGCCGGCGGGGTGGCGGTGCTGGGAGCCTGGTGGGTCGCCCGGTACCTGGAGCCGCAAGCGCTCACGCTGGGCAAGCTCGGCCAGGTGCAGCAGGTGGGTGCGGCCATGGGGCTGGCCCTGGTGGTGTTCGTGCTGGCCGCCGTGGCCCTGCGTATGGAGGAAGTGGATCAGGTATGGGAGGTACTAAAGCGCCGCCTGGGCCGCCGGTCGTAGGCCCCAGCCGGATCTTTGACTACGGCAGAAACGGAAGGATATGTGCCGGTTTGATCGAAAAGAATACATACAAGCTCTTGTCCGATGGGTCGTTCGGGGGTGGGCGATAGGGGTTATGGAGCATCTCAAGCAGATGTCGCTCAGGTTCCCGGAAGTCAGCGATGTGAGCTCTGAGGGTCGCGAGACGGTTATACTTGGTTCGCCTCACGTGCTAAAGGAAGGGCTAAGGGAACAGACCTTCTATGTCATCATAGGCGACGCTTTTAGCACGCTTAGGCGTTTACCTGCGGAATGTGTCAGGACATGTGTCACTTCTCCTCCTTATTGGGGACTTCGTGACTACGGTGTGCCCGGTCAAATTGGTACGGAATTGGATATCGCGGAGTAT
>JBNARC010000002.1:0-54255 GCA_049719955.1 Neomoorellales bacterium | reverse complement strand
TCGTGACTACGGTGTGCCCGGTCAAATTGGTACGGAATTGGATATCGCGGAGTATAAAGGAGTTTCATTGGCATTGAGCTTAATCCAGAGTATGGCGCTATGGCCACCAAGAGACTAGTTGAGCACGCCCGCATCACCCTCATTCAGGACGGGGGTCTGAGCGATAATGACCTTATCTGCGGCAAAGCAGTTGTGGATCCTTAAACGGCTTCAGTCGGCCCGAGGTCTAGTTCTCCGAGAGGCTTTAATGAAAACTGTTGAGGAAATAGGGGTTGACCGGATTGATGAGGAGTTACACCAACTGGTCCCGGCACAGCACCTTAATACCCTTGAAGCGCATGGGGACCACGGCATTTCTAGGGATCTGTTTCATGAACTATCGCTCCTGACGTTGGGCGTACAGCTCGATGGCAGTTACAGGGTAGCCATTGGACAGAGGGCGGTAGAGGCTGTGCGCTCTTTGATAGAGAACATCCTTAGGGAAAGGCGCGTGAAGTTTACCTGGAAGGGAAGAACGAAGACAATACATTTTGTTAATGCGGCGCGGCGGTCGATGGAGATACGCTTTGCGTCTGATCCGGATGTGCTGGTGACCGAGTACATCCAGGGAGCGCCGCGACATGTCCTCGGTAGCCCGCAAGCGCTCGCCCAGTACTAACCAATTTTTCGTGATGAGTGAGCTACTGGCTGAAAGTGGGACCGAGTACGAAGACTTCAAGCGGGAACTTATTTCGGTGTTGGGGCTCCCCGAGTAAGGGTTGACGCCACACCCGCCTCCTTGTTGCCTGCCGGGGCCAATGCTATAATGGTCCACGGGAAACAAGGGGGATTAGGACTTGGAGCCGCGCTTCATACGTAATTTTTGCATCATCGCCCATATCGACCACGGAAAATCTACGCTGGCCGACCGCCTGCTGGAGTTTACCGGCGCCATTGCCCCGCGGGAGATGACCGAGCAGATCCTGGACCAGATGGACCTGGAGCGGGAGCGGGGCATTACCATCAAGATGAAGGCGGTACAACTGGAATACCGGGCCGCCGACGGCCAAACCTACTACCTCAACCTGATCGATACCCCCGGTCACGTGGACTTCAATTACGAGGTCTCTAGGAGCTTGGCCGCCTGCGAGGGGGCGCTCCTGGTGGTGGACGCCACCCAGGGGGTGCAGGCCCAGACCCTGGCCAACGCTTACTTGGCCATCGATCAGAACTTGGAGATAATCCCGGTGATCAATAAGATCGACCTGCCCAGCGCGGATGCGGAGCGGGCGCGGCGGGAGATCGAGGAAATGGTGGGCCTGGACGCCTCGGACGCCATCCTGGTTTCGGCCAAGATGGGCTGGGGAACCCAGGAGGTGCTGGAGGCGGTGGTGCGCCGCATCCCGCCCCCGCGGGGCCGGGCAGAAGCTCCCTTGCGCGCCCTTATCTTCGATTCTACCTTTGATAATTACCGGGGAGCGGTGCCCTACATCCGGGTGGTGGACGGGCAGGTGCGGGCCGGGGATCGCATCCGCCTGATGTCCAGCGGCCTGGAGTTCGAGGTGGACGAGGTGGGCATCTTTACTCCGCATCGGCGGCCGGTGGAGGCGCTTTCCGCCGGTCAGGTGGGCTATCTCACCGCCGGCATCCGCCAGATAGAGGACACCCGGGTGGGGGACACCATTACCGGCGCCGACCGGCCGGCGGACGAGCCCCTTCCCGGGTACCGGCCGGTAAAACCCATGGTCTTCTGCGGCCTTTACCCCACCGACAACAATGCCTACGAGAACCTGCGCGACGCTTTGGCCAAGCTCAAGCTCAACGACGCCGCGCTGGTCTACGAACCGGAGACCTCCCAGGCCCTGGGCTTCGGCTTTCGCTGCGGGTTCCTGGGGCTGCTGCACATGGAAATCGTGCAGGAGCGGCTGGAGCGGGAGTACGGGCTGGACCTGGTGAGTTCGGCTCCCAGCGTGGTCTACCGGGTGGTGAAGACCGACGGCGAGGTGCTAATGGTGGATAACCCCAGTCGCCTGCCGCCACCGGAAAAGATTGCCCGCATGGAGGAGCCGGTGGTGAAGGCCACCATCCTGGTGCCATCGGCTCACGTGGGCCCCATAATGGAGCTGGCCCAGGAGCGCCGGGGCCAGTTCTTAAGTATGGACTATGTGGGTGGGGATCGGGTGATGCTGGTCTACCGCCTGCCCCTGGCGGAGATCATCTACGATTTCTTCAATCAGCTTAAAGCCCGCAGCCGGGGCTACGCCTCGCTGGATTACGAGTTCGACGGCTACCAGGAGGCGGACCTGGTGCGGCTGGACATCCTCATCAACGGGGAAATGGTGGACGCCCTATCCTGCATCGTGCACCGGGAGCGGGCCTACCAGAAGGGGCGGGAGCTTACCACCAAGCTTAAAGAGCTTATCCCCCGTCAGCTTTTCGAGGTGCCGGTGCAGGCGGCCATAGGCAAGAAGGTCATCGCCCGGGAGACGGTCAAACCCCTGCGCAAGGACGTGCTGGCCAAGTGCTACGGCGGGGACGTCACCCGGAAGAAGAAGCTTTTGGAGAAGCAAAAAGAAGGCAAGAAGCGCATGAAGCAGATCGGCAGCGTGGAAATCCCGCAGGAGGCCTTCATGGCCGTGCTGCGGCTGGAGGAATAGCGGGCTTTCATGGGGCTGGCTCTATACCTGCACATTCCTTTCTGCCTCCGCAAGTGCCCGTACTGCGACTTTGTTTCTTTTCCCGGCCGGAGCGAGGCGGAGATGGCGGCCTACGTGGCGGCTTTGGCTCGAGAAGCGGAACTCTGGGGAAGTCGCTTGACTCCGGCATCGGAGGTGGATACGGCCTACGTGGGGGGAGGCACGCCCAGCCTCCTGTCCCCGGCCCTGTGGCGGCAATTGGGGTCGGCTTTGCGGCGCCGCTTTTCCCTTTCTCCGGGGTTGGAGTTCACCGTGGAGGCCAATCCCGGCACCTTAACGCCGGAGCTTCTGACCGTTCTGCGGGAGATCGGGGTTAATCGGCTTTCTTTGGGGGCCCAGTCTTTTAACCCGCGGTTTCTGGAAATGGCCGGTCGGCCTTACCGGCCGCAAGACATTCGGGCCGCGGTGGTCCAGGCCCGGCAGGCCGGGTTTAGCAATCTCAACCTGGATCTTATCTTTGGTTTCCCCGGACAGACCCTGGCCGATTGGCAGCAGGACCTGGAGGCGGCGCTGGAGCTGGGGCCCACCCACCTCTCCTGCTACGAGCTGCAGTTGGATCCCGCCACCCCCTGGGGCCGGGCGGAAGCGGAAGGAAGGCTGGTCCGGCCGGAGGAAGAAGAGCGGGCGGCCATGTACGATTACGCGGTAGACAGGCTTAGCCAAGCCGGCTTTGAGCACTACGAGATTTCCAATTTCGCCCTGCCGGGCTACTTCTGCCGGCATAATTTGGCCTACTGGCGGCGGGAGCCCTACTTGGGCCTGGGAGTAGCCGCTGCTTCTTTTATGGGGGAAAGACGCTGGAGTAACCTGGTCAGTGTAGAGGAGTACCGCAAGCGGCTGGCCGCAGGCGACCTACCGGTGGCCGAAGCGGAGGAGTTGACCCCGGAGGCGGCTATGGCCGAAACCATGTTGCTGGGCCTTCGCCTGGTGAAGGGAGTGGAAGTTAGCCGCTTCCGGAAGCAGTTCGGCCGGGAAGTAGAAGAGGTTTTTGGAGAAAGGTTGGCTCTTCTGGAGCGGCAGGGACTGCTGGAGAAGGGGGAGGGAACTTATCGCCTTACCGCTCGGGGCCGCTTGCTGGGCAACGTGGCCTTTCGCCAATTCGTCTAGGGAGGGAAGAACCAGATGAAACCGGAGAGCGCTCAGACCTTGCCCGTCGCGCGGCGGTGGCCGACGGCCCGGGCCTACGTGGAGGTAACCAAGCCCCGCTCCGTGGCCCTATTGAGCTTTACCGCCCTGGGGATGATGGTGGTGGCGCAAGCCTTCTATCCGGTCAGCGCTCGGATATTGGCACTGGCTCTGGTAGCGGTGACCCTGGCCTGCGCCGGCGCCAACGCCGTGAGCTGCTATTTCGACCGGGACTTGGACGCGGTAATGGCCCGCACCCGCAGCCGGCCGGTGCCGTCGGGCCGCATCCGGCCGGCGGAGCGGGCGCTGTATTGGGGGATCTTGCTGTTCGTTGCCGCCCTGGCCTTGGCCTGGAAGTTGAACCTGCTGTCCTGGTGGTTGCTTTGGGCGGGTATGGTGGGCTACGTGGGGGTATACAGCCTGTGGCTTAAGCGCCGCAGCGTGTGGAACATCATCCTGGGCGGCATCAGCGGCGGTATGCCGGCGCTTTTCGGCTGGGCGGCGGTAGCGGGAAGATTGGAGCTTCTGCCGGTCCTGGTGGCCGCCCTGGTGGTGCTGTGGATCCCCAACCACATCTGGAGCCTGGCCCTCTTTTACCGGGAGGACTACGCCCGGGCCCGTATACCCATGCTGCCGGTGGTAACCGAGCCGGAGCGGGCCCTGCGCTGGGTGCTACTCAGCGTGGTGCTTATGGTGGCGGTCTCGGTTCTGGTAGTTTGGGCGGGCAACTGGGGAACGGTCTACCCCGTGGTCGCCCTAGCTCTAGGCGCGGTCGCCCTGGTACTGAGCCTTCACGCCTACCGCCATCCGGAACCGGAAAAGGCTTGGGTGCTGTTCAAGTTCTCTAGCCCCTATCTGGCCGTGCTGTTTCTGGGGATGATGCTGGACGTCTGGCTCCGCTGAGTACATTGGAACCTCGCCGGGTGCCGAACTTGGCGAGGGCAAGTCCGGAGGCGCGCCGGAGGCCACGGACGGCCGAAGCGGCGGGGCGCCACGGACGGCGCCTCCGCCGGGAGCGCGCCGGAGGACGCAGCCCGAGCCTTAGCTCGGCCGGCGAGGTTACAGTACGAATGCGGAGACCCGGACCCGCTCCAGTCCAACGGCGGAGGCGCTGGAGAGCCGGGGCGCCTTGACAACGGAGGGGCGCGGGTGCTATCTTGGAGGTAGGCTTAGCACTCTGGCGTCGAGAGTGCTAACAGGGGGAGAAGCCTATGCACCTAGACGCGCGGAAGAAGAAAATCCTGCAAATCGTGGTTCAGGAATATATCGCCACGGCCGAGCCGGTAGGCTCGCGCACTCTGGCGCGCAAGTACAACCTGGGGGTGAGCCCGGCCACCATCCGCAACGAGATGGCGGACCTGGAAGAGATGGGGTTACTTGAGCAGCCCTATACCTCGGCCGGCCGCATTCCCAGCGACCTGGGCTACCGCTACTACGTGGACTATCTAATGGAAAGGCAGGCCCTTACCCGCGAGGAGCAGGAGTTCATCGCCCAGAGCCTCATCACCAAGTTGGAGGCCATTGAGGAGCTAATCGCCCGCACCAGCGAGGTTCTGTCCTCCATGACCAATCTCACCGGCTTGGCGTTGGGGCCGCAGTGGGGCAAGAGCGTGATCCTGCACGTGGAACTCCTGCCTCTCGTGCCCCAGCGGGCCCTGCTGCTGGTAGTCACCAACGTGGGCACCATCCAGCACCGCTTCCTGGACCTTCCGGAGGAGATTACCGCCCGGGATCTAACGGTAATCAGCCGGGTTCTTACCCGGCACCTGCGGGGCTTTACCCTGGAAACGCTGCGGCGAAAAGCCTTGCAGGAAATACGGGATGAACTGGCCTCCTACCAGCGGGTGGTGCGGCTGGTGCTGGAGGCGGTGGAGGAGGCCATGTCCGGCGGCCGGGCGGAGCGCATCTACCTGGGAGGCACGCTTAACATCCTTAATCAGCCCGAGTTCCGTCGGGATCTGGAGAAAGTAAAGGGCATACTAAACCTCTTGGAGACCGAACACATCCTGCGGCGATTGCTGCTGGAGGAAACCGAGGCGGAGCCGGCGGTGCGGATCGGCACGGAGAATCTGGCCTTTAACATGCCTTATTGCAGCGTGGTTACCGCCTCCTACCGGGTGGGGGACGAGGTGGTGGGAGCCATCGGCCTTCTGGGCCCGACCCGTATGGAGTACTCCCGGGCGGTGGCTCTGGTGGAGTATATGAGTTCGCTGCTTTCCGAGATCATGGCCCGCTTCTACCGCTGAGTTCGGGCCGAACGGGGTGAAACCGCAAATGGAACTCGAGGACCGGGAGAGGGAAGATAGCCAGTCCCTGGGAGAGGAGCGCCCGGGTCCGGAGCCCGCGGGGGAACCGGAAGTCCGGGCGCAAGACGTGCCGGGGGATACGGCCGAGCCCCCGCCTCCGGAGCCGGTTTCAGAGGAGGAGACGGGCGACTCGCCCGAAGCGGAACCGGCCCGACTGCAGAAAAGGATAAGAGCCCTGGAAGAGGAACTGGCGGCCAAGACCCGGGAGGTGGAGGAGTACGTGCAGCACCTCCAGCGCCTGCAGGCGGACTTCGCCAACTACCGCAAGCGGGTGCGACGGGAACAGGAAGAGGCGGGGGAGCGGGCGGTGGAGGAACTGCTACGGCAGTTGTTGCCGGTAGTGGATAATTTGGAGCGGGCCATTGCCGCCGCCTCCCAAGACGGGGCCAATTTGGAGAGCCTGCGCACCGGGGTGGTGATGGTTCACCGCCAGTTGGGAGAGCTGCTTTTTAAGGAAGGAGCCAGCCCCATGAACTGCTCCGGACAGGAGTTCGACCCGGCCAAACACCACGCGGTGGCCATTGTGGAAACCGAGGAGCAGGAGGAGAACACGGTGGTAGACGAGCTGCAGAAGGGGTACTTTTTCCGCGGCCGGGTTTTGCGGCCGGCGCTGGTGCGGGTGGCCAGGAGGCCGCAGAAGGAGGAAAAGGTGATTTCCCTTAGGCCTGAGGAGGGTGAGAGCAATGGGTAAAGTCATAGGTATCGATTTGGGCACTACCAACTCCTGCGTCGCCGTAATGGAGGGCGGCGAGGCGGTAGTTATTCCTAACGCCGAGGGCGGGCGCACCACGCCTTCGGTGGTGGCCTTCACTAAAGACGGGGAGCGCCTGGTGGGCCAGTTGGCCAAGCGCCAGGCCATTACCAACCCCGAGCGCACGGTGATGTCCATCAAGAGGCACATGGGCACCGACTACAAGGTGAGGATCGACGACAAGGAGTACACGCCCCAGGAAATCTCGGCCATGATCCTGCAGAAGCTCAAGGCCGACGCGGAAGCCTACCTGGGCGAGAAGGTGACCCAGGCGGTCATCACCGTGCCCGCCTACTTCACCGATAGCCAGCGCCAGGCTACCAAGGACGCGGGCCGGATCGCCGGCCTGGAGGTGCTGCGCATCATCAACGAGCCCACCGCCGCGGCCCTGGCCTACGGTCTGGACAAGGGGGAGGACCAGACCATCCTGGTTTACGACCTGGGCGGCGGCACCTTCGACGTGTCCATTCTGGAGCTGGGCGAGGGCGTGTTCGAGGTCAAGGCCACGGCCGGGAACAACCGCCTGGGCGGGGACGATTTCGACGAGCGCATCATGAACTGGCTCATAGAGGAGTTCAAGAAAGAGCACGGCGTGGACCTAAGATCCGACCGCATGGCCCTGCAGCGGCTCAAGGAGGCAGCGGAGAAGGCCAAGTGCGAGCTCTCCACCGTGACCTCCACCAACATCAACCTGCCCTTCATCGCCGTTGGGCCCTCGGGGCCGCTGCATTTGGACGTAACCCTTACCCGGGCCAAGTTCGAGGAACTCATCCGGGACCTGGTGGAGAAAACCGTGGAGCCCATGCGCCAGGCCCTGAGCGACGCCGGGCTCACTCCGGACAAGATCGACAAGGTAATCCTGGTGGGCGGTTCCACCCGGGTGCCGCTGGTGCAGGAAACCGTGCGCCGCGTAACCGGCAAGGAGCCGCACAAGGGCATTAACCCGGACGAGTGCGTGGCCCTGGGGGCGGCCATCCAGGCCGGAGTGCTGGCCGGCGAGGTCAAGGACATCCTGCTGCTGGACGTAACCCCGCTTTCCCTGGGCATCGAGACCCTGGGCGGGGTGTTCACCAAGATAATCGAGCGCAATACTACCATTCCCACTTCCAAGAGCCAGATCTTCACCACCGCGGCCGACAACCAGACCACGGTGGAGATCCACGTGCTGCAGGGCGAGCGGCCCATGGCCGCGGATAACAAGAGCCTGGGCCGGTTCCAGCTTACCGGCATCCCGCCGGCGCCCAGAGGCGTGCCGCAGATAGAGGTTAAGTTCGACATCGACGCCAACGGGATCGTGCACGTTTCCGCCCGGGATCTGGCCACCGGTAAGGAACAGGCCATAACCATCAAGTCCTCCAGCGGTCTCAGCGAGGCGGAGATCCAGCGCATGATCAAGGAGGCGGAGACTTACGCCGAACAGGACAAGAAGCGCAAGGAGGAGGCCGAGCTCCGCAACCAGGCCGACTCCATGGTCTACCAGGCAGAGCGCACGCTTAAGGACCTGGGCGACAAGGCGGACGCCGCGGACCGGGAGAAGGTAGAGAAGGCCAGGAAGGAACTGCAAGAGGCCCTGGCGGGCAAGGACGTGGAGGAGATCCGGCGCAAGTCCGAGGCCCTGTCCGAGGCCCTATTCGCCATGACCTCCAAGGTCTACCAGCAGCAGGCCGGTCAGGCCCGGCAGCAGGCCACCGGCACCGAGGGCGGCGGTGGCAAGCGGGAGAACGTGGTTGACGCCGACTACCGGGTCATGGATGATAATAAGTAGCCAGCCCCGCAAAGGCGGGCCGGCGTCTAGCCCCGCAGCGGAAGGTGAAGGCTCTTGGCCGCCAAGAAGGACTACTACGAGATCCTGGGGGTAGACCGCAACGCCTCCCAGGAGGAGATAAAAAAGGCCTACCGGCGCCTGGCGCGCCAGTACCACCCGGACATGAATCCGGGCAACAAAGAGGCCGAAGAGAAGTTCAAGGAGATTCACGAAGCCTACGAGGTATTAAGCGACCCGGAGAAGCGGGCCCGCTACGACCAGTTCGGTCACCTGGGTGAGGCGCCGGGCGGCGGGTTCGAGGGGTTCGGTGACTTCGCCGACCTGGGACGGGAGTTCGGCGGCCTGGGCGACCTGTTCGACATGTTTTTCGGCGGCGGGTTCGGCGGCCGCAGCCGTCAGGCCGGTCCCCAGAGGGGCGCGGATTTGGAGCTGGAGCTGGACCTGGAGTTCGAGGAGGCCGCCTTCGGCTGTCAGAAAGAGGTGGAGGTATCCCGGGAGGAGACCTGCCCCACCTGTAACGGCAGCGGGGCGGAGCCCGGCACCCGGCCCCTCACCTGTCCCACCTGCCACGGCACCGGGCAAATCCGGTTTGCCCAGGCTACGGCTTTCGGCCGCTTTGAAACCATCCGGCCCTGCCACCAGTGCCGGGGTACGGGTAAGATCATCAGCACTCCGTGCTCCGCCTGCCGGGGGCGGGGAAGGGTTCGCCGCCTCCGCAAGCTGCGGGTAACCGTTCCTCCGGGCGTGGATACCGGCTACCGCCTGCGGATGAGCGGAGAAGGGGAGCCGGGCAGCCGGGGCGGACCGCCGGGGGACCTGTACGTGGCCATCCGGGTGCGGCCGCACCCGCTTTTCCGCCGGGACGGCTATAACCTCCTCCTGGAGATGCCGGTTTCGGTGGTGCAGGCGGCGTTGGGCGACGAGATCGAGGTGCCCACCCTGGAGGGCCGGGCCAAGTTACGCTTGCCCGAGGGCACGCAGACCGGTACCGCCTTCCGCCTGCGCGGGCACGGCATACCCCGGCTGCACGGCCACGGCCGCGGGGACCTGCACGTGATAGTGCGGGTAGAAACCCCCACCCACCTTACGGAGCGCCAAAAAGAACTGTTGCGGGAGTTCGCCCGCCTGGAGGAGCAAAAGCACCAGGGTAAGGAAAAGGGCTTCTTCGGTCGGGTGAAAGACGCCTTCATGTAGGGCGGGGAGTAGCGGTGAGAAGGGTAATTCTTCCCCCCGAGGCTTTCGAGGCCGGGGGGATAATTTATATCCGGGGCCCGATTTACCGGCACCTGATTCGGGTGTTGCGGCTTAAGCCCGGCGATCTTCTGAGCGCCTCGGACGGCCGCGGCCGGGAGTGTGTGGCGCGGCTGGCCTGGGTGGAGGAGGATGTGGCCGGGGCGGAGGTAGTGGCCGATGGCCGCGTTCGGTCGGAGCCGGCCGTGGAGGTCACGTTGATGCCGGCGCTTTCCAAGGGAGACAAGCTGGAGCTGGTGATCCGGAAGGCAACGGAGCTGGGCGTTAGCCGCATAGTGCCGGTAGCCGGCCGCCGCTCGGTGGTGAAGCTGGACGGTGAACGTCGGGCGGAGCGCCGGCGGCACTGGCAGGCGGTAGCGGTGGCGGCGGCGGAGCAGTGCGGCCGCAGCCTGGCGCCTCGGGTGGACGAGGTTCAGGGGCTTAAGGAGGCGCTTGAAGGTTTGCCTCCGGGCACGAGCGTGCTAATGCCCTGGGAAGGGGAGCGGCAGAAAAGCCTTCGCGGGGTCTTGAGCCGCCTGGGGACACCTCAGCCCCGACGGGTGGCCCTATTGGTGGGTCCGGAAGGCGGCTGGGACCCGGCCGAGGTGAACGAGGCGGTTTCCCGGGGCGCGGTCACCGTCAGCCTGGGGCCGAGGATCTTGCGGTGCGAGACCGCGGCGGTGGTAGCGGTGGCCCTGGTGATGTACGAGTGGGGAGACTTAGGCGGCTTTGAGGAGGAGAAGCTTGGGTGAGCGGGCCGGAAAGAGGCCAAGAGGAGCGGCCGCGGATAGCCTTCGCCACCTTGGGGTGCAAGGTGAACCAAAGTGAGGTAGAGGCCTTCCGGGAGATGTTCCGGCGCCAGGGGTACCGGGTGGTGCCCTTTGAGCAAGAAGCCGACGTTTACCTCATCCACACCTGTACCGTGACCCACCTCAGCGACCGCAAGTGCCGGCAGGTGATCCGGCGGGCGGTACGGCAGAACCCCGCCGCCACGGTGGTGGTAACCGGCTGCTACGCCCAGGTGGCGCCGGAGGAAGTAGCCGCCATTCCCGGGGTGCGGGTGGTGGTGGGAGCCAAAGGCCGTCAGGGCCTGGTGGAAGCGGTGGAGAAGGCCCGGGCCGGCCGGGAGCCCCTGTGCCTGGTTCGCCCCTGGGAGGAAGGAGAAAGTTTCGAGGAGCTGCCGGTAGGGGGAGCGGAACGGACCCGGGCCCTGGTGCGGGTCCAGGAGGGGTGCGATAACGCCTGCACCTACTGCCTGGTGCCGCAGGCTCGGGGTCCGGCCCGTAGCCGGCCGCCGGAAGCGGCCCGGGCGGAGGTGGAGCGGCTGGTGCGCTCGGGCTTCCGGGAGATAGTGCTGACCGGAGTGAACCTGGGGGCCTACGGCCGGGATTTGGGCACTTGTCTGGCCGATCTCCTGTGCGACCTGGTGCGGGTGCCCGGGCTGGGCCGATTGCGGCTGAGTTCGGTGGAGCCCCAGCACTTCGATCCGGAATTGGTGGCGGTGGTCACCGGCGAGGAGAAGATCTGTCCCCACTGGCACATTCCCCTGCAGAGCGGCGATGCCGCTACCTTGCGCCGCATGGGCCGTACCTATACCCCGGAGGAGTACGCGGCGCTGGTGGAGCGGCTGCGGCAGGGCCGGCCGGAGGGGGCGGTCACCACCGACGTGATCGTGGGCTTTCCCGGCGAGGACGAAGCGGCTTTTGTCCGCACCCTGGCCTTCGTGGAAGCCGTGGGCTTCAGCCGCCTGCACGTATTCGCCTACTCGCCCCGGCGGGGAACGGCGGCGGCGGAACTGCCCGGCCAGGTCCCGGCAGCGGTAAAGGCGGAACGCAGCCGCCGCCTGCGGGCCCTGGGCGAGCGCCTTGCCCGCGCCTACGCGGAACGCTTCGTGGGCCGAGAGCTTCAGGTGCTGGTGGAAAGGCCGGCCAAGTCTCGCCCGACCGAAGTGGAAGGCCACAGCGAGAACTACTTGTTGGTCCGCCTGCCCGGGGGACAGGAGTGCCTCGGTCACCTGATTCCGGTGCGCATTTGTTGTCGCCGGGGTGAGGAATTGGAGGGCGAACCGGTGAGGCAGAAGCTTGCCGGTGGGGTGGAACCCGGGTAAAATGGTGGAAGCAGAAGTCGAGTTAGGAGGGGAAAAGGTGGCCGACTGCATATTCTGCCGGATTATTGCCGGAGAGATACCCTCGCAGATGGTTTACCGGGACGAGCTGGTAGTGGCCTTCCGGGACATTCACCCGGTGGCGCCGGTGCACATCTTGATCGTGCCGCGCAAGCACGTCAACCGGCTCACCGACGCCACCGAGGGCGACCGCGATTGGCTGGTTCGCATTCAGGAGGTGGCGGCGGAATTGGCGCGCCGGGAAGGCGTGGCGGAAAGCGGCTTCCGGTTGGTGGCCAATTTCGGCCCCGACGGCGGCCAGGAAGTGCCGCACGTGCATTACCACCTGGTGGGCGGCCGCCCTCTGGGCGGCATCGGCTAAGTGAGGCCTTCGTCCGCCAGCGTTCCGAACCTTGCTCGGCCGACCCCCGGAAAGGAGCTGGCTGCGACCGTTGGGAACTGTTTCTAGCTGAATAATTGAGGGTGATTGACGATAGCCGGAGGCATGGGCTATAATCTTATAGCCGAAGCTGGCATAAGCCGGGGTAAGGGGGGAGGGAAGCTTCTGATCGAGGTAAGAGTGGGTAAGGGCGAAACCCTGGACAGCGCCCTTAAGCGCTTCAAGCGAACCCTGCAAAAGGACGGAGTTCTGGCGGAAATTCGCAAGCGCGAACATTACCTGCCGCCTAGTGTAAAGAGAAAGAAGAAGTCGGCGGCGGCCCGTAGAAGACGCGGTCGCTAGGCCGAGGTAAGTTCCTCCCCTTAAGCACGGTAGTCTACCCGCAGTCGGCTCCGGCAACCAAGTCTAGAAGCATAACGGTCCGGTACAGGCCGGACCTTATTTTTTTGTCCCCATGGGCCCCAAGAGTGGCTATTTTTGGTAACCCGGTAATGCTCACCGACCCGGACGCATAAGTTTTTACGGGCAAGGGAGGGAGGCTCCTTGGCGGCACAGCTCGGTGCCCGGGCGGGCTATAGGTGGCGCAATCGGCTGGCCCAAGCCTTAGACCTGCCTCGCGACCTGCTGGCCGATCTGCCGCGGGTTACGGTGGTGGGCTCCTCGCAGGTCACGGTGGAAAACCACCGCGGCCTAATCGAGTTTACGCCCACCCGGGTACGTATCGCGGCCAAGGAGGGCGCGGTAGAGGTAGAGGGCGAACAACTCACCTTGCGTCTGATCCTTGCCGAGGAAATCATCCTGGAGGGCCGGGTACGCGCTGTTAGCTTCTTTGTGTAATACGGCGTCGGCAACCTTTGGGTTGGCGGGCGGTACCGGGTGCTCTCCTGAGCACATTGGCACCTCGCCGGGTACCGAGCTTGGCGAGGGCAAGTACGGAGGCGGGCGCCAGGCCTCAGGACGGCCGAAGCGGCGGAAGCGCCACGGATGGCGCTGAAGCCACCAGCCCCCGGAGGGCGAAGCCCGAGCCCTAGTTCGGCCGGCGAGGTGACGGTACGAACGGGGAGCACCCTACCGCCCAAGGCAAACTGGGGGTACGACGGGGGGTAGGGTGCTTGCGCAACTGGCAGGCCTTTCTGGGCGGGTACGTAGTGTTAAGCGTTACCGGGACCAATCCCGAGCGGCTGCTTAACCTGGCCTTGTCTCGGGGATTGGTGCTCTGGGACGCGCGCTGGGCGGGGTCGCAGCGGCTCTACCTCAAGGCCAGGCCGCAGGACGTGTTCCCCCTCCGCCATTTGGCCCGGCAGTCCCGTTGCCGGCTGCGCTTGGTGGCGCGGCGGGGCCTGCCCTTTCTCGCCAATCGCCTACGTCGACGCCCCGGTTTTCTGGCCGGGGCCCTATTCTTCCTGCTGGCCCTGTATGTGGCCGGATCCTTCGTCTGGGTGGTAGAAGTTAAGTTTCCCGAACCGGTTCGCTACAACCGTGGGGAAACGGTGCTGGAGCAGGCCCGGGTTCTGGGTCTGCGACCGGGGGCCTGGCGATCGGGCCTGGACCCTCAGGCGCTTTCCCGGCAGTTGGCCCAGCGCCTGCCGAACATCGCCTGGGTGGGGGTGCACCTGCAGGGAGTTAAAGCTACGGTAGAGGTGGTGGAAAGGGTGCTGCCGCCGGCGTCGGTGGAGGCGGCCCACATTGTGGCCGCCAAGGCGGGGCTAATAGAGGAAGTACTGGTGGTACGGGGTGAGGCCCGGGTAAAACCCGGAGAAGTGGTGCGGGCCGGGCAGGTACTGATATCCGGAATCATCCGTACCCCCACGGGCGGTGCGGTGGTGCGGGCCGAAGGTCTGGTGCGGGCCCGGGTGTGGTACCGGGCACGGGCGGTGGTTCCCCTGGTGGAGGTGCGGGAAGTGGCCACCGGTCGCACCCGCGCTACTTACCGGTTGAGGGTGGCCGACCGGGAGGTTCGCCTTTGGGGTCCGCCCGGGCCTCCTTTTCAGCTCTACCGGGTGGAGGCGCAATGTACGGGTCCGGTACTTCTGGGCACCTATCGCCTGCCGCTCTCCCTCACCCGTATCACCTATAGCGAGCTGCGGCGGGAAGAGATCCGCCGCACGCCCGCGGAGGCCAAAGAGCTGGCCCGGCAGCAGGCGCGAAAGCTTCTGGCCGACCAAATCCCCCCTTCCGCCCGGTTGGTGGACCTCAGCCTGGAAGCGGAGAAGACCCTGGCTCAAGCGGCAGTGGTGGAGGCGGTGGCGGAGACGCGGGAGGAAATCGGCCAACTGTATCCGTTGGCGACAGGCTCCGGCTCTCCCTCCCGCCCCTAATGCGGCCATGAAGTGGTGCAGGTAGATAAGGCTCTGGTCGGTTCGCACTGGCTTGACGCGGGTATGAGCCAGAAACCATGAGCCTGAGGAGGTTTGACGGAGATTCAGCGGGCGCCAGCCCGGCCAGGGAGTTTTGGGGAAAGAAATTAATCTTGACGCAAGGAGTGATCTGAACAGAAAATTAAGGCAGAGCCCGAAAGTACGGGGTGAGGCAATGACCCTGCACCAGTTACTGATTTTCCGCACGGTTATAGAGAAGGGCGGTTTTGCGCTGGCGGCGGAGGCCCTGCGAGTCTCGCAATCGGCCATAAGCGTTCAACTAAAGGCCTTGGAGAAGGAACTGGGATGCGCGCTGGTCAACCGCAATGCCTTCGGGGGTAAGGTAGAGCCAACCGTGGCCGGGCGAATAGCCTATGAGGCGATACGAAGGATATTCGATCAGCTTGATCTACTTAGCCAGCTACGAGACTTCGATGGCGATTGCAGCGGAGATGGAAGGGTGCGGGTGGTATCCGATATTCCTACTGGCATTTACCTGTTACCCAAACTGGTAAACGACTTCCACAGCTTACATAAGGCGGTGGTTAACGTCACTGTCAGCCCCCACCGGACCCTTCCCTCCATCCTACGCGAGTGCGCCTATGAGCTAGCTATCGTGCCCACCCTGGTCAAAACCCCCCAGGCGGTACCAGTGTTCACCTTTATTCAAGATCTAGCTGCCGTGGTTAGCCCTCGCTTTCGCAGCGAGTATGGGGAGCTCCATTGGAGTAACTTGCCACTAGTTCTCCCGCCGCCAGATACTGTACTTCGGCGGTGCCTGGATGCCTACTTCATGTCGTTGGGCATAAGACCCTACACCGTACTGGAGCTCAACCATCCCGAGGCGGTGAGGAAGACAGTACAAACTACTGCGGTAGTGGGTATTACTCACAGGATTTCCGTGGAGGAGGACCTTGAGGCGGGTACGTTAGCAGAACTCGAGCCGCCCCAACCACTGCCGCGTCTTACCTATAAAGTGGTGCGCGATCGTTCCCGTTACGACCAACACGCGCGGGCATTTGCGAGCTTCTTAAAGGAGCGTCTCCTGCACGAACTAAGACCGGTTGATTCTCCGGTGGACGAGAACGGCGTGCTAACCCGGGTCTCGGCCCCCATTGGTGGCGAGCACTAGAAATAGAGGGCTGGAAGTCATACCAGCCCTCTATTTCTCTTTAGTCTATCGGTTTGTGGCTTCTTGGCTGAACTCCTCTTCTATCGCGGTGACGATCTCTTTAACTCTTCTTATATGTCCCTCTTTACCCAGCGCATACTGAGGAAGATCCCACTTCATTGTTCGTAAACTGTCTACGATTGCAGGGATCTTATCGTACGGAATGGACATCAGTAGCAGCCCCTCGGGAAACAGTTGTCTGGCCTTCATGCCGTGGTGGAGCCCCGTAACCAGGAAGTTTAGCTCTCCTGTCAAATAGGGATAAACGTAAAGATAAGAGCACCCAAGCACTACCGAACCCCTTGCGGCCCAGGGGGCGCCTGTCCTGTAACTCGTCGCCCGAAGCAGAATCTCGGCTTGGTGTGGCCTGGCAGTCACAATAAGAAGATCAGGGTCAAAGCTTAGGCCTTCAATACCCGAGAACACTACGTAGCGCACCACGCCCCTCGGCATTCTTGGTGCATGGAGATACACCCGCTGATTGGCGCGGGGCTCCTCGTAAACGTCTAATCTCGGGCCTACATACCCGCCTTCGAAAATCGGATTGGATTCAGAAATGCCTAGTGCAACCAATGCGGCAAGACAATCGTGGTTCTCCGGAGATACATAGAAGGGGTGATCTGAAACCTGAGCTTCCCTTAACATTTCACAGAACGCCACTTTCTTGTTGAAAGGGGGAATGTCTTGCGGTCTTGTGTGCGCAAATTTGACCGCTACAAGTTTGTGCTCAAACTGGAAGCGACGAAAAACCGATAGGTCTATTTGGGTTTGCATGGAAACATCCTCCTTGATATGGTTTGGTTAGAGATATGGTTTGGCTTGGCAATTGTTAAGTTACCTATCTCATAAGGTTAGGTAGGAACGTGGCGATTTGAGGAAAGATGGTCAGAATGGCTATGCAAGCAATTACGGCTACAACAAAAGGTGCTGCTCCCTTGAATATGGTTTCTATGGGTACGTCCCTTGCTATGCCCTTGATCACGAATACGTTTAGGCCTACGGGAGGTGTAATGGCTCCCGCCTCCACGAGCAACACAATGGCGACTCCAAACCATATCGGATCGAAGCCCAGTTCAATTACCAGGGGGAAGAAAATGGGTACGGTAAGAATTATCAACGCAAACGCGTCCATGAAGCACCCGCCTAACAAGTGCATGACCATGATAAGCAGCATGATGGCCGTGGGCGGCAGGGGCAAGCCCGCCATCCAATCGCGCAATATGAAGGGCAGGCCGGTTACGGCAATGAAGCGGCTAAACATCGTGCCTCCGGCCACAATCATTAAGACCATGGCGGTCAGCAGGGCGGTCTCTTTGGTAGCCTCAAGGAACTCCTTCCAGCCAAACCGCCTCCGTATTAGTACCAGAACCAGAATGGCCAGACAGCCGGCTCCACCGGCTTGCGTAGGAGTAAACCAGCCGGTGAACAGTCCGCCCATAACCAGACAGAAGATGATTAAGACCTCTGCCACCGCCGAAAGTCCGGCCACTTTTTGCCGTAAGGTACTCCGCTCGCCGGCTGGGGCAATTGCAGGGTTTCGCAAGCATAGAAGGACGATCACCAGAACAAATAGTGACGTGAGCAATAAGCCCGGAAGGATGCCCGCTATAAGGAGTTTTCCAATGGACTGTTCGGTCATTACTCCGTAGACTACCAGAACCGTGCTAGGCGGAATGAGTATACCAAGTGTACCCCCGGCGGCCACACAACCGGTCGCCAGGGCTTGGTTATAGCGATATCGCTGCATTTCGGGGAGGGCCACAGCTCCCATACTCGCCGCCGTAGCACTGGTAGAACCACAGATAGCAGAGAATCCGGCGCATCCAAGTATGGTAGCTATGCCCAGCCCTCCCCGTATATGGCCAAACATAGTGTAGACGGCGTCGTAAAGCCTCTTGCTGATGCCGGTTGAAAAGGCGAGGTAGCCCATAAGGGCGAATGCGGGTACCACACTTAGGGAATATGAAGAGAAGCTCGACAGGAGCTCTATGCCGGCCATGCTAAAAGCGCTTTCAATAGAAGTCAAGTAGGCGAAGCCCATGAACCCAATTACGGCCATTGCAAAACTTACCGGTACTCCGGCCAAGCACACGGCTACCAGAACGATAAGCCCTAGAATACCTGTTAATACCGGACTCATGGCTTTGCCCCCGTTTCGCCGGTGGTAATAAGCTGGACCAAGACCACTAGAGAAGCAAGAGCAAAGCCAAACGCTGTGATGTACATGAACGGATAAAGGGGAACTTGAATGGTCATAGAGCCTTCCCTACTTACTTGTAAACCGTGTGCATATCTTATGCTAACATAGATTAACAAAACGCAAAGAACTAAACTTACTAGCGAACTAAAAACGCGTAACCCAGACCGCGCCCGAGGCCGCAATCTGGTAACCACGATATCTACAGAAACATGGCGCTCTAACACCTGGGCCTGAGCTAAAGCGAGGGTCACAACGATGAGATCAAGTAGACCGGTTATATCCACTGCTCCCAAGAGGGGTCGATTGAACAACTTACTGCCCACAATGTCTATACCAGTCACGCACACCATGCAAAAGGCTGTAACCGCTCCCCCTAAGCTTAGTCGGTCGGCAAGGCGTTTTATTGATCCTCCGGCGGTGCGGTTCCCCACCACGGATTCACACCCCCCTTTCATGGTTAAGCCCGGGTATGCTTACACGATCAGGGCATACCCGGGCCTCCCAATTTGCCTATTGCTTCAAAAGCTCCTTTTCAACCCATTCTATGACCGTCTGCGGGTCGGGTTGCTGCGAGTTCCAGTACTCGATGCGTTCGTCTAGGTACTTGACATATTCCTCGGCGGGAAGTCCCGCGGCCGTCTTCTCAGACACGTACTTATCCCTAAGGGAAAGCAGTTTCTCCTCCCATATGCCGGCTTCAGGCGAGGGAACCTCTACTATCTCTCTTCCGCCCCCCAGACTTAGAAAATACTGCTCGCCCTTCAGGTCTCCGTACCACCACGCTTTGGCCATAACCTCCACCATTTCATTGGCAACCTCGTCGAAAATCTTTTGTATGTCTTCGGGAAGGCTGTTCCACACTCGGGCGTTCATGGCACAAAATGGAGGGGAAGCGCAGGTGAAGGGCAGCTTGGTTACGTACTTGGTCACTTCGGCGTGCTTCCAGGTCACCAGCGGTTCTAGCGGAATCAATAGCGCGTCCACCACGCCCTTACTAGCAGCTTCATAGGCCTCGCTCATGGGCATTGCCACCGGGACACCGCCCAGGGCTTGAACGAATTCGGAAGTCTGGGCCCCCGCAGTTCTGATCTTGAGCCCCTTTACGTCCTCAGGCTTCGATACCCGCTTCTTGACGGTTGCCAAGTGATAGGGGCCGCTACCCGAGACAAACAGTACGTGCATGTCCGCGAATTCCTTCGGCTTAAACTGCATATAGAAGTCGTGAACGGTATGGCTGTACGCCCATGTGCTCTTCATCCGGAGGGGAAGGTAGCAGGCATCCATGGCCGGGAAACGGCCTGGGGAATAGGCCGGCGCCACAAAACCTATGTCGCAAACACCGGTTGCTATGCTTTCTGCGATCTTTTCGACCGGGCTTAGGGTGCCAGCCGGATAGTAGGTGATCTTTACGCGCCCATTGGTCCGTGCTCCGATAGTATTGCAGAAGTACTTTAGAGCCTCCGCCATTACACCTGTAGCCGGCATCTGGGAATTCAGCCTGAGTTCTATTACCTGAGGTGCACCCGCGCGCGTTGAAGCTGGAGCAGAGGTTCCGGGGCTACCTCCGTTGCCGCAAGAGGCCATCCATAGCAGCGAACCGACGAGTAGCAAGGCTACTGGCCACTTCGCTCTCTTCACTACTGATCAACCTCCTTATCACCCGATTGGGCACCAAAGTTCCGCGTAGACCTCACTCCCTGCCAAATTGCCGCGCTATCCCCTCCCCCTCTTAGAAGTGGCTACACTTTCAGTCTAATATAGAGCCGGTCAGAGGAACAAATATAATTTGATATATCGCCCATTTATGATTCTTAAATCCCTATTTATTTCCGTTAAGGCAAGTTTGTTTGATTTAGCTTTGGGGTCTGCGTCCCAGGGGGCGCCCTGAAGGTAGGAGGGGCAAGAGATTTGCCGAAAGAGAGGTCACAAGGGCGTCACAAAGTTGCCGTCCGGCGGTGTTATATGGGCGACCCTTGGGCGTGGTCCTTGTGCCCAGCGTTTGGATGGTGGTCTATGCGGGCGGCTACCTGGTGCTGACGCTTGCTCTGGCAGTACACTGTTTTCGATACGCGCGACCTCTAGGGGGAAGGCGGCAGGGGGTGCGGGCCGGAAGTTCGGTGCGGGTCTGGTAGTGAGGTAACCTATTGCCTTGAGCTCGGTTGGGGACGGCAAGAGGATAAGCTGAAGGCGCGTTGAAGTATATTTTTATCCTTATTCTAATATTGGAGGGAAAGCCCGTGGCCAAAGTAGTGGCAGAAGTGCTGGAGGTGCGGGGATGCGGGAAGTGTTCGGCCGGGCACCGGCCGGGCGAGCGCCTGGAGTTTACCGCGGACCGTACTCCCGCGATGTGCCCCTGGGCCCTGGGAGCCCTGCTGGCTCCGGTAGCGGTGTTGCTCCACGGCGGCAGTTTCCCCTGGGCGGCGGAGGGTCAGCCCACGGAGTGGTGCTGCCCGGACCCCACGGATACGGTGGTGTTCCGGCTAAGCCGGGTTGACGAGTAGCATGCCGCGCTTTTATCTGGGGACCAGTGGGTACAATTATCCGCACTGGCGGGAGCACTTTTATCCTTCAGACCTGCCCTCCCGGCAGTGGCTGGCCTACTACGCCCTGGAGTTCAATACCGTAGAGCTTAACGTCACTTTCTACCGTTTGCCGCTGGCCAAGACCTTCGCCGCCTGGCGTGGCTGCACCCCGCCCGGGTTCGTCTTCGCCATGAAGGGTAGTCGCGCCGTTACCCACCTAAAGCGCTTGTCCGGGGCAGAGGAGGCGGCGGAGAAATTCTTCGAGCGAGCCTCGGAGCTAGGGGACAAGCTGGGGGCGGTGCTCTGGCAACTGCCGCCCGGTCTAAAAGGCGACGTGGCCCGACTGGAAGCCTTCTTGGCCTTTCTTCGGGATCACCCGGTGGCCGGCCGCATTCGCCAGGCCTTCGAATTCCGGCACCCGAGCTGGTTCAACCCCGAGATCTACCGTCTCCTGCGCGGCCACGGAGCCGGATTGTGCGTGGCCGACGGGCCGCGCTGGCCCCTGGTCAAGGAGGTCACGGCCGACTTTGTCTACGTCCGCTTCCACGGCCGCCGCAAACTTTACGCTTCCGCCTATACGGAAGAAGAGTTGTCGGCCTGGGCGCAGGATATTGCCGGCTGGCTGGCCCGGGGCCTGGACGTCTTCGCCTATTTTAACAACGATGCCCAGGGCTTTGCCCTGGCCAACGCCCGCCGCCTGCGGGAAATGGTGAAGATAAGATGAACCCCACTTCCCCTTCTTCATGTTTGTCCCGCCTACTTCTCATGTTCGTCTCATTCAGTTTGCGTATAGTCAATCTTGCGTAATGAATGCCATAAGCGCGTGGCATAGGGCTTCTAAGGGGGGAGTGACATGCATTCCACGCGAGCAGTCAACTACTATCTCAACACCGCCCTTTTCGTGGTCGGGCTCGTCTGCCTGCTCACCGGCCTGTTTCCCGGGGGGCATGGTTCGGCGTCGGTGCTGGGGCTGGCGGTAAGCCTTAGGTGGCTTCATAACGCCGCCGGTTACGTCCTCGGCGGCCTGGTGGCGCTGCACCTCTTTCTACACGCCCGGTGGATCGGCTCAACAACCCGGGCGCTACTGGATGAGCGCCGCCGCCTGGTACTTGCTTTGCTGGTGATTGCGGTTACGCTATTGGGCCTGGTGCTGCTGGCGCAGGCTCTGGCTCCCTCGGGGCCGCCGGGATTCGGTCCGGGAGGCAGGGGGTTTGGTGGCCCGCCCGGCCGCTGACGCGACCGCCTCAAAGCCGCAGGCATCCGCCCCGCCTTACACCGGCCGGCCGACCATCCGGTGGCCAAACGGGTTCAGTACTCCAGCAGGCAAGAAATGGGACCGAAAGGTCTCGGTCGGCCGCAGTAAGGCCCTCCGGGGCCGGGGCGCGGTTGCGCCGACCCGGAGGCGGGTGTATAATGGAGCTGAACCTGGGAGATGGGGGGTATCGGCTAAACTTTGGCGGCTCAAGCCACACGGCGGTTGACGGTGGGGAGTAACGGTGAGGCGGTGCTGGTATTCGGCAGTCAGGACGCTAACCTGCGCTATCTGGCCGAGCGATGCCCGGCCAAGATCGTGGCCCGGGGAAACGAGGTGACCATAATCGGGGAGCCGGAGGCGGTGGCGCGGACGGAATCCGTGCTGCAGCACCTGGCGGCCCTGGCCCGGCAGGGAACGGTCATCGGCCCGGCCACCATCGACTACGCGCTTATGGCCGCGGATCGGCAAGAGGCTCCGGACGAGTTGGCAGAAATTTTGGGCCAGGTAGTGTACGTGACCGCCAAGGGCAAGGCGGTGCGGCCGAAAACCGTAGGGCAGCACCGCTACCTGGAGGCCATCCGGTCCCACGACGTGGTATTCGCCATCGGCCCGGCGGGAACCGGGAAAACTTACCTGGCGGTGGCTATGGCGGTGGTGGCCCTGCGCGACCGTAAGGTGGAGAGAATCGTCCTGGCCCGACCGGCAGTAGAGGCCGGCGAGAAGCTGGGGTTCCTACCCGGCGACCTGCAGGAGAAGGTTAACCCCTACCTGCGCCCGCTCTACGACGCTCTCTTTGACCTGCTCAGCCCCGACACCGCCCAGCGATATATGGAGCGCAACCTCATTGAGGTGGCGCCGCTGGCCTACATGCGCGGCCGCACCCTGGAAGACGCCTTCATCATTTTGGACGAGGCGCAGAATACCACCAGCGAGCAGATGAAGATGTTTTTGACCCGGTTGGGTACGGGGTCGAAGGCGGTAATTACCGGTGACATTACCCAGATCGACCTGCCTCCCGGCCGCCCCTCGGGACTGGTAGAGGCTCAGGAAATCTTGCGCGAGGTAGAGGGGATCGCCTTCGTCTACCTTACCGCCTCGGACGTGGTGCGGCACCGCCTGGTTCAGAAGATAATCGACGCCTACGCGCAGCGCTCCCAAGCCTAGGGAGGGAACAGCTTGAAGAAGTGGCTCGGATTCGGGCCCCGATACCTGCTGGCGGCGTGGCAACGTCTGGCCGCCAGCCTAACGGTCAGGCGTCTGATCTGGGGGTTGGTGTTTTTCGCGGTCACCGTCCTTTTGGTGGGGTTGGATACCCTTCCTCCCGACCGCACTTTGCAGGTGGGGCAGCCCAGCCCCGAGGACTTCTTGGCCCGTCAAACCCTAACCTACGAAAGCCAGGTCCTGACCGCTCGGGCCCGCGAGGAGGCGGCACGGCGGGTAGCGCCCCTTTACCGACTGGACGCCCAGGCCCTCCGGGCCATGGAGCAGGAGTTAGACCGCCTCCTGAACGAGGTGGAGCGAGTGCGGGCCTCCGAGCAGGGGCCCCTGCGGGTGCAGCAGCTCTTAGGCGAGCAGCTTACTTTGGGCGAGGCGCGCGCCGCCCTGGCCGCTTCCGAGGCCGATCGTCGGGCCCTGGGGGAGAAACTCAAGGAGCTCTTGCGTCTAACCCTGGGCCTGGGGGTGAACGAGCAGGGCCTGGCCGCCATCCGTTCGGTGCTGCTCCAGCAGGCCGGAGAGTTGGAGGTGGTGCCGGAGCTGAAGCCTTTGGCGCGCGCGCTTCTGGCCCGGCTGGAACTCAGACCCACCCTCACCTACGATCTGGAGGGTACCCGGTTGCGGGTGGAAGAAGCCCAGGCCCGGGTGGCGCCGGTACAGGTCACGGTACGGGCGGGAGAGAAAATCGTAGGCAAGGGCGAGCTGGTTACCGAGCAGCAGATAGAGGCCCTGCAGCACTTGGGGCTCTTGCGCTCGCCTTCGGCCTTTGCGTCTTTCTTCGGGATAGTGATGCTGGTAGGGGTGCTGTACCTCCTGCTGGCCCTCTACCTCTGGTCGTACCAGCGCGAGATCTTTCGCAGCGAATCCCGGCTGGTGTTGCTGGGCATTCTGGTGGTGCTGGGCGTGGCCCTGGGGCGGGCCATAATGGCCATCGACCTCGGCGGCGATCCCGAAACCGCCTCCCTCGTGGGTTACATGATTCCCACCGCCGCCAGCTCCATGCTTATCGCCATACTGCTGGACAGCCGCCTGGGCGTCTTCTGCACGGTGATGCTGGGATTGCTGGTGGGGCTCTTGACCGGCGGGAACCTGGCCCCGGCGGTGGTGGCGACGGTGGGGGGACTAACCGGCGTATATAGCGTTTCCCACCTGAGCCAGAGGACCGACCTGGTCAAAGCCAGCCTTTATATCATCCTGGCCAACCTGGTTTGCGTTTGCTCCTTGGGGCTATTGCAGGGCTACTCCGGCTCCGGGATGGCCATAGGGGCGCTCTTGAGCTTGGCCAACGGCGTGCTCTCCAGCGTGCTTACCATCGGTTCTCTGCCTTTCTTCGAGGGCGCCTTCGGCCTCACCACCTCGGTGAAGCTCTTGGAGCTGGCCAATCCCAATCAGCCGCTGTTGCGCCGGCTACTGCTGGAGGCGCCCGGAACCTATCATCATAGTCTCATGGTGGCCAACCTGGCCGAGGTGGCCGCCGATGCCCTGGGAGCGGACGCCCTATTGGCCCGAGTGGGAGGGTATTACCACGACATCGGCAAGCTGCGCCGTCCTTACTTCTTCATTGAAAACCAGGTCGGTGGCGAGAACCCCCACGATAAGCTCAATCCCGGTCTCAGCACGCTTATCATCACCGCCCACGTCAAGGACGGGCTGGAGATGGCCCGGGAGGCACGCCTGCCGGCGCCCATAACCGACATGATCGCCCAGCACCACGGTTCCAGCGTAGTAAGCTATTTCTACCACAAGGCGGCCAGAAACGGCAGCAAGGAGCCGGTGCAGGAGGACGATTTCCGCTACGACGCCCCCAAGCCGCGTACCAAGGAGGCGGCCATCCTCATGCTGGCCGACAGCGTGGAGGCCGGGGCGCGCAGCCTGCAGAAACCCTCGCCTAACCGTCTGGAAGGGTTAGTGCGTAAGGTCATTAAGGAAAAACTAGAGGACGGGCAGTTAGACGAGTGCCCCCTTACCTTCCAGGAGCTAGACCAAATCGCTCAAGCTTTCACCCGGGCCCTGAGCGGGATCTTCCATTCCCGTATAGAGTACCCGGAATCGGTGCTTAAGGAAATGGAAAGGAGAAAAGCCCGCGATGCCGCTTTACGTAAGCAATCAACAGGATGAAATCGCCGTTGATCGGGAGCTGGAAAACTGGCTGGCCCGTGCCGGGGAGCGGGCGTTGGCGGTGCTGGGTCTACCGGCGGAAGGCCAGGTGGGGGTGGCGCTGGTAGACGACGCGCAAATTAGGGAGATGAACCGCTCCTACCGGGGCGTTGACGAGCCCACGGACGTGCTGTCCTTCGCCCTGCGGGAGCGGGGAAAGGATGACCCCTGGCCGGAAAGGGAGGCGGAGGGCCTGTATCTGGGGGATGTGGCCGTTTCCCTTCCCACCGCTGCCAGACAGGCGGCGGAGCAGGGTCGCTCCCTCAAGGAGGAGGCCGCCTGGCTGGTGGTGCACGGGATACTGCACCTGGCGGGCTACGATCACGACCGGGAGCAGGGCGCGCTGCTGATGCGGGCCAAGGAGCGGGAAGTGCTTTCCGGTCTGGATAAGGGGGCGGCGGGCCGCACCGGCGTCGGCAGGCGGTTGGGTCTTGCCGGAGAGAGGGCGCACCGGTTCTTGGATTCTCAAGGCATACAGGTCCGGCCGCTGCTGGAGGCGGCCTGGGAGGCCAGAAGGTACGCCTACGCTCCCTACTCCGGATTTAGCGTGGGGGCGGCGGTCTTGGGCCGCTCGGGTGCCGTCTACCGGGGCTGCAATCTGGAGAACGCCTCCTACGGCCTGACGCTCTGCGCCGAGCGCGCCGCCCTGGCGCAGGCGGTATTGGCCGGCGAATTGGGTTTGGCCGCGGTGGCGGTAGTGGCCTTGAGCTACGAGGTTCCCGTACCCTGCGGCGCCTGCTGTCAGGTTCTGGCGGAGTTCGGTCCCCGGCTGGTGGTTATCGGGCAGAACCAGCAGGAAGGTGAGATCCGGGTGTGGACCCTGGACCAGCTTTTCCCCTTGCCTTTCCGGCCCCTCTTTGGTGCCGGCAATCCGGTATGAAGAGCGGGCTTTGCGGCTACGATAGCAATGGGGTATCTTCCGGGGAAAGGGTGGCGCTGGTGAATTGCCGGGAAGCCGCGTGGAAGCTGTTCGCCGCGACGGGTCAGGTCAATTTTTACCTCCTATATAAGGAGCTGGAAAAGGCGGACCATGGGGAGAGTATGGCAGCGGAAGCGGTGGGAGGTCTGGAGATGGGACGGGACGACTGAATGGCCTTATACAAGACCGGCGCCGTAGTTCTGCACAGCGCGCCCTACCGGGAAGCGGACGCCCTTCTGCTGTTGTTCTCCCCCGCCCGCGGGCGAATAAGGGCGCTGGCCAAAGGGGTGCGAAGGCCCAAGAGCCGGTTGCGGGGCGGGGTGCAGCCTCTCACCCGGGCGCGTTTCCTGCTTTACGCCGGCCGGGCCCTAGATACGGTGATCCAGTGCGAGCTGGAGGAGGCCTATCCCCGCCTGCACGCGGAGCTGGAACGCTGGGCGCAGGCCAGCTACCTGGCCGAACTCCTCATCGTAACCACCCCGGAAGGGGCGGAAAGCCGCGAACTTTATGCGCTCTTGACCACCGGTCTGACCTTGCTGGAGAAGGAGCGGCCGGAGGCAGTGGCCCGGTTTTTCGAGTTGCGCCTGCTGGCGGTCCTGGGTTATCTTCCGGAACTTTGGGCGTGTACGGGGTGCGGCCGCCGGGTGGCCGGCGCGCCGGTGCGGGTGGGACCGGAGGGGCTACTCTGCCCCACCTGCGCTCAAGGCCGCGGGGGCTTGGAGATCGATCCTCGTACCCTGGCGGCGTTGCGTTTCTTAGTGGCGGCCCGTCCCGAGTCCCTGTCGCGGTTACAGCTTGAACCGCCCGTTTGGGCCGAGCTGGCTTCGGTGCTGCAGTTTTGGCTGGGCCGGCACCTGGACCGGCCCCTGAAATCCACGGCCGTATTGGCCGGACTAAAGCCTAGGGGGTGAAGTCATGGAGGAGCTGGAGAAGATCGAGGTGCTGCGCAACCGTCTGGGAGTGAGCTATCGCGAGGCCAAGCAAGCTCTTGACACTCACAACGGCGACCTGGTGGCCGCCCTGATCGATCTGGAGCAGAAGCAGGGGCGCCTGTCGGCGCGGCTGGAAGCCTGCGGCCGGGAAATGCTGGACCGGGCGCGGGGCTGGCTTTCCCGGAGCAACCTCACCCGGGTCAGGCTTAAGAAGGGTGATGAGACGGTGCTGGAGTTCCCGGCCACCGTGGGTATGGCGGGCGTGGCGGCCATGCTCTTCAGCGCCCCTTTAGCGGTGGCCGGCGCGTTGGGGGCGATCGCCGCCCTGGCCAACGACTACCGGCTGGAAGTAGATCGTCCCTCCCGGACAGACTAACGGGACCTGCCGACTGTTGCCTCTCCAGACCACTCAAAGGCCCCCGGCGCCTTCTACTGTCCCGGTTGCAGTTTCCCCGAGTGCCCTCCGCAAGCAGGAGGGCATTGGGCTATAATAAGAACACAACCGTTCAATTAACCCAGAGAGGGTGAGCGCGTTGCGTCAAGTTATCCTCCGTCCAGGAGAAGACGGTTACTGGGTGGCGGAGTGCGCGAGTCTTCCGGGCTGCATTAGCCAGGGGAGGACGAAAGAAGAAGCAATCGCCAACATAAAGGAGGCGATCACCGGCTATATCGCCGCCCTGGTGGAGGACGGTCTCCCCGTCCCGGAAGAGAGATTTGAGATCCTGGTTGTGGCCGTATGAGCAGGCTGCCTTCTATATCCGGTCGAGAGTGTGTCAAAGCTCTTTATCGGGCCGGTTTCTATCTCAGGCGGCAGGAAGGCAGTCATATGATATTAAGGCGCGATGTTCCGTTCGCCCAGGTTGTGGTCCCCGACCACCGCGAGCTAGACCGTGGAACCCTTCGGGCCATCATTCGTCAGGCGGGGCTTAGCGTGGAACAGTTTCTGCTAATGCTCCAGGACTCGTAATCCTTGCCCTGTAGCGGTTCGTAAACGGCCGCAACGGGGCTTTTTGGGTATACCAACGGGCCGGAAGCTTGACCCACCGGCCGGCAAGTGCTACTATAGCGCCGTGGAGGGGGAGAAAGTGTACTTTCAGGACCTCATAGCGGCGCTAAACGCTTACTGGAGCCAACAAGGCTGCGTCATCCAGCAGCCCTACGACCTGGAAAAAGGGGCGGGCACCATGCACCCGGCCACCTTCCTGCGGGTGCTGGGGCCGGAGCCCTGGCGGGTAGCCTACGTGGAGCCCTCCCGGCGGCCCACCGACGGCCGCTACGGCGAAAACCCCAACCGCCTCCAGCACTACTACCAATACCAAGTCATCCTCAAACCTTCTCCGGACAACGTCCAGGACCTTTACCTGGCCAGCCTCACCCACCTGGGCCTGGACCTTTCCGCCCACGACGTGCGTTTCGTGGAGGACAACTGGGAATCTCCCACCCTGGGGGCCTGGGGCCTGGGCTGGGAGGTGTGGCTGGATGGTATGGAGATCACCCAGTTCACCTACTTCCAGCAGTGCGGGGGTTTCGACTGCCAGCCGGTGTCCACCGAGATCACCTACGGGTTGGAGCGGCTGGCCATGTACCTGCAGGGCAAGGAGAGCGTATTCGACATCGAGTGGGCGCCGGGGATCACCTACGGCGACGTGCACCACCAGTCGGAGGTAGACTACTCCTACTACAACTTCCAGGAAGCGGATGTAGCGCTACTGCTGCAGCTTTTCGAGCTATACGAGAAGGAAGCGCGGCGGGTGATCGAGCGGGGTCTGGTGCAACCGGCCTACGACTACGTGCTCAAGTGCTCCCACACCTTTAATCTGTTAGACGCCCGCGGGGCTTTCAGCGTAAGCGAGCGCACCGGGTTTATGGCCCGGGTGCGGCACCTGGCCCGCCTTTGCGCCCGGGCTTATCTGGAGCAGCGGCAGAGGCTGGGCTATCCCCTGCTGAAAGATCCGGAGGAGCGGGCCCGGTTACTGAGCACGGCCGCCGAGGAGCGCCGCGAGGAAGCGGGGAGGTAGCCCGATGGGTCGGGATTTTCTTTTGGAGATAGGCGTGGAGGAGCTTCCCGCCGGCAGCATGGAGGAGGCCCGGCTAGAGCTGGTGCGGGCCCTGGAAGACCGCCTGCGAGAAGAAAGGCTGGCCTTTGCCGGCATAACCGGCTACGCCGCGCCCAGACGGCTGGCCGCCCTGGTGCGGGAACTGGCCGAGCGACAGGAGGACCTGGTGCAGGAGGTGCGGGGGCCGTCGGCCGCCGTGGCCTTCGACGCCTCCGGAGCCCCCACCAAGGCGGCGCTGGGTTTTTCCCGCGCGCAAGGAGTAGAGGTGGCGGAACTGGTGGTGCGGGAAGGATACGTGTACGCGGCCAAACGTTTGCCCGGCCGGCCGGCCACGGAGGTGCTGGCCGAAATCCTGCCCGAACTCCTGTCCGGGCTTCGCTTCCCCAAGAACATGCGCTGGGGGAGCTACGGCCTGCGGTTCATCCGGCCCATCCGCTGGCTGGTGGCCCTCTACGGCTCCGAAGTGGTTCCCTTTTCCGTGGCCGGGGTTACCAGCGGCCGGTGCACCTACGGTCACCGGTTCCTGCGCCCGGGACCGGTACAGGTGCCGGAAGCGGGTCGCTACCGGGAAGTATTGGCCGGGGCGGGGGTGGTAGTGGATCAGGAAGAGCGCCGGCGCCTGGTGGCCGAAAGGGTGCGGGCCGCGGCGGCCGCGGTGGGGGGTACCCCTGATCTTACCGAGCGCCTGCTGGACGAGGTAACCAACCTGGTGGAGCACCCTACGGCAGTTCTGGGCGCCTTCGACCGCCAACACCTAGCTTTGCCGGAAGCCGTGCTCACCACGGTTATGGCCGAGCACCAGCGCTTCTTCCCGGTGCGGGGACCGGACGGCCGGCTGCTCCCTTACTTCGTGGGAGTGCGGGACGGCGGTACCAAGGGCGAAGAGGCGGTGCGGATCGGGTACGAGCGGGTGCTGCAGGCCCGGCTGGTGGACGCCACCTTCTTCTATAACGAAGACCTGCAGCAGCCCCTGGCCGCCCGCACCGAGCGCCTTACGGGAATTATCTTCCAAGAGCAGTTGGGCACCATGCACGACAAGACCCTGCGCCTGCAGTACCTGGCGGGGTGGCTGGCCGAAGCGCTGGACCTGGGGGAGGAAGAGCGGCGGCAGGCGGTGCGGGCCGCCTATCTGGCCAAGGCCGACCTCACCACCAACCTGGTATACGAGTTTCCGGAGCTGGCCGGCCTCATGGGCGCCCACTACGCCGAGCGCCAGGGAGAACCGGCGGCCGTAGCCCAGGCCATAAGGGAGCACTACCTGCCCCGCGCCTCCGGCGACCGGCTGCCCGAAAGCCCCCTGGGAATCATATTAAGCCTGGCCGACCGCCTGGACACCCTGGTGGGCTACTGGAGCATAGGCGTAACCCCCACCGGGTCGCAGGACCCCTTCGGGTTACGGCGGCAGGCGTACGGTCTCTGCCTTATTCTGGTAGACAAGGAGCTGCGGCTTTCCTGGCGGGAGATGCTGCTTCAGGCCTACGGTCAGTACCGGGCTTTGGGCCGGGCCAAGCTTTCCCTAGAGGAGGTAGAGGCGGACCTGGGAGCCTTCTGCCGCCAGCGGCTGGCGAATATCCTGGAAGAGCGGGGCATACGCTATGATGTGGTCAACGCCGTGCTGGCAGCGGGATGGGACTGGCCCGCCGGAGCCGCCCGCCGGGCCCGGGCCCTGCAGGATCTGATCGGCCAACCGGCCATGGATGCCCTCATTACCACCTATACCCGGGCGCGTAACCTCGCCAAAACCGCCGACGCCGGTCCCGTAAGACCGGAACGGTTCCGCCAGCCGGCGGAGTCCGAACTCTTCGCCGCCCTGGAAAAGGCCCGGGAAGAGGTGGCGGGGCACCTGGCGGCGGAGGATTACCGGGCGGCGCTCATCAGCCTTTCGCGGCTGGAAAAGCCGCTGGCCAACTTCTTCGATCAGGTCCTGGTCATGGCCGAGGACCCGGAACTGCGGGCCAACCGCCTGGCCCTGCTGGCCGCCATTGTGGCCTGCGTGGCCCAGATTGCCGACCTGTCCCAGATCCGGGTGCCTTAAGTCCGGCAGGAGACCGGGAAGTATCGGCGTATAACGGTTTCGGGTAGGACCGGGAGCACGGTGGTGATGCGCCATACAGCTCAGCCAGCGCCAAGCCAAGATCGTAGAACTGGTCCGCGTCTTCGGGCCTCTCACCAGCGAGGAGATCGCCCGCCAGCTTCAGGTAACCCGGGCGGCCCTTAGGCCGGACCTGGCCATACTCACCATGGCCGGCATTTTAGGCGCCCGGCCCCGCGTGGGCTACTACTACAGCGGTCGCTCCCTGGTGGCCGAGGCCCTGCGGCGCTACCGCGTGGGGGACATCAAGTCCGTGCCGGTGGTGGTCACCGAGGAAACCAGCGTGTACGACGCCGCGGTGACCATGTTCCTGGAGGACGTGGGCACCCTATTCGTGGTCCGGCCCGGGGGCCTGTTGGAGGGAGTGGTGAGCCGCAAGGACCTCTTGCGCGCCACCCTGGGAGGCGCGGAGGTGCAGCGCCTGCCGGTCAGCGTGCTCATGACCCGCCGTCCCCACCTTATCACCACCACGCCGGAGGAGAGCGTTTACGCCGCGGCCAAGAAAATGGTAGAGCACGAGGTAGACGCCCTGCCGGTGGTGAAACCCCTTTTGGGCCCCGACGGGGAAGAACAGGGGCTGGAGGTGGTGGGGCGGATCACCAAGACCAATATCGCCCGCCTCTTCGTGGAGCTGGGGGAGGAGGTGTAGTCCTGGGACGGTTGCCCACCGTGTTTGTGGTGTCCGATTCCCTGGGGGAAACGGCGGAGTACGTGGTTCGCGCCGCGGCCAGTCAGTTCGATTCCGGGCGCATAGAGGTCCGGCGCGTGCCCTATGTGGCCGAAGAGGGGCAGCTGGAAGTAGTGGTGGCCGAGGCGGCGCGCTCCAGACCCAGCATCATCGCCTATACCCTGGTGGTGGAAAACCTGAAGCGCCGGCTGGTGACGCTGGCCGAGGAGAAGGGCGTGCCCGCGGTGGACGTGCTGGGACCGGTCATCGAGGCCCTGGCCCGGGCCGCCGATCTCACCCCTCGGGGCGAGCCGGGGCTATTGCGCCGGCTGGACGAAGAGTACTACGGCAAGATGGAAGCCATAGAGTTTGCCGTGCGCTACGACGACGGCAAAGACCCGCGGGGGCTCCTGTTCGCCGATGTAGTGCTTATCGGCGTTTCCCGCACTTCTAAGACCCCGGTTTCCATGTACCTCGCCCACAAGCGCATTAAGGCGGCTAACCTCCCCCTGGTGCCGGAGGTGGCGCCTTGCGAGGAGCTGTGGGCCTTGCCCCGGCACAAGATTGTGGGCCTGACCATCGATCCCCATCACCTGTACCACATCCGCCAGGAGCGGCTCAAAAGCCTGGGCCTGGTGGTGGAGGCCGGCTACGCCAGCCTGGACCGCATCTACCGGGAACTGGAATACGCCCACAGCCTGATGGAGCGCCTGGGCTGCCCGGTGATCGACGTCACCAACCGGGCGGTAGAAGAAACCGCCGGCCGCATCATAGAAATCTATCGTAGGGGGCAGAGGCATGTCTGCTAAGTACGTATACCTGTTCCACGAAGGCGACGCCCACATGCGCGACCTCCTGGGGGGCAAAGGAGCCAACCTGGCGGAAATGACCAAGATCGGCCTGCCCGTACCTCCGGGGCTGATCATCACCACCGAGGCCTGCCGGGAGTACGTGCGCCGGGGGCAGGAACTTCCGCCCGGACTTATGGACCAGGTGCGGGAGAAGCTGGCCGAGGTGGAAAAGGCCACGGGAAAGAAGTTCGGCGACCCGGCCAACCCCCTCCTGCTTTCCGTGCGCTCCGGCGCCCCGGTCTCCATGCCCGGCATGATGGACACCATCCTGAACCTGGGCCTCAACGATCGGACCGTCCAGGGGCTCATCGAGGCCACCCGGGACGAGCGCTTCGCCCTGGACTGCTACCGCCGCTTCCTGCAGATGTTCGGCGACGTGGTTATGGGGGTGGAGCACGCCTCCTTCGAGCGGGAGTTAGAGCGGGTAAAGGAGGAGGAAGGGGTTAGGTTCGACCACGAACTCTCCCCGGCCGCCCTGTACCGGGTCATTGCCGCCTACCAGGAATTGATCCGCACCCGCACCGGTCGGGACTTCCCCCAGGACCCGCAGGAGCAGTTGGAGCTGGCCATAAAGGCGGTGTTCAACTCCTGGAACAACCAGCGGGCGGTGGTGTACCGGCGGCTGAACAAGATCCCGGACGATCTGGGTACGGCGGTAAACGTACAGACCATGGTCTTCGGCAACCTGGGCCCGGATTCCGGCACCGGCGTGGCCTTCAGCCGCGACCCCTCCACCGGCGAGAACCGACTTTACGGCGAGTACTTAATTAACGCTCAGGGCGAGGACGTGGTGGCGGGCATCCGCACCCCCAAGCCCCTGGCGGAGTTGGAGAAGGACATGCCGGAGATTTACCGGCAGTTCGTGGACATAAGCCGGCGGCTGGAGCAGCACTACCGGGAAATGCAGGACATGGAGTTTACGGTGGAAAAGGGCAAGCTCTACATGCTCCAGACCCGAACCGGCAAGCGCACCGCCCGGGCGGCGGTGAAGATCGCCGTGGATATGGTTAAGGAGGGGCTCATCACCAAGGAAGAGGCCCTGCTGCGGGTGGAGCCGGAGCAGCTCACGCAGTTATTGCACCGCCGTATCGACCCCAAGGCCGAAGTAAAGGTCATTGCCACCGGGCTTCCCGCCTCGCCGGGAGCGGCCTCCGGCCAGGTGGTTTTCGACGCCGACGAGGCCGAACGGCTGGGTAAAGAGGGGCACAAGGTGATCCTGGTGCGCACCGAAACCACCCCGGACGACATCCACGGCATCGTCCCCGCTCAGGGCGTGCTCACCAGCCGGGGCGGCATGACCAGCCACGCCGCGGTGGTGGCCCGGGGCATGGGTAAACCCTGCGTGTGTGGCTGCGAGGCCCTCAAGATCGACTACGAGGCCAAGGAATTCCGGGTGGGCGACCTGGTGGTCAAAGAGGGCGACGTCATCTCCATTGACGGCGCCACCGGCCGGGTGATGCTGGGCGAGGTGCCGGTGGTAGAGCCGGAGCTGGGCGACGAGTTCGCCACCCTGCTGGCCTGGGCGGACGAGGTGAAGCGCCTGGGCGTGCGGGCCAACGCCGACACCCCGGAAGATGCCGCCCGGGCCAGGGCCTTTGGGGCCACGGGAGTGGGCCTATGCCGCACCGAGCACATGTTCATGGCCCAGGACCGGCTGCCGGTGGTGCAGAAGATGATCCTGGCGGCCACGCCCGAGGAGCGCCGGGAAGCCCTGGACAAGCTCTTGCCCATGCAACAAGGGGACTTCTACGGCATCCTCAAGGCCATGGCCGGCTACCCGGTAACCATAAGGCTGTTAGATCCGCCCCTGCACGAGTTCCTGCCCAACGCCGAAGAACTGGCCCTGGAGATCACCCGGCTGAAGCTTACCGGCGGCGACCCGGAGGAGATCCGGGCCAAGGAGGAACTGCTTAAGAAGGTGCGGGCCCTGGCGGAGTTCAACCCCATGCTGGGCCACCGCGGCTGCCGGCTGGGCATCACCTTCCCGGACGTGTACGCCATGCAGGTTAGGGCTATCTTCCGCGCCGTGGTGCAACTGGTCAAGGAAGGCTACCGGGTGTACCCGGAGGTGGAGATCCCCCTGGTGGGATTTGTAGAGGAACTGGCCCGGCTGCGGCGGCTGGTGGACGAGATTGCCGCCGAGGTCAAGGCCGAAAGCGGCGTGGACTTCGAGTACAGCGTGGGCACCATGATCGAGGTGCCGCGGGCCTGCGCCACCGCGGACGCCATCGCCCGGGAGGCGGCCTTCTTCTCCTTCGGCACCAACGACCTCACCCAGACTACCCTGGGCTTTAGCCGCGACGACGCCGAGGGGAAGTTTTTGCCCAAGTACCTGGAGGAGAAGATCCTGCCCGCCAACCCCTTCGCGGTGCTGGACCGCCAGGGTGTAGGCAAGCTCATGCAGATGGCGGTAGAGCTGGGCCGGCGCACCCGCCCGGACCTTTTGGTAGGCATCTGCGGGGAGCACGGCGGCGAGCCCAGCTCCATCGAGTTCTGCCACCTTCTGGGTCTGGACTACGTAAGCTGCTCGCCCTTCCGGGTGCCTATAGCGCGGCTGGCTGCAGCCCAGGCGGCGCTAAAACACGAGCACGGCGCCCTGCTGAAGGCCGGGCAAGCGGCAGGCTGATAGAAGAGGGGGCGGGGCGGTGGGCATCCGGGAACAGCAGGAGGAGTGGGAGGTCCGGTGGCTCTCCCCCCGGGCGGCCAAGAGCGCCCTCACCCGGGGCCGGCGGCGGCCGGAGGAGCGCTGTCCCATCCGCACCGAATTCCAGCGCGACCGGGACCGCATCATCCACTCCAAGGCCTTCCGGCGCTTAAAGCACAAGACCCAGGTGTTCATCGCCCCCGAAGGCGATCACTTTCGCACCCGCCTGACGCATACTCTAGAAGTGGCCCAGATCGCCCGGACCATCGCCCGGGCGCTCCGGCTAAACGAGGATCTGACCGAAGCCATCGCCCTGGGGCACGACCTGGGCCACACCCCCTTCGGGCACGCCGGGGAGGAGGCGCTGGACCGGGTGCACCCCCCGGGCTTCCGGCACAACGAGCAGAGCCTGCGGGTGGTGGAGGTGCTGGAGGACCTAAACCTCACCTGGGAGGTGCGGGACGGCATCCTGTACCACACCGGAAAGGAGCGGCCTCACACCTTAGAGGGGGAAATAGTGCGGCTGGCAGACCGTATTGCCTACATCAACCACGACATCGACGACGCCCTGCGGGGCGGGGTGCTTACCGAGGCCGACCTCCCCCGGGACTGCCTGGAAGTGCTGGGGTGGGACCACCGCAGCCGCATCAACACCATGGTCACCGACGTCATCCTCCAGGGTGCGGAGCCGGGCATACGCATGAGCCCGGCGGTGCAAAAGGCCATGGACCGGCTGCGCGAGTTCTTGTTCGAGCGGGTATACGTGGGTTCGGCGGCCAAGCAAGAGGAGGGCAAGGCCAAGCTTTTGGTGCAACAGCTTTATTACCACTATACCCAACACCCGGAACAGATACCGGAGAGCATAAGCCCGCACGAGGCCGACCCCGCCCGCCGGGCCGTGGACTACATCGCCGGCATGACCGACACTTACGCCGTCAACCGCTACCTGGCCCTGTTCGTGCCCGGGCCTTTCCGGCTGCCGGAATAAATCGGGGAATAACGAGGGAAGAGGTAGACGCGCTCTCTCTTCGCTGGTCAGGCTATTCGGGTACCGACCACATACCCGACAGGAGAGCCGGTGTTACCTCTTCCCGACACTATTATGCCCCGACGGCCCGCGGTTTATACGCGGCGGCCGTCCCCTTTCCGGCGGTGCCCCTGGCGGCGAGTACGGCCGCCGGAACCGGCAGGCCCACCGGGCGAACCCGGTTCCCGGCCCGGCCGCACCTATCCCCGGCTGCGGAAAAGCGGGGACAAAAGCGGCTTAACCACCCCCCGGTACAGGGCGATTAGCGTGGCCGCCCCCACCAGGGCCAGGAGCAAATACCCCACCAACCGGGACACGGTTATCACCTCGTTCATAACCCTATCCGAAGGGTAGTGTGGCCGCCGGAAGCCGGCCTTACCGGGACCGGGCACAGGTATAAATTGGTAGTAACCGGCCCATAATAAGGCTGGTCCGCGCATTTTTTGCGGTCACGGAAGGAATTGGCCGGTCCTTGGCGAAAGAAAAAACCGGGGCCGGTGAACGGGGTGGAAGAACGACGTGCCTTCGGGTCGGAAGTTATAGCCGAGATCAGATCACGGCTTGACATAGTGTCCGTGGTTGGGGAATATGTTCAACTGAGAAAACAGGGAAGGAACTACGTTGGTCTTTGCCCCTTTCACCAGGAGAAGACGCCCTCCTTCACCGTAAGCCCGGAGCGCCAACTGTTTTACTGCTTCGGTTGCGGCGCGGGAGGCGACGTGTATAACTTTCTAATGCGCCTGGAGCGCCTCACCTTCGCCGAGGCGCTCCAGCGACTGGCGGAGAAGGCGGGGGTATCACTCGGGCGCGAGTTCGCCGGCCCGACGGCGTCCAGGTTTCAGGACCTGTACCGGGCCAACCAGGCGGCCCAGGCCGTGTATCACCACCTGCTGGTGCGAGACCCCCGGGGTGAGCCAGCTCGGGCCTATCTCCGGCGGCGGGGGCTGGGACCGGCGGAATGGGAGCGGTTCGGGCTGGGTTGGGCGCCGGAGCCGGGGGTTTTGGCCCCCTACCTGCGGTCTAAAGGCTTCTCCGAGGAGCCTCTGGTGGCGGCCGGGCTCTTGGTGAGGCAGCGGGACGGCACCCTCACCGAGCGCTTTCGGCGCCGGGTGATGTTTCCCATTTACGATCCCCAGGGTCGGGTGGTGGGTTTCGGGGGCCGGGCTCTGGGGGAGGAAGAGCGCCCGAAGTACCTGAACACGGCCGAAAGCCCCATCTTCCGCAAGGGCGAAGTGCTTTACGGCCTTAACTGGGCCCAAACCGAGGCCCGGCGCCGGGGGCGGATAGTAGTGGTAGAGGGCTACATGGACGTGCTGAGCGCCCACCGCCACGGCCTCACCAACGTAGTGGCCTCCATGGGCACGGCGCTCACCGCCGAGCAGGCGCGGCGCCTCCGGAATTGCGCGGACCAGGTGGTAATCTCCTTCGACGCCGACTCCGCCGGGGCGGCCGCCACCCTGCGGGGGCTGGAGGTGCTGCGGGACCAGGGGTGCCGGGTGCTGGTGGCCTCGCTTCCGTCGGGCTACGATCCGGACAAGTTCGTTCAGGAGCGCGGGCCGGAAGCGCTAAGAAAGCTTTGGGAAGAAGAGGCCCAGCCGCTGTTGGTATACAAGCTGAACCGGCTGAAGGCCGCCCGGCCGAGCCACGACCCGGACGAGAAGATCGCGGCCGCGCGGCAGTTGCTGCCCGACCTGGCCCGGGCGGAAAGCCCCCTGGCCCGGCAGGAATACGGGCGGTTGATAGCGGAAGAGCTGGGAATCGACGAGCAGGCCCTGTGGGCGGAACTGAAACGGCTTCTAAAACAGGATAAAAAGGGCACGGGCAGGAATAATAAGACTGACGTTCTGCGTCCGGTTCGCTCGGGGCGTCAGCGGGCGGAAGAAGAGTTGCTGGCCCTGATGCTTCAAGACCGCAGCCTGTGTGCCCAAGTGGTATCCGTCCTGGGGTGGGATTTTTTCGAAGACGAGAGGGCGCGGCGGGTGGCCGAAGCCCTGAGGATCTGGCTGGCGGAGCATCCGGAAGGCAGTCCGGACGTGGTGGCCCTGGTGGAGCCCCTGGGAGAGGATACATCGGCGTGGGCGTACGGGTTGATGCTGCGGGACAGGGCTGCTTTTGCTTCGGTAGAGGATAACCTTAGAGCGGTGCAGGAGTACCGGCTCCGGGAGGAGGCGCGAGAGTTGCAGCGCCGGCTGAAGGAGGCCGGTACCGAGGAAAGCGCGGGGTTGTTAGTACGTTTGGCGGAAATTCAGCGCGCCTTGCAGGAGCTTTCCCCATCCGGTGGCGCCCGCCCGCGAAAGGGGGGAACCCGATGAAGGATGAAGCGGCTAAGAAAGGAAACGGCCAGGTGAGAACGGAGGCCATAAGACACCTCGTTGAGCTGGGTAAGAAGCAGGGGAGCCTTACCTACGAGCAGGTAATGGACGCCCTGCAGGGAATAGAGCTCTCTCCGGAGCAAATAGAGCAGGTTTACGACCACCTGGCGCAGATGGGCATCGAGGTAGTGCCCGAGGAGAAGGAGATGCAGGAGCTGGAAAAGGCGGTTCAGGAGGAACTGGAAGGCGACCTGTCCCTTCCCGAGGGCATTAGCCTTGACGACCCGGTGCGCATGTACCTCAAGGAGATCGGCCGCATTCCGCTTCTGACCCCGGAAGAGGAGATCGAGCTGGCCAAGCGCATCGAAAAGGGAGACGAGGAGGCCAAACGGCGCCTGGCTGAGGCCAACCTGCGCCTGGTGGTGAGCATCGCCAAGCGCTACGTAGGCCGGGGCATGCTGTTCCTGGATCTCATCCAGGAGGGGAATCTGGGCCTTATCAAAGCGGTGGAGAAATTCGACTACCGCAAGGGTTACAAGTTCAGCACCTACGCCACCTGGTGGATCCGCCAGGCCATTACCCGGGCTATAGCCGACCAGGCCCGCACCATCCGCATCCCGGTGCACATGGTGGAGACCATCAACAAGCTCATCCGGGTTTCGCGGGAGTTGTTGCAGGAGCTGGGGCGCGAGCCCACGGCGGAGGAAATCGCCCGCGAGATGGACATCCCGGTGGAGCGGGTGCGGGAGATCATGAAGATCGCCCAGGAGCCGGTTTCGCTGGAGACCCCCATCGGCGAGGAGGAGGACAGCCACCTGGGAGACTTCATCGAGGACGAAGACGCGCCGGCTCCGGCGGAGGCGGCTTCTCACCGGCTGCTGAAAGAACAGCTCGAGGAGGTGCTGGACACCCTAAGCCCCCGGGAGGAAAAGGTGCTGCGGCTGCGCTTCGGCCTGGACGACGGCCGCTCCCGCACCCTGGAGGAAGTGGGTCAGGAGTTCGGCGTGACCCGGGAGCGCATCCGTCAGATTGAGGCCAAGGCCCTGCGCAAGCTGCGCCATCCCAGTCGGAGCAAGAAGCTGAAGGACTACCTGGAGTGACCCCGGTTTCGCCCGGCGGCCCCCGGCCGGACCGCAGGCATAGATGTCGAATCCGGCCCCCCGGCGGGCCAGGCGTATTGACCGGGACCGGGATATGGCTTATAATAAGGTGCGTGAAACGGTATTCCTCGGTAGCTCAAGGGTAGAGCGGCCGGCTGTTAACCGGTAGGTTGCAGGTTCGAATCCTGCCCGAGGAGCCATTTTTATGGGCCCATAGCTCAACGGCAGAGCAGCCGGCTCATAACCGGTCGGTTCCTGGTTCGAATCCGGGTGGGCCCACCAATTTTGTGGCCCGTTAGTCAAGGGGTTAAGACACCGGTCTTTCAAGCCGGGAACGGGGGTTCGAATCCCCCACGGGTCACCAAACGGGCGATTAGCTCAGGGGCGAGAGCACTTGCCTTACAAGCAAGGGGTCGGTGGTTCAAATCCACCATCGCCCACCAGCGAAATCAAGGGTTTGCGGTGTGGCAACCGGTGCCAACCGGCGGATTGATCACCGGTTGATCACAAACCCTTGCTCAGTTGGCGCCGTCCCTAGGGGGACGGCGGTCTTTTACCTCCCCACCGAAGAGAACCGCTTCCAACCGGAGCCGCTCCGCCTCGTCCAGCTTCTCCGGCAGATAGTGATGATACACCCGGTAGGTGAAGCCGGCGTCCCGGTGGCCCAGCCAGGCAGCCACCCGCTTGACGTCCTCTCCTTGTCGCAGCAGCATGGTGGCGAACGTGTGACGCAGCACGTAAAGCCGCGTGTCTTCCGGTAGCCCGGCCCGCTTCAAGATGAGCCGCCAGTGGCGGCGGCGCAGGTTCTTGAGGTTCACGGGCCTCCCGTCTTCAGTGGCGAACACAAGGTTACGGTCTTCGTACAGTTCGCCGGCCCGCAGTTTCTCCGCTGCCTGTTTGCGTCGCTGGCGCCTCAGTGCTGCTACCGCTGACGGGAGCAGGGGAACGGTGCGCCTGCTTCCCTCGGTCTTGGTACGGGGCCCGCGCCTGCTGTTCGCAGGGTCCCAGGTATCGGCTGCGCCACTGGACCTGACTGTGAGGGTGTGGTTCTCGAAATCCACGTCGTCCCACGTCAGGGCCAGGGCCTCCCCCGGCCGCAGGCCCGTGGCCAAGAGGAGGATAAAGAACTCCTCGAACCGGTCTCCTTTCGCGGCCTCCAGCAGCCGTTGCTTCTCCTCCGCGGACAGAGGCATGATTTCCCGGTACCTCACCTGGGGTGGCCTCACCGCCAAGGCGGGATTGCTCGGGATGACCCGCAGGCGTACGGCCTCGTTAAGCGCCGACCTGAGCAGATCATAGACGAATTTCACCGTCCGCGGGGCCTTGCCGGCCCTGACCATTTCGACCACGACGCGGTCGATCATCCAGGGGCTGACCTTGGGCAGGGGAACGGTGCCGATCTCTGCCCCGATCACGTACTTCCGTAGAAGCCTCCTCGCAACTGCCACCGTGTTCGTTGCTTTGCCGGGCACATACTTGTCTAAGAACCATTGCTCCAGATACTCTCCCAGGGTCATGGAGGCGGGCTCACACCACCTCCCTTGGTCCAGCTGCACGAGAATTTCTCGGAGACGCCGCTCCGCATCCTTTCTGGACCCATGGACGGTCTCACATCTCTGGCGCCGCTTGCCGGTGATCGGATCTCTAGGGAGATCATACCTGATGTACCATGCACTGCCGCGCCTCGTAATGCTCCCCGGCATGGAAATTCCTTCGGCCCTCCTTCCGCTTCCCGGCCGGGGCGAATTTAAAGATTCGCCCCGGCCGGGAACTTCTCCTCCCGCTCCCGTCCCACCACCCAAGCGAGGAAGGCCTCCCGCCGCACCCTGATGCTCCGGCCCAGCCGGATTGCCGGGAAGTCGGGGCGGCGCGCGAGTTCATAGGCGGCGCTACGACCGATCCTGAGGAACCGGGCGATGTCGACCATGGTCAGGATGCTCGGCAGTTCGGCCTGCGTGAGCGGCGTCGAGCTGGCGTTGCTCCGCCTCCGGATACCTAGTGGAGTTTGGTCCATTGGCTGATAGCACCTCCTCTCCCTGTGAACTCCCAAACAGAGTGTAGCACATATCGCGGCTATGAACAAGACGCAGAAATGCTTTTCGGGGTAGCAATTGTGGGATATAATGTTTCTGGTGCTATGGCGGTTATGAGCAAATTGGACTGGTGAAAGGACATGGACAGACGCCTTTTTGCCCAGAAATTGCGTCGGCTACGCCTAGAGCGCGGGTATTCCAACCAGTATGCCCTGGCTGCGGCTCTAGGCACCACGCGGGCGGCGGTGAATGCGTGGGAGTCGGCTCGCTACCTTCCCAGTAAGCCGATGCTGGAAAAGATCGCTCAAGTACTTGGTTGTCCCCTGCAGCTCCTAACCGAGGAAACGCACCAGGCCCTGGCCGAAGCCTCGGCGGGGGAGACGCCGCGGGAGGATCTTGCGAGTTGCTCCACTCTAAAAGATGTCCATGCCACCCTTGGCAGGCGGATCGCCTATGCGAGGAAGCTGCGGGGCCTTACCCAGGCGCAGCTGGCCGACAGGTTGGGTGTTGACCACCGGACCGTGGCTCACTGGGAGGCGAATACCCGCCGGCCAGATCCGGGCACGTTACGCGAAATCGCGATGGTACTGGACGTCTCTGCCGATTACCTGCTGGGACTTCTCCATGAATGGGCCCGGAGAATACCTTCGGCGTTGGAGCTGGGCGCTGTCCTGGGCTGGTGGTCCCCGGAAGAGGTGGGGCGCGTGCGCGGGATAGGTGACTGGCAGAGAACCCTTGCCCGCGAGTACGAGGAGCAGAGGCGGGCCGCGGCCGCCTCCGACGGGGCCTCTGCAGACGCTTACGACCTGCTCATACAGGCCTGCCGAAAGACGGGGATCAGCTATGTCCTGGCCTTTCAGTCGCGGAAGATTGGCGAAAAGATACGGACGTGGTGCAGGAGGAAGGGGTGTAACGAGTACGAGGCCATCGAGCGGCTGGGCTACGTCAGTGGACACGAGGGTGAGTGGGCGGCGGCATTTGTGCGCAACCAGGACTGGGTGACGCTGGTGTCCGGAGACCCGAAGGACATGATGGTGAACGAGTATACGAACCAGATGTTCGAGCGGCTGGCCCAAGAGATGGGGGTCCCACTTCGCGTGCTGCTGGACGACGCCGCGGTATTGCCTGAGCCCGACGGAGAAGGACAAGAGCCGCAGGGTGTAGAAAAATTTTAGCGGCGCAGAGTTGATTTTTGGGCGGGCAGCCGCTAAGATCATAATTAAGGTATAATTTGTCGTTGGTCGGCGCGACCGGCCGGCGAGGGCTTAAGGAGTTTTGGCTCCGGGACGCGATCCGGGGGCCGTCGGGACGCGGGTGTAACTCGTGTTCGGCGGCCCCTTGGTTTTTGGCAGAGCAGGCCGGGAGATCGAGGTGACGCTGCCAGGAGGCAGCGACATTTCGAGGTCGGCGTTAGGTTAGGTGGCGGTTCCCACTGTGCAAGCATAGCGGTGCGACATCCATACAACGGTGAGGCTGTCTGGGCGGGGGCCGTGAGCCGCCGCCTCGCACCTGTTGTAACTTCGATTAACCGGAGCGCGTGACGTTCCGGCCCACAATAAACTTATCGATGCCGGCCCCGGGCTGCGGGGGCCGGGGGGAGGTGGTCCTAAATGATTTTGAACTTCGTTGGTTTTCGGTTCTCTGGTAATGAACGAGGCACCGCCCAGCAGGGTGCCGGAAGCGTCAACTGCTGGCAGGCAGCCGGGAGCGCAGCGTATCCACCCCTCCTAGGCAGAGACAGCGGCTCTCGCGCCGATGCGCGCAGGCGTCCTGACGGGACGTGGTCGAGTTGACCGGCCGCTGGCCGCGCGGGCCGAGGGCGGGCCCGGCGGGGCGAAGGAACCCGTAATGCGGCAGAGTGCTCAACGTACGTACTTTCAACTAGAAACACGCACGACCGCGGGCCGCAAAGCGGCGGCTTCCAGTAACAACCGGACCAGTTGCAGGGAGTAAAAAGGCGGAAACGGCTCCCTGCGGCACGACCAACGTATGCTTGCTAGGGAGGAGGCAATGAGGTGTCGTATGCAACGCTAGTAGAGCAATTTAATAAGGTCCATCGGCATGTGCGACAAGGGAGTATCACCACCCGGCGGAGATACTATCAAGCAATGCTGCGATTCCTAGAGTTTGTTTCTGAACAATTTAAGCTACAGAACCTAAAGAACGTTAAGAACAAACATCTTGCCGCGTATGTACGCTATCTGGAAGAAAACGGGTGTAGCCCCAATTACCTGCGTACGGAGCTCGCTGCGGTACGTTTTTACCTCGACCAGATACCCACGCGCTATAAGATCACGCGCGACAACGCGGCTTTGGGCGTGCCACCGCGGGGTACGGGCTGCGACCGGGCTTGGACAGAGGACGAATACCGGGCGATGGTCGAAACTGCCAGCGAAGCACAGAAAGAGTGGATAGCCGACGCGCTAGTGCTGGCGTGGGAGATGGGCTTGCGCATACATGAGGTGATGCGGCTCTCAAGGGCCGATGCCGAGGATGCCCTGAGGGTAGGTAGCCTTAGAGTTAAGGGCAAGGGCGGGCTGGTACGCCGGGTACCGCTCACGCCGGCCGCGGCAGCCGCTCTCGCACGCACGATGCAGAGGGTGCCCCGCGGCAGTAAGCTGTTTGTTGGCGAGGGTCAGAAGACGCACCAGGTGATCGCGCAAGTTCAGAACTTTATTCGGGAGCACCGCCCCAGGCAGAGAAGGTTGACTTTCCATGGGACCCGCTACAGCTACGCACAGCGTAACTACGCGGAATGCACCGGACGGGGCATGACAAGGAGCGAGGCTGAACAAGATACCGCGAGGAAGCTGGGACACCGCAGGCGTCGGGTAACAAGGTGGTACGTGCGAATGCCTTGAGCCTGATTTTTCGGCGTCCCTTGTCCGGGACGATTGGTTTGACTGGCAATTGGAAGGAATAGGGGTTTCTATAGCCGGGGGGTTCATGCTGACCTGACGCACGCGGGCGCTATAGGCTTAAGGGCTCAGCCTCTTGTGGCTCTAGCTTCAAATAGGCAACGTTTAAACACGTCGACCGTCGTCCGGGGTCGTGTCGGCGTGTTGCCGGTCGTGAGGCCAGGTTGTCTGGTAGGTATGTTACCGTCCAAGTGCAGGAGGCTGCAAGGAAAACAGGCTCGGGAGAGCCCTATTCACAAACCAAAGATTGGGGGGCGGTGGGTGGGGCAGGGGCCTTCAGAGTGTGTCTCCCCGCCGCGAGGCGGGTCGGCTATTTGTCAGCGGCTTGGCTCCCTGCGGGTGGCTGAGAGGGCGCAGGCTGTAACGACCCAGTTCCGTCGAGCGCAAAACCGCCAACCTGGGCAGTGGGAGGGAGGGCTCAGGCCTGTGGGCTTGTGCGACAAGCGATTGAGGCCGACAACCCATGCGCGATGAGCTCACCCCGAACCTGGAAAACGCTCCCTGAGCTCAGGCGAGGCCTCTTAGAGAACTCAAACCCTTACGGCACAAGGCCTAAGGTGTGAGCTCCCCCCAGTTCGGGGCAGACTGCGGGAGGGCAAGGCTTTCTTCCTAGGGCTTTGGACGATCCATCCTAGAGTTGGGGGTAGATTGGGCGGATGGATGCGTCTTTTAGGATGCAACTGGGGTAGCGGTTGCCCGCCCCAGTTAGGGGTCACTACTGTTGCCCGCCTGCTCCTCCCAGCTAGACTGCTGGCCGATTACGAAGTGGAACACTGGGCGCCCTGCGGTCGACGGGTCCAATGGTAGATCCCCTGATCGAATTCATGGCCGGCCTGGTCGCGAAGGAACTCCGCGCCGTCGCCGAGCGTGCGGAGCGGCCGAGGGGACAACCTGTCGAAGAGCCTGTTGGGAATCTACACTGGAGTCCGGAAGTGCCAGCATGGCGTATTACCTGGTAGCGGTGGCTTCGGAGTGATTCGGTCAGCACCTACACGGGAGTCCCAGTGGTCTTAGACGCTGAACTAAGGGCGAAACTGGACGCGTTCCGGCGATGCAACCTTTCTAAACCTTGGGCTTGGTTTGTACGAGGCATGGTCCGTTTGCGCCGTTGGTAAAGATCCTCGGGGGAGGTGTCCGGGTCGCAGAGGAGGATTTATCGTGCGCCATTGCTTTCACCCCGCTGTGTAGTTGGCTCAGGATTGGATTTCTCCGGCAGTCACTTCGTGTCCCTGGCGTGGCGCCTGGTTCCGTGTGGTAGTTCCGCAGGAATTTTCCTGTAGACGTTGAAATAATTCCAATAATGTCGTGAGACCGGCGCCAAAGAATCGGAAAGTCGAACTACGCCCGGAAGAGGGCGGTGCCGGGTCGGTCGAACGGGGTGGTGACGGCACATGACGGCTTCTTTTGCCGAATTCTTCCGGACTGCTACCGGTTACGAACCCTACCCTTACCAGCGTCGGCTTGCCGATACCCCTCTCTGGCCGCGCGTGCTGAAGGCCCCTACCGGGGCCGGAAAAACCGCGGCCGTGCTGCTCGCCTGGATCTGGCGGCGCCGTTTCCACCCCGATCCGAACGTTAGGAACTCCACTCCCCGGCGGCTGGTGTATTGCCTGCCGATGCGTGTGCTGGTGGAGCAGACCCGGGACGCAGTTGAGGATTACCTCCAGCGCCTGGGGCTCCGGTCGTCCCACCAGGGAGGGGTGCGGCCGGACGATATAGGTGTACACATTTTGATGGGCGGAGAAAGGGACGAGGACTGGCACCTCTATCCCGAGCGGGAGTGCGTGCTCATAGGCACGCAGGACCTCCTGCTTTCCCGGGCCCTTAACCGGGGGTACGTCCTGTCCAGGTTTCGCTGGCCTATACCTTTCGGCCTCCTCAATAACGATGCCCTCTGGATTTTCGATGAGGTTCAGTTAATGGGCGTCGCCGTTCCCACGAGCGCGCAGCTAGAAGCCTTCCGTCGAGCCTTCGGCACCGTGGGCCCCGCCGCCACCACTTGGATGTCTGCTACTCTGAGCCGCACCTGGCTGGAAACCGTGGATCATCCGGCACCGCCGGACGAGGAGTGGCTGGACCTAGACGATGAGGATCATCAGGACCCCCGGCTTGCGCCCCGCCTCGGCGCAGCGAAGCAGCTTAAGCAGCTGCGCCTGCGCCACGGGCCGGGCGCTTCCGCGTATGCGGCGGAGGTCGCCGATAGCGCCGCCCGGTTGCACCGGCCGGGTACCCTTACCCTGGTGATCGTGAACACCGTGGCGCGTGCCCAGGTGATTTATCTGGAGCTCCGCCAGCGCTGCCGAACCTCGGCCGAATTGGTGCTCCTGCACTCCCGCTTCCGGCCTCCGGACCGCAGGGCCCGGGGCGCCCGGCTGTTAGCACCCGTAGATCCTCATGGCCCCGGCCGGATTGCCGTTTGCACCCAGGTGTTGGAAGCGGGTGTCGATGTCTCCGCCGCCCTTCTGATTACCGAGCTGTCGCCCTGGCCGAGCATGGTCCAGCGCTTCGGCCGCGTTAACCGCTACGCCGAATACCCCAACGCCCACGTATACTGGATCGACGTGCCAATGGGCCAGGCGGCCCCGTATGCGCCGGAGGCGCTCCACCTGGCCCGCGGTATCCTTCGAAGCCTGGAGGGCGGTTCTGTGGCCCCTGCCACCTTGCCCCACCCCGACCTGCCCCGGGAAGAGCACGAGGTCCTGCGCCGTCGGGACCTGATAGACCTGTTTGACACCGCTCCGGACCTCTCCGGGAACGATGTGGACGTGTCGCGGTTCGTCCGCGACAGCCGGGAAACGGAGGTCCGCGTCTGCTGGCGTGCCTGGGCGGGAGGGGAGCCCCCGAGAGACTGGGCGCGGGTGGCGCCGGATGAGCTCTGCCCGGTGCCAATCGGCGAGCTGCGGGCCTGGCTGGCCAAGGCGGGCAGGGAGGCCTGGTGCTGGGACCATCTTGCCCGGACCTGGCGTCGGATAAGCCCCTCCGAGTTGTGGCCCGGTCAGGTCGTAGTGCTCCGCGCCGAGCACGGCGGCTACGACCCCGAGCTGGGCTGGAGCGCCGACCACGGCGGGTCAGTGGTGCCCTGCCCACCTGAGGGGTCCGAGCCAGAGGAAGCAGGCGGGGACGATGTCCTCACCTTCGCGCCCGGTCGCTGGCAATCGCTGGCCGAGCATTCCGCCGAGGTAGTCCTGGAGGTGGAGGCCCTGCTGGCTGCTTTGCAGAACCCCAGCCTGGAACCCTTTGCGGTTGACCTGCTCCAGGCCGCGCGTTTTCACGACTGGGGGAAGGCCCACCCGGTATTCCAGGAAACCCTGCTGGCCCAGGCCAGCGATTCGGAGCGTTATGCTGGCACGGTCTGGGCCAAGGCGGAGCGCACCGCACGACCGGGCCCGCACCGCCGGCCGCACTTCCGCCACGAACTGGCAAGCCTCCTGGCCCTCCTCGGCCAGCAGGCACGGGGTGAAGAACCGGGAGCGAGCCTGGGCGACCTGGCCCTGTACCTCATAGCCAGCCACCACGGCCGCGTGCGCCTGACCGTTCGCAACCTCCCCGGGCCGGACGGCCTGCCCTACCCGGAAACCTCGTCGCGGGTGTTACTGGGTATTGAGGACGGGGAGGTGCTCCCGCCCGCCGAAGTGGATCACGGCCTGGCGCTTCCGGAGGTGCGGCTGGAGCTGTGGCCGGTGGAAATTGGCGACCGTCCCCAGGGGCGGTCCTGGCTTGCCCGCAGTCTGGCGCTCAGAGACCGCCTGGGGCCGTTCCGTCTGGCTTACCTGGAGGCTCTGCTGCGGGCCGCCGACGCTCGGGCCAGCCTCCGGGCGGCGAGAGGAGGTTAGAACAGGTGCGCGGTGCCCTTTTGCTGGCCGGCTGCACGCCGGAACCCATCCTCGCCTATCTGAAAGCCCTAGGCGTGTTTCGGCTGGTGGCCGAACAGAAAGACCCTGAGGCGCGGGGTGCCTGGTCAGGGGGCTACTTCTGCCTGCACACTTGGCTCGACGTAGAAGAACTGGTGCGGTTCTTCCTCGACGAGTACCGGCCCACGCCGGTTTTGGCGCCGTGGAACGGCGGGTCGGGCTTCTGGGGGCACCGGACCGCCGCTGCCGCACTGGATGCGGTTCGCAACTCCACGCATCCCCGTCTGGACGTCTACCGGAAGAGCATCCTGCGGGCGGAGGCGGTGCTGGCGGGTATGGGCCTGAGCCGCCGGCCGCCCGCCAGGCTGAAGCCCGAAATGCTGCGGAGAATGCGCTCCGCCCTTCCCGACGAAGCCGTCCCGTGGATCGACGCCGTCTGCGCCCTCACCGAGGACCGCATGACCTTCGCTCCTCTTCTGGGCACCGGGGGCAACGACGGTAACCTCGAGTTCTCCAGCAACTTCATGCAGAGACTGGCCGACGTTATCCCCTTTGCGGCCGGGGGGTGGCCCCCTTCCCGGCGCAGGCGCGCGGTGGAAAACCCGCGGGAGCGGAGCCGGCGCTGGCTCGAGGCTTCTCTTTTCGCGGCCGGGAACCCACCGCTGGTGCGCGCTGGTATAGGCCAGTTTCACCCCGGAGGGGTAGGGGGGCCAAACGCCACGCAGGGTTTCGAGGGCGACTCGGTGGTGAACCCCTGGGACTACGTGCTCATGGTCGAGGGCGCCTTGCTCATGGCGGGCTCGGTGGCCAGGCGTCTGGGTTCGGAAAGCCGGCGCAAGGCCGCATTTCCGTTCACCGTGCGTTCCTCTGCGGCCGGATGGCCTACCCTGGCTTCCGGCGAGGCCGAGGGCTCACGCGGATACGAGCTGTGGCTTCCCCTGTGGGAACGTCCGGCCTCGCTGGCGGAAGTAGCCCACCTCATGGCCGAAGGCCGGGCGCAGGTGGGAGCCAGACCGGCGGCCACCGGGGCCGACTTCGCCCGGGCTGTGGTAGGCCTGGGGGTGGACCGGGGCTTGGCCGGTTTCTGGCGGTTCGCCTTTGTTAGACGGAGCGGCAAGGCCTACATCGCCGCGCCTCTGGGCTATCTGTCGGCAAGTCCCCGCACCAACGTGCACCTGCTGGAAGAGGTCGATCCCTGGCTGGAGCGGTTGCGGTGGCTGAGCCGCAGGCGCGGGGCGCCGGAAAGCCTGCGGCAGGCAGAACGCGCGGTGGATGAGGCGGTGCTCCGGTTCTGCCGTGACGGCCACCCCCGGAGCCTGCAGGGGGTGCTGGCTGCTCTGGCAGGTGCCCAGCGGGCAGTAGCGCAAAACCCCGGTGCCCGCGAGCGGATCCCCCCGCTTCAGGGTCTCGGTCGGCGCTGGTTGGAGGCCTGCGCGGACGGCAGCGCGGAGTTCCGGCTGGCGCGGGCGCTGGCCTCGCTGCGCGCGTCCTGGCGGGGGCAAGAGTTGGCGGTTGGCCCCCTGCGGATGTATCTGGAGCCGGTCCGCGTCGATAAGCGCACGGGGCGGTTTGAGTGGCATGTCGACAGCCCCACCATAGTGTGGGGAGCGGCAAATACGGTGTCAGGTATGGCGGCCGTGCTCGCGCGCCGCTTGCTGGAGGCGCGCCGGGCCGGGATAGGCGGGGCGGCGGCCCTGGAGGCTACCTGCGACGCTCCCCTGTCGGACGTGCACCGGTTCCTGGCGGGTGAGGTCAGCGATCGGCGACTTGAGACCCTGGTGCGGGCGTTCTTGCTCCTGGACTGGACCTCCGGGGGCGTGTGGCCGGCGCAGGCAAGCGGGGAACCTGAAACGGAGGTGCCGCCGGAGATCAGCCGGCTCTACGCCCTGGTCAAGCTTCTGTTTCATCCCGCACGCACGCATAAACGTCTCGCGGAAGACGACGGGTGGCCTCTCCTGGCGGAGCCGGACTTGGCCCTGCTTGCCAGGCTCCGGGCCGGGGATGCTGGGGCGGCGGTACGCATCGCGGCGCGGCGGCTCCGCGCCCGCGGCCACGCGCTGCTGGGCACCGCCGGTTCGCGCCGGCCCGGACGGGTGCCGCTTCCAGTCTGCCCAGCCTGGCTGGCAACCCGCGTGGCGGCCGCCCTGCTGATCCCTGTTTCCGATCAGGCCCTGCGGGGCCTGGCGGAACTCGTGCTGCGAACCCCGGAGGACCGCTCACGGCTCTGGAGCCCCGGCATCAGCGTATAAGGAGGGTAGTCAAGCGGATGGATTTTGAGAGACTGTCTGCCCAGCCGCGTCTTTTGGTGGAGGCGGAGCTCAAGCCCTTGCAGGGCGACCGCTTCCAGCCCACCGGTTTCCCGGAGCTGGGTCCCGCCACCTATACCCTGCCTGACGGAACCGAGATGCTCCTGGTGGAGTCGTCGCAGTCTATGGCGAACCGTCTGGAGGCGGTATGCTGGGACGAGGGGGCGCAGGACCTGGTCGAACCGCTGCGGGGCTTGCCTTACGTGAGGGTGTGGTACGGTGGCCGGGTGCTCACCAACTCCCTCCTGGAAGCCCACCGCCTCAACTCCCCCTATATCCTGGAGAGCCAGGACCAGGACTTTTTGGAGAGGCTCCGCGCCGAGCTGCAGGTTCGGGAGGAGGGGCCGGTGGACCTCCACACCCTGGCCCGGGTTATCTGGAAGTACGACCCCAACTCCCTTCTCCACGGGGTCTTTCTGGCCAAGAAGACGTTGGCCGGAGGGCGTCTGCGCCTGCCCCGGCTGCTCTCGGCCTTCATCGAGGCCCGCGACGTGCGGCCGGTGGAGAGCGGCGGGGTCAAGCACGACCGCGTGAACCCTTCGGCCAACCCGAATCTGGGTTTCGGTAACGTGCCTTACGCCCGCACCGAATACGTGGCCGCGTCCATCACCGCCTATTTCAACCTCGACCTGGCCACCCTGCGGGGCTACCGCCTGGGAGAGGTGGCAGAGAGGTTGCTTATTGTCCTGGCCCTCTGGAAGATCCGCCGCTTCCTGGAGGTAGGGCTGCGGCTGCGTACGGCCTGCGACCTCCGCTGCGAGGGCGTGCGGGTGACAATGCCTGAAGGGTTTTCCCTTCCCTTGACGGCTGATTTGGAAGACTTGCTGCGGGAGCTTCTGGAACGGGCCGAGGGCTTTGCCGAACCGCGCGTCACGGAGGTGGAGTTCGTCCCGCCCTCCAACTGGCTGAGGCGTGCCGCCCAGGAGGGTGAGGAGGAGCTAGAGCCGGAGGACGACGAGCAGGAGGAATGAGACGACTGCCGCGCCCAGATGCTGGCGGCTGTGCGAGGCAAGCCGCAGCGCCGGATCGCGAACCGGGAGCGGGGGCGAAAATGGGGAGGGGTTCGCGCAACGTCAAACCCGCGCCCCGCGGGCACTTTCTCCGCCGGGGACCCGCGATGGGTGCTGTGGCGACCCGGCGGGGCCTAGTTTCGCGAAAGACGGGGGGCAAACGCAGGCGGCGGAAGGACCGGTCGAGGGCACGGTAGCATCCGTGGTTCGAGCCGCGGCCCCGTTGAAGCGCCCGCTACATCTGCCGGTGGCGTCACCTGTGCGAGGGTAGCATCCGTGGTTCGGACCGCGGCCCCGTTGAAGGTCGCTATGGCTAAGGCTTTCTGCTTCTCTTCTTCCGATAGCATCCGTGGTTCGAGCCGCGGCCCCATTGAAGCTGGAACGATCCCGAGGGCCTGAGCATCGCCGAGCGTAGCATCCGTGGTTCGAGCCGCGGCCCCGTTGAAAGGAAGTAGGAAGTAAGAGGGAGGAGAAGGCGCATGATCGCCATAGCCTTTCGTTTCCTGGCCGGACGTTACCATGCCACCTCTTGGGGCAGGCACGTAAACGAAGGTCTGCCCGAGTGGCCGCCTTCGCCCTGGCGTGTACTGCGCGCCCTGGTGGCCAGTTGGAAGCGGACGCGGCCCGAACTGCCGGCAGACGACGTAGCTGAGCTCGTGGGAAGGCTGGTAGAAGCCCCTCTGATGTGGCTTCCCCCCGCGAGCGTGGGTCACTCGCGCCACTACATGCCCTGGTTCAAGAAAGGCCCCGGGGATCGCACGCTGGTATTCGACACGTTCGTGGCGCTTTCCAGAGAGGCAGAGGTGAGGCTGGTGTGGCCCGAGGCGGCTGTTGAGGGGGACCTGGAGAGACTGTTAGCCGAATTGCTTTCGGGGATAACCTACCTGGGGCGGGCAGAGTCGTGGTGCCAGGCCCGTCTTGATCGCTTTCCCCCGGAGCCGAACTGCTTCCCGGTGGCACCGGGGGCGGCTGCCCCGGCAGAGGGCGAGTTAGTACGCACGCTCGTTGCCCAGCCGGGAGACACAAAAGCGCTCCTGGAGGCGCTCCTGGTGGAGACCTCCGTCCTCCGCGCACGCGAACAGCGCCTCGAGCCCCCCTGCAGCCGCCGGCTGGACTACGTGCTGCCCAGGCAGGCGCTGGTGACGGCGCCCATGGCGACGGCCAGCCCACACAGGGAACCGCCACAGGTGTTGGTCGCCGCCCGTTACGCCCTGGACCGCCGGCCGTTGCCACCCGTTCAGCAGGCCCTGACCCTCGGCGAAAGGGCGCGTCAGGCGGTGATGGCGCGTTTCGGCCGGATGTATCCGGGGGAAATGTCACCCTTTCTTTCGGGCCGGGATGAGGACGGCCCGCTTCAAGGGCACCGGCATGCCTTCTACCTTCCTGCTGACGAAGACGGTGACGGCCGTCTCGACCACCTTACCGTATACGTTCCGGGTGGTCTGGGCCCCCGGGAACGCGCGGCGCTGGGAAGCCTGCGAGAGATTTACTGGGGCGCGGCGGCTAGGGAAGAGCAGAGATTGAAGTTGCTCTTGCTCGGTTTCCTGTCGGCGCGGGAGCTAAAGGAAGAAGTCCCTTGTTTCCGGCCTAGCCGGTACTTTGTCTCGCATACCCCTTATGTGTTGACTCGTTACCCGAAGCGGTACCGCAACGGGCGTCCCAAGCTGAATGAATTTGGAGAGCAGATAGACGGGCCGGAAGATCAGGTTCGGAGGGAATGGGAAGAGCGCCGCCGCCTGAACCCCGAACTGCCGCGGCTGGTGTCCGTGCGTCGGAGGGCCCGTTTGGAATTGGGTTCAGGGTTGGCGATCCGGTGGTTGAGCTTTAGGAGGCGCCGGGCTCACGGGGGCGGGGCCACGTCCGGACTGGTTTACGGGCTGGCTCTAGAATTCGAGGAACCCGTGGCGGGGCCTCTGGCTTTGGGATACGGTTGCCACTACGGGCTGGGGCAGTTCGTGCCCGCATAGCGGGGTTCATGTGTGGCCGTCTGGACCGTCTCAGTGGAAATACCACCTTGGTGAAACGCCTGGTTATTGCCTTTCCGTACTGTGCGGCCGGCCCCGCGGTGCAGCCCATAAGACGGCAGGCGAGGCCTTCAGGCGGGTAATCACCAAGAACATGGCGCTGACAGGGGAGGAGTTCTGCGCCCCGGCGGGCCCGGACTCCGCCGGCACCGTCGAGCGCAGGGCGAGGGACCAGACGGCCAATCTCACTACTCTACGGCGCGCCTGGCCGCGATGAAGGCAATAGTGTCAATCCGCAAATTAAACTGCCTCCCGATTCTCAGAGTGGGTTGCTCGGAT
>JBNARC010000001.1:148879-156420 GCA_049719955.1 Neomoorellales bacterium | reverse complement strand
TACCTTAAGCTTTCTAGTTACCTGGCCAAAACCGAGGTACTGGTGTTGGACGAATAACGATACGCACGGCAACTAGTTCCTCCATCCTTCGTCTGGCCTCCTAGGGTAGTAGCTATGTTTAAGACCCTGTCCGGTGGCAAACACTACCCCTGGAGGTGAGGCGACAAAGTGGAGATCAACACCTTTGACCAGTGGGTAAACACTCTGTCCTCAGCTCTGGACAGGGCCAGAAGCCTGGGCATGTCGGAAGACATGATTAAGAGTTCGGCGGTAGAAATGGGGAACTACCTTTACTCTAACGTGAACCCCGATATTCCGGAAAACCGGGTTCTTAGAGCTATGTGGGAAGTGGCGAGCGAACCGGAACGCCAGGCCATTGCCAGTACCCTGGTAAAACTCTGTGACAAGCACGGCCGACATTAATAGTTGCCGAAAAGGCAGCCAGGTTTCGGGTCTGCCGCCTGGCTGCCTGCGAGCCCACCAGTATGCCGCCCGACTATTCGCGGGCGGTATTCTCTTTGGTGTTGACACCCGGGAACGCGCAGGGTAGAATGTAGACGCTGGTTTAGCAACGGCCTAGTCTGGGCCCACATAATGAAGGAATGTGAACGAGGCCACGGAGGCCCGCAACGCCTTCAGGAATAAGGCGCGTCCGTCGGCCTTTTTTCTTTGGCCAAGGCAGGGGCGCCGACGGCAAGGTTTCCACCCGGGAGGTAAGGCGCGTGGAAGTTGTACCCATCGGCGTGGTCCACAGCCCCTACCGCCGTCTCGAAGAGGCTCCGAGACAGGGTCGCCTATCGGACCAACCGGCAGAACTTGAGATTTACCCTCAGTACGCGGAGGGTCTCCAGGACGTAGACCAGGCCTCGCATCTGGTGGTGCTGTACTGGTGCCACCTGGCCTCCCGAGAACGGCTCAAGACCCGAACACCCTTCGGACCCGAACCGCGGGGAGTTTTCGCCTGCCGTTCTCCGGGCCGGCCCAACCCCATTGCCTTCTGTGTGGCGGAACTGGTGGAAGTAAAGGGTAACCGTTTGGTGGTAAGGGGAGTAGACGCAGTAGACGGGAGTCCACTTTTGGACCTGAAGCCCTATTTTCCGGACCTGGACAGCGTGCCCCACGCCCGCGTTGGCTGGTTTGAAAGACGGAAAGGAGGGGAACAACATGACTAGGAAGCAAAAGCGCCTCGCCCTAACTCTGGTAACCGGGTTGATGGTACTTACCCTTCTGGCTGCTGGCTGCGGGACGCAGCCCTCTCCCTCCTCGGAGACCGGCGCTACCCCCGCCACCGAGGTAGCCGAACTGCGGCTCCCCGGCGGCGACTGGGGCCTACCCACCCCTTTCACCTTCTACCCCCGGGGACCGGGCTACGTGCACCTTAGCCTGATATACGACACCCTGATCTGGAAGGACGATAAGGGGGTCATTCCCTGGCTGGCGGAGAAGTGGGAACCCGACGCCCGGGCCACTACCTGGACCTTCACCCTCCGTCCCGGCCTCAAGTGGCAGGACGGCCGGCCCCTCACCGCCCGGGACGTGGCCTTCACCTTCCGCTACCTAAAGGAGCACCCGGTGGAGTGGTTCAATCTGGGCATGATCCAAAGCGTGGAGGCCCGGGACGAGCGCACGGTAGTGTTCACCCTGAAGCAGCCCCACATGCCCTTCCTGCAGCAGGTTGCCGGAAACGTGCCCGTAATCCCGGAGCACGTCTGGGCGCAGGTGGCCGACCCCCGGCAGGAAGCCCGGCCGGAGCTGGTTATGGGCAGCGGGCCGTACAAACTGGTCTCCTACGACCAGTCCCAGGGAGCCTATGCCTACGAGGCCAACCCGGACTTCTTCCTGGGCCCGCCGCGGGTGAAGAAGCTCCTGTTCGTGCCCGCGGGGGATCAGGTGGCGGCCCTGCAGCGGGGCGATGTGCACGCCGCGGACATACCCGCCACCCTGGCGGAGCAGTTCCGGCAGGACCCGCGGTTTGAAGTGCTCAGCGGCCCGGCCTTCTGGGTGCTGAAGCTGCAGTTCAACCCGGATAAGGCACCTTTCAACGACGTGCGGGTGCGCCGGGCCCTGGCCTACGCCATCGACCGGGAAGAACTGGTGCGGCGGGCGGTTCCGGGCGGCACCGCGGGCGCCAAGCCCGGCAGCCCCGGCTTCCTGCCTCCGGATTCCTCCTGGCACGATCCGGAGGTAGCGGGCCTTTACCCGCCCGACCCGGATAAAGCCCGAAGTCTGCTGAAGGAGGTGGGTCTCTTCGACCGCAACGGCGACGGCCTGGCCGAAGACGCCGCCGGCAAACCGGCGCGCTTCACCCTGCTAACCCAGCAGAATTACACCCGAGAGGCCGAAGTAATAAAGCTCATGCTCCGGGAGGTGGGGCTGGAGTGCGAGGTGAAAGCTCTGGAGACCAAGACTTTAGACGGCCTAATTGGCGCCGGGCAGTACGAGCTGGCCCTCACCGGCCACGGCGGCCTGGGCGGGGACCCAGCCATCATCAGCGGCTTCGGAGTATTCCGGGGCGGAGCCCTAAGCCCGGGCACCCCTCGGGAAGCGGCCTACGAAGAATTAGCTCAGAAGCTCCTGACCGAGCCCCAGACGGAGCGGCGCCGGGAGATCTGCCGCGAGATGCAAAGGCTTTACGCCCAATCCCTGCCCTGCCTGCCGCTGTACTACCCGGTCTGGTATTTCGCCTACGACCCGAAAGTTTTCTCCGGCTGGTTCTTTACCGCCGAGGGAGGGATCGCCGTGGGCATCCCCATGTTCTACAATAAGGTGGCCTTCGTAGGGAGGCACTAGATTTGAGATCGTGCGGAGGACACCGAACTTGAGCCAGTATCTGGCCCGGCGGGCGGTTACCTACCTATGGGTGCTGGTGGCCGCCCTGCTGATTAACTTCTTCCTGCCCCGAGCGCTACCGGGAAGCCCCCTGGAGGACCTTTCCGGGGGCGCGGGAGCGCTGCCGGTGGCGCCGGACGAAGCCACCCTGGCGGCGCTCCAGAGCTACTACGGCCTGGATCGGCCCCTGGGGGAGCAACTCCGGCGCTACCTGGGCGGCCTGGCCCGGGGCGACCTGGGCTTTTCCATCAGTTACAAAATGCCGGTAGCCCGGGTCCTCTGGTCACGGCTACCCTGGACCTTGTTGCTCACCCTCAGCGCCGCCCTCCTGAGTTGTACCCTAGCCGTGGTCCTGGGCACCCGGGCGGGTCTGGGGAAGGTGCGGGAGGGGCGGGTGCTGGTGCCGGCGGCGGTGCTGGAGAGCGTGCCGCCCTTCGTACTGGGAAGCTTCCTGCTCATCCTGCTGGGAGTGAAGCTAAGGCTTTTCCCCATCAGCGGCGCCTACTCCACCTTCGCCGGCCTTCAGGGGTGGGAAAGGGCTGCGGATGTGGTCCGCCACGCCGTTCTTCCGGTGCTGGCTCTGGCCACCTCCAGCTTCTTCGACGCCTACCTGGTGGTGCGCAACTCCGTAAGGCTGGTAAAGGACGAGCCCTTCGTGCTGCTAGCCCAAGTGAAGGGGCTTCCCGAGCGCTACGTCCATTACCGCTACATCCTGCGGCCGGCGCTGCTGCCGGTGGTGACGCTTTTTTCCCTGCGCCTGGCCTTTGCCCTGGGGGGAGCGGTGCTGGTGGAGGTGCTCTTCGCCTACCCCGGGGTGGGACGGCTGGTCTACGAGGCGGTGCTGAGCCACGACTACCCCCTGCTCCAGGGTACCTTCTTCCTATTTACCGTATGGGTGTTGGCGGTAAACTTCGGCACCGACCTCCTTTACCTTAAGCTCGATCCCCGCATTCGGGAGGTATAAGGCGTGCACGAGGCCCGAGCCTGGCTCGAAACCGGCAAGCAATCGCCCGCCCTGCGCACGGGCGTGGTATTGCTGGGCTTAATCGCCCTGGCCGGCGCCGGCGCGCCCTGGCTGGCCCCCTACCCGCCCGAGGCCCCGGTGGGCCCGGTGCTGGCTCCTCCCGGGGCCGGCTTTTGGCTGGGCACCAACGGCCTGGGACAGGACGTGTTAAGCCAACTCCTCTACGCCTGCCGCACCTCTTTGGCCGTGGGCCTTTCCACCGGCCTGGGAGCCACGGCCCTGGGGTTTCTGGCCGGCGCCGCGGCCGGGTACTACCCCCGAATCACCGGCCTGGCGCTAATGCGGTTAATAGACGTACTCATGACCATCCCCCGCCTGCCGCTGATAATCCTGCTGGCGGTGTTCCTGGGCTCCTCCCTGGCCAACGTGATTTTGGTGCTGGTCTTTCTCTCCTGGCCGGGGATCGCCCGCACCGTGCGCTCCTACGTGCTGTCCCTGCGCGAGCGGGACTATATAAGATACGTGCGCTTCTGCGGCGGCGGCTTCGCTTACGTGCTGCGGCGGCACCTCATTCCGGAGCTACTACCCCTGTTGGTGGCCAAGGCGGTGGCCTCCGCCAGCTTCGGGATCGCCGCCGAGGCCGGTCTGAGCTTTCTGGGGCTGGGCGACCCCACTACCAAGAGCCTGGGGACCATGATCCGGGCGGCGCTGGACTACCCGGGGCTGCTCTGGACCCCGGCCTGGACCTGGTGGTTCGTTCCGCCCGCGACTATGGTGAGCCTGGCCATTCTGGCCTTCACCCTTACCGGCTACGCCTTGGAGGAGAGCCTTTACCGGCTGGAGGGGGGACCCGGGGGTGAAAGCGGAGCAACTCACCCTGAGGGTGAGGGGGCGTAATATTTACCCGCTGTGGCAGTGCAGCCTGGCGGTAGGGCCGGCGGAAATCCTGGCCGTGGTAGGCGAGTCCGGCAGCGGCAAGACCAGCCTGGCCTGGGCGCTCATGGGCCATCCCCTGCCCGGGCAGGAAGTGGTGAACGGCAGGGTGCACTTTGCCGGCCGGGATATGCTGAGGCTGTCCGAGACGGAAAAGCGCCGGCTATACTTCCGCGAGCTGGGATTCGTGCCCCAAAACGCCGCCCAATCCCTCCACCCCACCCAGACCGTGGCCGCCAGCCTGGCGGAGATCTGGGTGGCGAACGGCAGCCGGGACCTGGCCGGGGCGGTGCGGCCCTGGCTGGAGGGCCTGGACCTGCCGGCCGGGGTACTGGCCCGCTACCCGCACCAGTTGTCCGGGGGCCAAAGGCAGCGGGTGGCCCTCGTGGCCGCGGGCCTCAACCGGCCCCGGATGCTGATCCTAGACGAGCCGACCTCCGCCCTGGACCTGGTGACCCAAAAGAAGGTGGTGGAGCTGCTACGCCACCTAAACTCCACCCAGGGCACGGCACTAGTGATCTTCACCCACGACCTCGGCCTGGTACAGGCCCTCGCTCACCGGGTGGCGGTGCTCTACGCCGGCCAGGTGGTGGAGGAGATCCCCGCTTCGGCGCTGGAGCGCGCCCGGCACCCCTACACCCGTGGCCTGCTGGCGGCGCGGCCCCGCCTGGGGGACGCCCGGTTGAGCCGCTCCGGCATATCAGGTTACGGCCGGCCCCTTTCCTCCCCGCCCCGGGCCTGCAGCTTTGCCCCCCGCTGCCCGCAGGCTCGGGAACTATGCCGGCGCCAGGCCCCACCCCTGGCGCCCGCGGGCGAGGGGCAAGTGAGGTGCTTCGTTTAGGTGCTGCTGGTGCTGGAGGGTGTAACCAAGACCTTCTTTTCCGGTAGGCGGCGGGTGCCGGTGCTGCGGGGAGTAGATCTTTCCCTTGATCGGGGCGAAGTAGTGGCCCTGGTGGGGGCCTCGGGGGTGGGCAAGACCACGCTCCTGATGATCGTCGCCGGCCTGTTGGGTGCGGACTCCGGCCGTGCCTTCTTTGGCGGCCAAAAGCTTGTCCTGAAGGAGACCCGGGTCGGACGGGCTCATATGAACCTGGTCTTCCAGGACCCTTACGCCGCCCTTTCCCCCCACCTCCGGGTGCGGGAACTGGTGGCCGAACCGCTGCTTCTGCGGCGGGTACCGACCGGCGGCCCGCGCCAGGAAGTGACGGCGGCCTTAGAGGCGGTGGGGCTGGTGCCGGCGGAGGAGTATCTCGCCCGGTACCCCCACCAGCTTTCGGGCGGCCAAAGGCAAAGGGTGGCGCTGGCCCGGGCCCTGGTCACCCGGCCGCAGCTCTTGCTGGCCGACGAGCCCACTTCCATGCTGGACGCCTCGGTGGGGGTGGACATCTTAAACCTGCTCCGCCGGGTGGCGGACCGGGGCACGGCGGTGCTGGTCACGGCGCACGACCTGGCCGGGGCCGCCTACCTGGCCGACCGGCTGGCGGTTATGGCCGAGGGCCGCATCGTGGAGGAAGGACCGCCGGGCCGGCTCTTGACCGCCCCCACGGCCGAGGCCACCCGGCAACTTCTGGCCGCCGCGAGTTAAGACCGGAGAAGAGCCAGCCCAAGAGCGAACGGCGGGTACATCGGCACCCCGCCGGGAGCCGAACCCGACGAGGGCGAAGGCGGGTCGAACCAGCGAGGGGAGGGAATACCGATGACCGAAAAGGCGATTAGCGGGCCCGACGCCGACTGGCAGGCGGTGGTGGCCTTCCACGGCCACTCCTGCCCGGGGCTGGCCATAGGCTACCGGGTGGCCAAGGCCGCCCTACGAGAACTGGGCCAGGAGCGGGCGCCGGACGAAGAACTGGTGGCGGTGGTGGAGAACGACGCCTGCGGGGTGGACGCCGTCCAGTTCCTCACCGGCTGTACCCTGGGCAAAGGCAACCTCATCTACCGGGATTACGGCAAGCAGGTCTATACCTTCTACCGCCGGGGCACGGGACAGGCCCTGCGCATTGCGGTGCGCGGGCAGGTCTGGCGCCGGGACCCCCGGCACACGGAGCTCCGCTCCCGGGTGTTTTCCGGCAACGCCACGCCCGAGGAGCGGGAGGAGTTTGCCCGGGCCCAGGAAGAAACCACACGTCGCATCCTGGAAGCTCCGGAGGAGCAACTCCTGGAGCTGCGGGAACTGGCAGCCGAGCCGCCCGAGCGAGCGCGGATCTTCGGCTCCGTCACCTGCGCCTTCTGCGGAGAAGCGGTGTCCGAGCACCGGGCCCGCTGGCGAGAGGGCAGGCCGGCCTGCATCCCCTGCGCCGGCGAGTACACGCGGGGGTGGTAACCGCGCCCCTGCGCCACGTGGGCCGGAGGCTCGCGGCGGAAAAGCCGGCGGACAACTTAGTTCGGGAGTGCGCCGCCGCCGGCCGACCGGACCGTATTGTTTCGGGGGCCCGAGACGATAAGCCGAGGGGCAGGGTCAACGACCCTGCCCCTTCTCGCACGCGGCGCTCCCCTTCACACCCGGCTGCCAGCCCCGCCAGAGGGGGCGGGCGGTTGCCGCCCGCCCCACCCTTTTCCCCGCCCCAGCCGTCAGTCAACCCTCTCCATAAGGCGCTTCAGGAGCACCGCGGCCTCCGCCCGGGTGCACGACTCGCCGGGGTTGAAGGTGGTGGCGGTGCGGCCCTGCATCAGTCCGGAATGCACCGCCGCCGCCACCGCCCCGCGGGCCCAGGCCGAAACCCGGCCCCGGTCGCTATACCGGGAGAGGAGAGTCTCGGCCTCACCGGCCGCCAGCGCCGGAGCCTTATCCGCGCGGGCCAGGGCCCGCACCAGCATG
>JBNARC010000001.1:0-148779 GCA_049719955.1 Neomoorellales bacterium | reverse complement strand
CCAGGGCCCGCACCAGCATGACCGCAAACTCCGCCCGGGTCACGCCGGCCTCCGGGGCGAAGCGGTCCTCGTCCACGCCCCGCACCACCCAGCGGCTGGCCATAATTTCCACGTCCGCCCGCGCCCAGTGCCCGACCAGGTCGACAAAGGTCCTACTGTGCTCCAGCACCGCGTACTTGCTGAAGTGGTCGGTGGCAAACTCCACTACCTTGTTAGCCGTATCTACCCGGCTGCGAACATAATTCCAGGTCTTAGCCGCTTCGTCGTAGCGGTAGGCGCCCAACTTGGCCTCGTTCACGCCGGAGGGATTGTAGCCCAGACGCACCCTCACCAGCCGGTCGAACCGGGCAATGGCCTGCGCCGACCCCCCCGCTACTTTCTGGGCGGTCAGCTCCACCACCTGGCCCGCGGCCTTCAGCAACCCGCCGGCAGGCAGCAGGGCACCGGCGTCACCGGCCGCCAGCGCCCGGGCGCCGACCCTGAGTTCCGCCCCGGACGCCGGCGCGGGCAGAGCCCCGGCCGGGAACTCCAGGGTAACCCCGCTAGCGGTGACCTGCAGGGCGGCGCCGGCGGCTTTGAGTGTCTCTAGCGCCTCGCGGCCCAGGGTGAGCACCGGTGCTTCGGAGGAGAGGCTGACGGTAACCGTAGTCCGGCCGGAGGCGAGCTGGCGCTCCACCTCGGCCTTATCCAGGGAGGTTACGGCCGCAGGCGGAGTGGAGGTGGGTGCCGCCGCGCCGGGGAGGCCGCCCGCGCCGGCTCCGCCGCCGGCGCCCCCACCCGCACCGCCACCGCCGGCCGCGCCGCCGGTCCCACCGCCCGTGGTGCCGCCGGAAGTGCCGGCCTTAACCTCCACGGTTATGGTGGCCTTGAGGTTGTCGGGGTTTATCACCCCGCCGGTCAGCACCAATTGCCCTTCCAGCTGGTAGGTTCCGGCGGTTTCCCCGTAGCTGCCGGACCAGACAACTTCCAGCGTGGTCTGGGTGTCGTCGTCCAGCATGACGGTAACCCGCTTTGGCAGGTTAAGGCTTGCGAAGGGCGTGCCCGCAGCCACGGTCAGGCCGGGCAGGCCGACAACCGCCTTGACGGCCCGCGTCTGCTGCGCCTCCACCTCCAGGCTGTATTCCTCGCCCATGGGCACGCCGGCGTAGCTGGTCACGCCCGGTCGCACCACCACCCGGTAGGTGGCCGGGCTCTTCCCGTCCGAGGCGTACAGGTCCAGACTTCCGGTGGGGGTGTCCGGCACCAGCCGCACCCGGCGGGCGAACTGCTCGGCTTCTATCTTAATGTCGGAGTAGGGCCCGGTGCCGGTGTAGCCGGTGTTGGGCACCGGGTCGAGCAGAGCGATTTCCTTCACCGGGACCGGGTAACCTTCGGCGCCGTACACCGCCAGGTTGCCCTCCAGGGACGCAGGCAGCATGTACTTGCTGAACTCCACCTCCACCCCGGCGGCGTAGGCGTTCACGGAGACCACTTGAGGCGGCGCGTTGGCCAAAAGCCCGACGTTCACCTGGTCGTGGGCCGGCGGCACCTCCATGGGCTTGGTCTCGTAGGTCCGGTAGCCCTGGCCCTCGAAGCGCACCCTCCAGGTTCCTTCCGGCACGTCCCAGCCGTAGCGGCCTTCCTCGTCGGTCACCTGCGGGTTGATCTCGCCCCACTCCTCGGCCTCCGTCCAGACCCGGAAGTCGCCTTGGTCTTCGACCAATATGGTAGCGGTGATGCCTGGCACGCGGTGGCTCTCCGTGGCCTCGAAGACGTACCCGCTGGGATCGATCTTCCAGCGGGGATTGCCCGCCGGATCGCCCCGGCCGAAGCTATCCGGGCCGGGGGGCTTAGGGCCGCCACCCTCATCCTCAAATATCTTCTTCAGCGCCTCCCCGGCGGCGCCGCCGCGGTAGTACTCTTTCACCCTGGTCCAGTGGGCGTCGAACCCGAACCAACTCCGCATCAGGTTCGGGTCGGCGGGGTAGCCGGTTCTGGCCAGCCGGGTTTCGATCTCGTTAAACTTCCTTACCGCCTTGGCCCACATCTGTTTGAGCTCCGACTCCGGCCGGCCCTCGGCAGCCGCCTTCTCCAACTGCCGGAACCGCACCAGTGCTTCCCGGATGAGCGCGGTCATGTAGTCTATGTTGCGCTCCGCATACTCCGGAGAGTCAAACGTGCCGATGTCGCCGTGACTGTCCTCGATGGCGTGGGTGGTCTCGTGCCAGATGCTTTCGGCCAGGCTCTCGCGGGCGGCGCCCGAAACGGTGCTGGGATCTTGGCGCAGGTAAATGGTCTTGGTCGTGGGATCGTATAGAGCCTGCCAGTTGCCGGGCCTATTAGGATCAACCACTACGTTTTGCACTTGGTTGTAGATGGCGTTGCTGTAAACGTTGGCCTCGCCCAGGCGCACTACCTGGCCAAACTGGGAGCTCTGGTACTGGTTAAGCCACTCGTTCACCAGAGCAACGCATTCGGATTTCGAGGCCGGCACCGGGCCGCCGGGCAGCTCCACCGTGCCGCCGGACACGTCCGAGCCGCCGTTAGCGGCCAGAAGCAGCCCCGACCACAAAGAGCGCGGGGCCCCTACCGCCACCGGCAGGGAGTTTGCCGCCGCCGGAGCCGAACCTCCGGCTGCTCCCGAAGAGGAGTTAGCCCGCGCTACTCCGCCCGCCGCCGCAGGCTGAACGGCGGCCGTGCCCTGCTGGTCTACTTCTACCCGGATGGCGTCCAGGATGCGCTCGTACCAGGCGTCGTACTCGCTGCCCGGCCCCCGGCCCGAAACCCAGGCCGAGGTGCCGATCAGGAAGTTGAGGCCACGGCCCAGGGTGTCGGGCAGGTTCGGAAGGTCCGGAAGCAGGCTCGCGGCGCTCAGGAGGGCGTTGAGCAGGCGACTGTACTGCACCGCCCGGGCGTAGGCCTCTACGTCTTTCAGGATGGTCTGCCGGGCGTCCTCGTCCATAACCAGGGCGGCCGCCTGCCGCAGGTTGGCCGGGTCCCGGCCCAGGCGCTCCAGCCGGGCCGGGATTTCCTCCTTTTCGCCCAGCCCGGAAACACCCCGCAGCATGGTGGCCTCGCCCGCCCCGGCCAGCACTTCCGCCAAGGGACCCGCGGCCGCGCCGAGGTCGACCGCCGAGAGGTCCCAGGTGAACTCTATCTTCTCCAAATAGCGCAGGTCAAGGCGGGCGGTATCCTCGCCGGCGAGGGCGGACAAGAGGTCCCGCTCCAGGTAGAGGGTCTTGGTGAGCCGGGTCACCCTGCCCGCAGCGTCGGTTTCTACCGCCGGGGCGGCGGTGTAGTAGCCACCCCGGGCGGCGGGCAGCCACACCAGGCCTTCCGGTAGCTCGGTAGCGCCTACGGTTTGCTGCTCGGCGGCAAGGCGAACCATGCCGGCGCTATCGGCCAGGGGAATGTCCGCGGTGAAGCGGCGGCCGTCGCTCTCCACCTGCACGCTATCGGACGCCACCGCCAGCGCCCGGCGCACTTCCGCCGGGAGCAGGGCCCGGTCGACCGCCGGCCGTCCCGCCAGGGCGGAGGGGTCCAGCCCGGCAAACCCGGTCAGGTAGGCCAGGCCGGCCTCGTCCTTGAGGCGGAACACCACCGAGAGGGAGCCCGGCTGGCGCAGGTAGAAGGTGGCCCTCCAGCAGTTGCCGGACGGGTCGTAGGCGGCCGGGAAGAGGGTGGTGGCGTCGCGGTAGTGGTTCACCACCGTCACGTACTCTACCTCTTCCGGCCGCACGTTAACCAGTTCCACCGTGGCGTAAACGGAACACCACGGGTTGATGACCGCCACCGGCGAGGGGATCTCGCCCGACGTGCTGTCCAGGGAGAAGTCAAAGCGGCCGGGCTGCCAGACCCGGACCCGGCCCAGCCGGGGCAGGTCGGCGCCGACCAGCCGCACGTAGGCCGGCTCGGAAATTAACTTACTCGAGCCGTCTTTTGGATTTGCGGTTCGGGCCTCCAGGCGGTGCAGGGCGGGAACTTGCGGCTGCAGCAGGTTAACCCGCGCCTGCCAGCGGCCCCAGCGGTCGGCCCGGGCGTTGCCCACGACCACGCCGCCGTCCCGGATCTCCACTTCCGCGTCCCGGGGCGCCAGGCCCCGCAGGGTTACCTGAACCTCGTCAGCGGCCGTCACCCGCTCCGGGGCGGCCAGGGTCAGGGGAGCGAACTCGAAGGATTGGGAGCCGATATACTCGGTAACCGGATTCTGACCGGGCTTGGCCAGCTCCACCTGGGCGCTCACGTAGAGAGGGGTGACGGCGTCGAGCTCCACCGAGAAGCTGACCAATCCCTGGGTCCGGGCGGGGTCGCCCTCGGCCGGCCGGGCGCTCAGCCACAGGTAGCTGCTGCCGGAGGCGGAGTATTCCGTCCCGTTCAAGTAGAACTTCCCGCCGGTCAGCATCACGGTTTGGTAATCGCCCCGATGTAACCACACCTGTACCCCCTGCACCGAGTAGCCGGCCTGCACCATGCGCTCCGGCAGCCGGTAGCGCGCCGCCACCGCTGCCTTCATGTTGCCTTCGGCGGTCACTTCGCTAAGGCTGGCCTTGATGGAGGTCCCCTGGGAATCCAGCCGGCCGAGTTCCTCGTCCGTCAGGGCGGGAACGGTGAGTTCCCCTAGGTCGGCGACCACGCCCGGGGCTACGCTGACCTCTCGCTTGAGGTAGTGGGTGCCCTCCCCCAGGCCCAGACTACCGAAAGCGTCCAGGCTGGCCAGCCGGTCCAACTTGGTGAGGTTGGCGCCGCTCACCAGCACCAGGGAGTAGGTCCCGGCCGGGAGCCGTGGCTCGGCGGTGGTAATGGTGCCGGTGCCGGCGTAGGTGCGCACCCGCCGGCCGTTATTGGCCGGGTCAAATACCAGCAAGTAGCAGGGGGCGTCCGCCTCCTCACTCACCGGCCGCATGGTGACGTAGCCCGGGGCCAGGGCCCGGAACTCGGCCGCGGCGGTGAGGTGGCGGTCCAGGGTGACGGTAACCTCGGAGGACTCAAAAGTTAAACCTTCCCAGTTCCAGGCCTTTAGCTTCAGCTCGCTTCCGGCCGGCAGGTTTTCGCCATCGGCGATAAGGAAACGGCCTTCATAGGCGGAGTACCAACCATTGACCCGCCCTTCCGGCGTGTATGCCTCCACGTACAGCCGGTGCGGCGCAGCGGGGAGATACTCGCGCTCCTCTCCCCGCGGGACCGCCGGCGCCACCAGCAGGCTCACCCGGACGTAGCGCCGGTCCAGGCACTCCAGCTCTAAGGTGCGCGCCGCATCCCCGGTAAGGGAGGCGGCATCCATCTGCTGCTCAATATCGCGGTAGCCGGTGCGGCCGGCGGACAGCCGTCCCTCCGCGCCCTTGTAGGCCTTGAGCGCGAAATTCCCGTTTTCGTCCGTGGTGGCGGTGAGGTTGTTGTATACCCAGCGGTTACCGTTCTGGAAGGACTGGTACAGGCGCACCCAGGCGCCCTCTAGGGGGATCACGTTATTCTGCGGGTCCCGGTCCCGGTCTATCACCCGGCCCCGGAGGTTGACGGTCTCGAGCTCCTGGAGGGTGACGGTTTCCTCCTGACTGCCGCCGGACACGAACACCGTGGCCCCGTCCTGCGGCTGGCGGTAGCGCTCCAGCTCCTGCCAGTCCAGGCTTACGGTGTAGCTCACGGTATCCCGCGCCGCCAGCCCCGTCAGGGTCTGGCCCAGGCGTACGTACTGGGTCCAGGTGCGGTCGCCGGCGCTAACGCGGCAGACGGCCCCGCCGTTCACTCCCTCCGGCGAGGTCTTGAAGGTCAGGGTGGCGGGAGCGGGCGCGCCGGCCAGGCCGACGGTGGCCTCCGCACCCGCGTTCACCGTGACCTCGCCCTGGGCGTAGGCGCGGGAGTTGCCCTCCAGGCTCCAGGAGTAATTGCCGGGCGGCAGGTCGGAGAAGGCCAGGGCCCCGGTGCCAGAAACCCCGGACTGCCGCCAGGCGAAGAAGTCGTTCCCGCGCAGGGTGAGGGTGAGGCCGTCGAAGGTGCCGTCCGCGTTGTCCAGCCCGGTAAACGTCAGTCTGCCGCAGACCGGATATCCCAGGTCCTGCGACTGCTCCTTGGCTCCCGCCGGCTGGGAGGGGTAGGCCAAGCGGAAGAGCACCTTTTCCACCTTCTTCGCCCCGGCGGGAAGGGTGGTCTCGCCGGTGTAGCAGCCGGGCCTCGCTTCGCTCAGGGGAACCGAAAACGTGGAGGCGCTGTCCCCCACCCTGAGGACTAACTCCGCCGTGGCGCCCGCGCCGGGGGTGCCCCACAAGGCCAGGCCCACCGGGCTTTGCGGCCGCACCAGCCAGCCAGGTCCCGAGGCGGTATAGGCGTAGAAGCGGTCGAAAACGGCCTCGGCGCTGCCGATCATGATCTCCCGCCGGAAGCCTACCGGTACCTCGGCCTGCCACTCGGCGCCGGACGGCGGCTCCTTCAGGCTAAATACCGCCCGGGTTACTCCGTCGTACCCGGTGGCGGGCACGGTGAGGGTGGCGGAGTAGGTGGTGACTTCCCCCTCCCGCGCGGTGCGGGGCAGGGCCAGGGTGGCCACGGCGTTGCCGTTGGCGTCAAGGAGGGTGGCGCCGGCGCTCAGGCCCGCCTGGGCCACCTTGATCCAGAAGCTGACCCGCTCGCCCTCCCGCAAGAGGTACACGCCCTCCGAGACCGAGGCGCTGAGCCCGTACTCCCGGGGCTCGGCCAGGGCGGCGCTGCGGTAAGTGATGGTAGCCTGGGCGCTCACTTCTTGGCCGCTATCGTCCCGGAAGCGGAAGTAAAGGGTCTTTTTGCCGTAGCCCTCGGAGAGGGTGTAGGGGAAGGTGAGGGTTTGAAGGCGGGTAACGGCCTGCCACTGGGCCGCGTCCAGCCCCTCCGGGCTTTCGGCCAGCTTATAGGCGGTGAAGGTGCCGGGGTTGACGCTCACCGTGACCTCCGGGCTGGTGGTGGAGGTGGCGCCGTTATTGATCTCTACCGTGGGCCACACCAACTGCGCCCCGCCCGGGTTCAGCTCCAGGGTTACGGCCTGGGAAACCGGCAGAACCCGGTCGCTCTCAAGCACGCAGACCCGGTACTCGCCGCCCGGCACCGCCGCGAGGTCTTCCTCCGGCACCAGCAAAGTGCGCTCGTCCCGGAATTGGGCGGTTAGGAGCACGGGACTCGGTGCCGGCTCCCCGCCGGCGTAGAGAAGCACTTGGTAGCTGTTTTCCCCGCTGAAGTTCCCGCCGGTCAGAACCAGCCCTCCCGCCGCGCGCTCCCAGCCGGCCACGAAGGCCCGCTCGGTAAACAGCACGGGTGTAGGGCCGTAGGGGCTAGCTTCTAGCCCGCCTTGGGGCGATAAGAAAAGGCGCCGGAGGGGATTACCGTCCTGCAGGAGGGAAAGCTCGTACCATCCGGACAGGTCGGTATCCGCCGTGCCCACCAGCTCCAGGTCTCGGCCCTTCGCCGTGGCGGCAAGGCCGGCGCCGGCAATAGCCACCTCCTCCCCTTCCCCGGTCAGGGGAGAAAGCGCCAGCGAGAGTTGTTCCGGGTCTACGTTCAGGGCGCCCTTAAGGGTTAGCCGTGCCTCTTTTCCGGCGGGAAGAAGCCGGCCGGCCTCACTTTCGTGCAGGGAGAGGCTCTGGGCGCCGGCGGCCGCGGCGGCCACCACCCGGGCCCGGCCCACTTCTTCTGGCGGCTCGCCATAGGTAGCCTCAAGAATATAGGTGGCGCCGTCCTGAAGGGAATCAGAAAGGGTTATTTCGCCTATGATGCGGTCGCCGTCCCGGGCCGGGGAGCCGGCCAAGGTACCTACTTCGGTGTAAGAAGCGGGGAGGTACAAGGTGGCCCGCAGTTGGCCGGGGTCGTCAATCCCGAAGGGATCCTCCAGGGCGAACCCCAGCCCGCTCTCCCGGGTGGAAACCAGGAATACCGGTGCGGCACCCGCCGGCTGTTCCTCGTAAAACCCCTCGTGGCCCTGAGCCTCGAGGCCGTTCAGCACCACCACCCGGTCCGCCGAGGGTCGGGAGTAGGCGCGGACCGGGGCGGAGTACATGAAGGTGCGCGTCTTGCCGGCGGTGTTGGCGCAGGTGAACCGCCAGCGGTACTCGGCATGGGCGCTCACCCCCTGCACCTCTATGCTGCCGTTCAAGGTGTAGACGTTATCGAACCGGTAGCCGCGGGAGTCGAAGCCCTCGGTGAGCGCCAGGTCCTGCGCCCGGCCCAATACCTTCTCCACCGTCTCGCCGTTCTCGCCCGGCTCCCCCTTTACGTTGCCGTTAGCGTCCACCTCCACCAGCTCCACCCTGACCGGGTCCTGGCCCGAGACGTTGGCCAAGGTGGCGGACAGGTTGATCGTCTGGGGGGCGAGCGTCTCCCGGAGCCTGGTGGGCCCGGCCTTAAGGACCGTGGCCGCGGTGTAGCGGCCGGAGCAGTAGTCGTCCCCGTAGCCGATTCTTACCTGGGGTCTGGCCCATTCGTTACCCACAAGCTGGTTGCCCCGGTACAGGCCCACCCGGTAGGTGCCCTCTAGGTAGGCGGGTTCGCCGTCCCGGCTGAACTGCACCGGCAGTATCTCTCCGCCGCTATAGGTGACTTCCTGCTCCAGGGCATCCACCACGCCGGACAGCTTTTCCAACTTGACCGTGTACTCGCCTGCCGGCACGTTCTGCAGCTTGAGGGTTAGCTCCCCCACTGCGGGGTCGGTGGCCTCCGCGGCGTAAATCTTGACCTCCGAGTCGGGGCTAAAGGTGGTCTGGACGCTTGAGGCCAGGGACACCTCCGCCCCATTCCGGCCGGTCAGGCCAATCCGGTAGTCTCCCTCACTCAGGGGCTCGCCCAGCTCTACCCGGTATAATACCTGAGCCTGGCCGTCGGCCGTCCGGCCCCGCAGCCAACCGGTGGAGCCGGTGCTGACTCTGTTTTCGCTTTCGTCATAAAGCTCTACTTCCAACGCCTGGGGCTCGTCCAGGCCGAAGGCCTGCACTTCAAAGTACACCGAGCAGTCGCCCGGAATGGCCCGCCGGCCGCCCAACCAGGCGTTATAAACAAAGGTGACCAGAACCCGATCCGTAACCGCTACCTCTGCGGGGCCGTCATTATAAGAAACCGCCTCCGGAGGCAGCGGCTCCCCGTTCAGCACCACCTCCAGGCGGTACTGCCCCGGAGAGGCGGGCCGGGAAAAGTAGAGGTAGTACCATAAGGTCGAGTATTGATTGTCGAGCCCGTTCTTCGGCATGGCCGCCAGAACGTTGCCCTCACCATCCACTACCCGTAGGTATACCTCGCCGCTGACCCGGTACACCTCTTCCCTCACGCTGGTCTGATATAAGCCTTCGCCCACGCTGGCGCGGAAGGAAAGGGAGAAGTAAGCCATAACCTGAAGTTGCTCGGCGTGAAACACCGCCGGCCCCGATACCGCGGCCAGGATCGCCGGGGCCTCCGCATCCGCCTGCCCCGCCTGTTCCTCCTGCGTTCCCGGTGCTTCTAACTGACCCTCCGTTTCCGGTAGTGGCGGCTGATCCGGGCCCGGGCCCTCCGGGGCGGCGCCGGGCCCCTCCGACGCGGTCGGCTGCTGATCGGTCCCCGGGTCCCCGGTCGGCTCCTGCGGCGGCGCGGCCGACTCGGTATCTAGGAGAGGAGGGATCTCCTCCTCCGTACCGTCGATCACAGAAGACCCGTTCTGGGCCCCTTCCCCGTAGACCGAACCGCCGGAACCGGCGGTCCCATCGCCTGCCGGCGCCTGGGCCCAGCCTCCCACCGAAGGCATGAGCATAAAGCCGAACAACAAAAGCAAGGCCACCAGTCTGGCCACCCGCGTATTCTTCCTGCTCACCAAGCCTGCCAAGCCCATAACCTCCCCCTGGAATTATACAATGCGGTTAACGACACCCGACCCGGCGCCGGCTGTGCCCTCGCTACCTCCTTGGCTCCCCTAACCCGCGGGTGGCCCGACCGACTACTCTCCTGGTTCCCTGCCTACCCGCTTGCGTCCCCTTCCCAGAACTTGGTGCCCAGCCCCACGTGCAGGGCCGCGGTCGCGGCCGGTAACTCGGTTAGATCGGTGAGGCTGCCGGGTTAACGCCTCACTTTCCGTGCGGATCTCCAGTTCCGGCGGCCGGCCCGGTAGCAGCACCACCGCCTGGATGCCGCCCACCGGAAAGGAGAAACCGCGCCCCCTTCTTCCCGGCCGGAGGGGATAAACTTCAGCTCGGTTCCGGTGACCTCTACGGTGTAAAGCTCGGTCCTGAAGAAGCCGGTCCGGAGCTTCAGCCCGAGACGGGCCCACGCCTCCTGCAACCTTCCCACCTCTTTTCCTTACTCTAAGGCTCTATGCCCGGCGCGGCAAGGCCCGGCGGACATTTGTCAATGACAAATTAACTTATCACCGATCGGTGACAAGAGCGTCCCTCCAACCCGGGGATATGGTATAATCTTGGCGTCGCCTTCAGGCTTTTCTAACGGCGGGAAGAATGGGGGGCCGAGCGTGAGCTTCGGCAAGCGCCTGGACCTACTGATGGCGGTGCTCAACCTTTCTAACCGGCAACTGGCCCGGGCGCTGAACCTTGACCCCTCGCTGGTGAGCCGCTGGCGCACCGGGGCGCGTACCCAGGCCAAAGGCGGTCCCCACCTGAAAGCCCTGGCCTCTCACCTGGCCTCTCGGGCCAAGACCGCCTATCACCACGCCGCGCTGGCGGAAATATTGGGCCTGCCTCCGGGTTCGGACCCTCCCGAGGCCTCTGCTTTAGCCGACCTGTTGCTGGACTGGCTGTCGCAGGAGGCCGCGCCCGGGGCGGAGCTGGTAAACCACCTCATGAACCGGCCGGAAGGATTTGCGGCCGGCCTGCGGGCCGCACCCCCGTTTGCGCGGGTGGAACCCGAGACCACTCCGGGGGCACCGGGCCGCTCCGAGGTTTTTTACGGCGCGGAAGGAAAGCGTCGGGCAACCCTCCGCTTCATGCAGGCGGTGGCCGTCGCCCCGCCGGGAACCCTGATGCTCTACAGCGACGAAAGCATCGAATGGTTTGCCCACCACCGGGCCTTCCTGGCCCAATTCGTTCCCTTGTTCCTGGAAGTAATACGCCGGGGCCACCGGGTGAAGATGGTGCACGTGATCCAGCGGGACCTCTCGGAGATGCTCGCGGGTATTGATTTCTGGATGCCGTTCTACTTGACCGGCGGGGTGGACCCCTACTACTGCCCCCGCTACCGCGAGCACTACTTCCGCCGCACCCTGTTCGTGGCCCCGGGGGTGGCGGCGCTCACCTGCGCCACCCTGGCGGGCAGGCTGGAGGAAGCGCCCAACTTCTTATTTACCGATCCGGCCATGGTGGCCGCGCTTACCGAGGAGTTCAACGAGTTCCTGCGGCTGTGCCGGCCGCTGATGCGGATTTTCACCGGTCCCGCGCCCGAAGGCCTGGGAGAGCTGGTGAGGGAGTTCGAGGAAGAGCCGGGGGACTGCTACTGCCTCCTAAACTCCCTCTCCCTGGCCACCCTGCCGGAGGAAACCTTCGGCGAGGTCCTGGCCCGCTCCGGGCTGGAAGAAAGGGTGACCGAAACTTTTCGCTCCCTCCACCGGTCCCGGGCCGCGGCCCTGGCGAACAACCTTTCGCGACACCACCGTACGGAAATTCTGAGCCTGCTGGAGCCCGAGGACCTTGCCGCCGGCCGGGTGCCGCTGGAAAGCCCCGACCTGGCGGGTGGTACCGGTCTTTACTACTCGCCGGCCGAGTTCGCCCGCCACCTGCGCCACCTGGCCCACCTCCTAGAACGGCAGGAGCGCCAGCACCTGGTGCTGGCCCGCCGCCTACCTTTTCCCCACGTGCGGGTGTACGCCAAAGAGGAAACGGGAGTCATTGTGGCCCACACCGCCGAACCCCTGGCGGTGTTCGCCTTCAACGAGCCCCACCTGACCAATGCCTTCTGCTGCTATCTGGAGGGAATGGTGGACCGGGCGCCGCTAAAGGACCGGGACCGGCAGGCGGTGCGGGAGGAATTGCTATCCCTGGCCGAACTTTTGGGCTGAAGGTCGGTCTACGGTTTGCAGCTCCCGCAGGGGGTGTACCGGGCACGAAGCGCCTCCTCCCGGGTGGCGAACTCCACCCGGTTTGCCGGCGCTATCCAGGCCGCCCACTCGCATTCCGGCCGGTGGAACTTCTTGGAGCCGACGTTGCCTATGTATTTGGCCGGTGCTGCCGCCCATAGGCCTTTCTTGGCCTCCCGGGCCTCCTGTTGGAGCTTGACGAACAGCTCCGCGTACTTCACATTGGGGGGTACGGTCATTACCTGGGCCAACCCGACCAGCAGCAGCTCGGCGTTGTACATCTTCGCCCGCGCTTCGTCCTCAGAGCCGGACTCCGGTCTATCCAGCCAGACGTAGGCCAAAAGGCGACCGTACTTGTCTCTTTCCCCTACATCCAGCTCCAGGTAAACGGTGCGCCCGGACAGGCGCTTTCGGGTGTAGGCAGCGGCTTCCTTGCCGTAGGGCTCCACTTCTTTGGTGCTTTCCGGAGCATCCACCCCGATCAAGCGTACCTTCTCCTCGCGGCCGCCGGCCAGGACCGCCCGGAAGGTATCGCCGTCGATCACTTCCCGGACCACGGCCGTGATCAGCCCCGCCTGCGATGCCGGGCTTTCCCCAGAAGCCGAGGGCACTCGGCCCTCGCCGCTGCCGGCGGTACCGCCACAAGCGCTCAGTATCACGAAACCCAGGGCGAGCAGCACAAGTAAGGCAGGCCACCCGGCCCACCGACACTTTACCGTAAGAGCTAGAACCGGAAACCGGGGCGGTTTGGTAGCAACAAACGGCCGCCTTCGCTTCACCATTTTCGCCCACCTTTTGAGTATGGTGCTACCGGCCGCGAAGCCGGGACATGCCCGGCAAAGCTCACTGCTCACTGAGCAAGCCCCTCTAGAAACGCCCGCACGCTGACGCCCAGGGCCAGGTGATTGTAGCCGCCCTCAAGCACGGCAAATACCGGCAGACCGGTGGACTTTAGCCGCGCACCGATAGTGCGGTAGTCCTCGGTGCGCAAAAGCCCGCCCCAATCCTCCTCGTGGCGGTCAAATCCGGCCGAAACCGCCAGCAACTCGGCCTCGCCGGCCTTCTCGAGGCTTCGTTCCAGGTCGTCGAAGAATCTTTCCCGGCTGCCCCCGGCCAGGTGCCAGTAGGTAACCTCGGGCACGCCCTCGAAGGCGTTGGCGGTGCCATCCCCGTAATGCAGGTCGAAGTCCACCACCAGCACCCGGTTGACCCGGCCCTCCCGCCTCAGCTTCTGCACCGCCACGGCTACGTTGTTGAGCCAGCAGAAGTCCCAGGCATAGTTGGGGCTGGCGTGGTGTCCGGGCGGGCGGACGGCGGCAAAAGCCGGCTCGCCGGTGAGGGCCAACTCCGCCGCCTTGATGGCCCCGCCCACGGCCAGCAGGGCCATTTCGTACACCGCCTTATGGCGCTTCACCCGGGCCAGGTGCTGGGGGTGGTGCACCAGCAGCGCCTCCTCCTCCCCGGCCGGTTCAGGCACCACTATCGGGTAGCGATTGCCCAGAGCTTCCATTACGCTTTCCATCCTGCCCGGCCCGGCCGCCGGGTCGGTATCGTAAACCAGCCGGAACCGGTGATGATACACTACCTTCAACCGGGTCCCTCCCTTCCCGGCGATCCGGCAGCAAACGGGACCCCTCCCTAGGGCCCGACCGGGAGTCTGGGCAAGATTGGTAATGCGGGGGAGGAAACGGCCTTTGGCGGCTGCCGGAGCCCGAGCGGCACTATGGCTTCAGACGCCGGGCTTCAGACGTCGCCAGGCCTCTCCCTGGGCCAAGAGGTATACTTCTTTGAGCGGTAACCCCAGTTCTTCGGCTACCCGGTGGCAGTCTTCGTACTCCGGCGCCACCTGCAGTACCGTCTTCTCCCCCGGTTCCGACCCGGATACCGCGCTGTACTTAACCCGTACTTCGCGGCCACCCACTTCCACCGTAAGCCAATCCCGCGGTGCCACCAACCGCTGCTCCAGCCGCCAGCGTACGCCCAAGGTAGTGCTCTCGGTAACAAAGAGCGCCGCCGCCCCCTCCGCCGCCTCCGGCGGTACCAGGGCGGTGACGAGCACCCCGGGTCGTCCTTTCTTCATATACACCGGCGCGAAGTAGACGTCTAGGGCTCCCAGCCGGCGCAAACCCTCGGCGAGATAGGGGTACCATTCGCCGTTCATGTCGTCGATGGCGGCCTCCACCACCGCCACCGTCTCCGGCCGAAGAAACGCCGGGTCCGCCCCCGGCGGGCGCGCAACCGCGTCAGTCTCGCCCAGCAGTAGTCGCAGAACATTGGGATGGGTCAACTCCCGCTCCCCGGCGCCGTAACCCACGCGCTCCAGACGCATAGGAGGCAGGGGCCCGAAACCGGCGGCCAACTCTACCGCCAGCGCCGCTCCCGTAGGTGTCACCAGTTCCGTTTCTTCCTCCACCCCGTAAACCGGCACGCCCCGAAGCAGTTCCAGCACCGCGGGGGCCGGCACCGGAAGCCTGCCGTGGGCCGCAGCCACCCAGCCCCGCGGGCAGGGAAGCGGTGATACCCAAAGCTGCTCAATCCCCAAGCGCTCCAGCCCAGCTACCGCGCCCACCACGTCCACCAGGGCGTCTACCGCCCCTACCTCATGGAGGTGAGCCTCCTCAGGCGGAACACCGTGCACCTTGGCCTCGGCGGCCACCAGGCGGGAAAACACCGCCCTGGACCTGGCCAGTACGGAAGGGGACAGCCGGCTCCCCTCTAGCACGGCCAAAATGTCTTCTAGCCGGCGGGCCGGCTGCGGCTCCGTCACCTGTACCCTAACCCTGGTGGCGACGATGGCTCCTCGGCGCACTCGCCCGAAGCTGAGGCGGCACCCCCGGACCGGCAGCCCGGCCACCGCCGCCTCCAAATCCGAAGCGGACAGACCGGCATCGACCAGCGCTCCCAGGAACATGTCGCCGCTAAGACCGGAAAAGCAGTCCAGATAAGCAACCCTCAACTTATTACTCCTTCCCCACTCGGTTAATCAGTGAAGCCACAAACCCGGCTCCGAAACCGTTGTCGATGTTGACTACGGCTACGCCGGCGGCGCAACTGTTCAACATGGTCAGTAAGGCCGCCAGGCCGCCAAAGTGAGCGCCGTAGCCCACGCTGGTGGGTACGGCGATCACCGGCCGACCCACCAGCCCGCCTACCACGCTGGCCAGAGCGCCCTCCATCCCGGCAGCCACCACCAGCACACTGGCCTCCCGCAGGCGCTCAATATGTCCGATAAGCCGGTGAATTCCGGCCACCCCCACATCGTAAAGGCGGTCAACCCGGTTGCCCATCACCTGCGCCGTGATCGCCGCCTCTTCCGCCACCGGAATGTCGGCGGTCCCGGCGGTGATAACCAGGATGGTGCCCCGGCCCGTGATTTGACGGTCCCGCCAGAGGTAAACTATGCGACCGTCCGCGGAGTATTCCGCTTCCGGCACCACTGACTTGACCGCTTCGTAAACGCTTGGTTCGGCGCGGGTGGCCAACACGTTGCTGTGGCCGGCGGCCAAGCGACCGAAAATCTCGGCTACCTGTTCCTTGGTCTTGCCCTGACAAAAAATCACTTCCGGAAAGCCTTGCCGACTGGCCCGTTGCGTATCCAGGCAGGCAAACCCCATTTCCTCGTATCCGCAGCGGTCAATGCGGGCCAACGCCTGGTCCACGCTCAGCCGGCCGTCCCGTACTTCCTCCAGAATGCGGCGCAGCCGTTCCATAACCTTTCGCCCCGTAAACCCTGTCATCATTCGGAAAACCCAGGGCTACTATCCCACGTGACCCATCTCCGAGGTTACGGTTAGTCTCTGCCCCTCAACCCGTAACCGCAGGGCGGTGGCCCCTTCCCACAACCGGCCCTCCAGGACGGTACGCAACCGGCGCAGGGACCACCCTATACCCCTATCCGCCAGCTTCTCGCGCAACTGGCACAAGAAGGCGTGCTCCAGCTTTAGACCCACCAGCCTGCCCCCGTCGCGAACTTCCTTCACCTGACAGGGTATGACCTGTTCGTGACCTTCCTGAACCAAGGAAACGGTAACCTGGCGAAAGGAAACCTCAAGGTGTCGGTGCTCGCCGGCGAGAAGGTGATAACCCCAGATCCCCAATTCGGACGCCAGGTAGGCGGCAACTTCCGGAACTCTCTCCGGGGACACATCCACCAGCAACATATAGCCGGGCCGTCCCTTCTTGGTCTGGGACGGTATGAGCTGTAAGTTGCGAGCGCCCAGGGCTATAAGATCGTCCATCACCCGGCCCAGGACCTCGCCGCTCGCGTCGTCAACCTGCGCCAGAAGCAGGTTAGCCTGACCCATACTTTTCTCCCACCGCAGTCGGCACCCTCCGGGTGCCTCGTCTATCGTCAGAGACACTGAGAGGCGTCTTGCTGCTCGTCCACCGTTCGAGCCCGTCGCCAGAAAGAACGGGCGATCGGGGGCAAGTTTTCTCCCCAGGAGGCCGCACGCTCTTGCAGCTTTTCCTTCAAAGCGCTAAAGACAGCCAGCAAGGCCCGCTCCGCCGTCGCCTCGTCCGGGTAGCCGCCGTGTTCGCTGATCAGTGTCAAGAGAAGAAGGTCGTTGCCCCGCGGCACGGCGGCCTCGGTTTGCCCCCGATGGCTTCCTTGGCCCTCGTCCCTACCCGCCTCCAACCATAAAGAAAGAAGATCTCGTGGCAGGTTAGTGGCCATGACCTCAGCCGTTTGCGGCTCCAGGCACTCCTGAAGCGCTGCGAAGACGCTTAGGGCTGCCCTTTCCGCCTCGGTATAACCCGGATAGCTACCCGCGACGCGTACATAGTTGATCAGTTCGCGGCGGCTAACTTCCCGCATCGCTCTCGTCCTAACCTTTCTTCGCCCCTGCACCGCTCTTTACCTACTAACCGGCCAACACCGGTCGCTTCTCCAGGAAGCGCTGGCGCGCCTCCGCCACATATTCCGTCATGACGATACCGCCCATGACGCATCCGCTGGCGCACTTTCCGCAGCCCGTACATATGTCGGGATCGGGTAACCACGGGACATAAACACCGCTCAAGTTGGTTTCCACCATGACCAACCCCTTGCGAGGGCAGCGGTTGACGCAATCTCCGCAGCCCTCGCAATTAGAGGGAATTACCCAGGGCATCTTCTTCGGCAACTTCTTCGCCGCCGCGTTCTCCGAAGGGACATCCGACACCGTCGCCACCACCTTACTTGACCACGCTTCTACGCCGACCGCAACCCCTACTCTCCCAACCCCTTCGCGATCCTGGCCGCCAGAGTCACCGATTCGGTAAAGGTGGGCACCGGAATGCTCATGCTGATGGTAGCCCCCTCGGCAGCCTGCTGTACTGCCTGCTCGGGGTCCATGCCCATGGCCGCGGCCACGCAGGCCGGTACCACTACGTCCATTGCCACCGCTCCGGCGTTCAGGAGGTCCACGGCGCCGGCGGCAAAACACTGAATGATGTCAAGCTGCTCGGTGTCGTGGTTGAGCAGGGCATCCGGAATGGTCTTGGCCAGGATATTTTCGAAGCGGTATTCCTTACCGTCTACCTTCAGTTCCACATCCACGTAACCGTCGAAGGCAAAATACTTGTGAGCGAATTTGTGGGTGCGCCTACCGGCTCCGGGCCGCACGTTACAGAAGCGCACGTACTCGATATTCCGGTTGAGCACCTTGGAGAGAATTCGGGCCGTGCCGTCGCCCAAGGCTTTGATTCGCTGTAGCTCCAGCTCCCGCGTAACCTCCGTGAGGCTTTTGCCCGCCTTGAGGCCTTGATAGGCGTACTGCGCCCGCCGCAGCACCGACTCGGTCAGAGCCGGTTCGGTAGCCAGCATGACCGCCCGAGTAACCGGACCGCGCTCAATGAAGTGAGCCCGTCTCGCCAGAAGGTTGGTAGCCACGGCGGCATGCTCCGGTTGAAAATAGGATTCCATAGTGGTCCGGATAACGTCGGCTACCTCTTCTTCGGTCATACCCTTGCTCAACAGGTACAGCGAAAGCGAAGCCGAGGTGCACCAGTGGGTTAAGGGTAGAAGAAGCGGGCCGCCGCTACGCCCAACGCCGAGAATGGCTCCCTCGGCAATAAGGGCGTTAACCTCGTTAAACATAATCATGCCGACCACGGTGGGCGAGCCGCAGTCTTTTAGAATCATGGCCAGGTCACCGACCACCTTGGCGGTCTCCAGTTCCTCACCGGTGCCCCGAATGTGAATCTTCTCCGGCATGTTGGCCGCCTTTACCGCCGCCACGCCGCACACGTAGGGAGTTCGCGTCTGAAGGAACGGCCCCCACTCCTCGCCCACGTAGGCGTCCGGATGGATGATTTCCAGAGCGGCGGCACAGGCCAAGAGGCTGGCCATCCAGCGGCAGGGTTTAATTCCGACCGACCGGTAGGCCTGGAGCATGGCCTCCACGCCTATTCGCACCAACTTCTGGGCCAATTCCGGGAAGAGCAGGTCCTCACCCACCCGGGTGTGGCCGGTCACCGGGCTTCCGGCTACCCCGACGGGGGTGAGATCACCGCTCCAGGGAGCCAGAATCTCCCGTTGCATGGCCTCGTACATGGCCTGCACGGCGGCGAAGCCGGAGATCTTGTTGTTCAGCTTTTCCGTAGGAATGTTGGCCACCCGTCCGGCCGGTGCGCCCGCCGCCATACGGCAAACCGCACCCAGCTTGCGGTTTGGCGCCGGAATCCCTGCGGTAACGCTGCTGCCGGCCCAATACAGCAGGGTAGCCGCTACCAGGGCGGCGTTGGAGGCGTCGGCGCCGCAGTCCATGAGTACCTTTACCGCCTTGCGAGCTACCTCGTCGATCTCCGTAGTCTTCTCGTTACTTACGCCGACATTGATCTTCTTTCCCTTTTGCTTCTCTTTGGCAATGACGTTGGCTGCCGCCCAAACGCCCAGATTGAACACGCCAAAACCGCCCAGGATGGCGTCGAACTTCTCCGTGGTGAGATAGTCGGGTTGGGCTGTTGCCGCCCTAAAAGCGGCTAAGACTTCGCGCTCCATAACCGGGTCCCTCTTTTCTTATTGCGCCTTCGGAGCCGGATCGGTCCAGCGGGCTTCCTCGAATTCCTTCATCTTCTCGTAACCCATCACGTCCAGGCGCAGGCCGGCCTCCGGTCCCGGCCGAGTACAGTAGATCTCCTCCACCTGTACCACCAAATTGTTTCCCTCCAGCCGACCCTTTCCCTTGAACTGGTAAGGGGCGCGTACCGCTCCCAAACCGCCTGGTCCGATGGCCACCCAGGGATTCTCTGCCAGATTCTCCCGAATCTGCTCCACCTGCGGGTTGGTTAGGGCAAAGGTAACTGTGTCACCGGTTACTACCGCCTTGTCTACCACCGTCACCGTGGGAAAACCGTTTTTGGTGGCGGTGGCGATATGGGCGCCCAAGGTTTCCAACCAGTCCTTCATCCGGGGAGTCAGAGCTATTGGCATCTTTGCTTCCCCCCTATAGCAGTTTGCGTCCGGCCTCTTCCGGAGCCCAACTGTAAACCTCGTCTACCTTGAGGGCTATCACGCCCCGCTGCACCAGCCGGGGCGGCCGGATGTCCGGCGGAACTTCGTCGGGTGGTTCCTTTTCCGCCCAAGCGCCCCACTCGGCCAGGACCTCACCGGCCCTAATGCCGTACCACTGATAATTGGCAGGGGCGTCATGACGGATTATGGTGCAAGGTCCGCGGAAAACCCAGGTATGTCCCCGCACCGGGTGGGCGACGGAGATACAACCCACCGGATTCTCGTTGAGGTTGACCTTCGTTTTCTGAGCGTACATCTCCGCGATGAGAATGTACTCGTCCTGGTAATGTGTTACAAACCTCTCGGCCACAATATTGGGTTTGCCGTCCGCGCTGCAGGTAGTCAGGTGCACTACCGCCCCACCCTTGCCCACCACCTTTAATACGGCCTTCATTTCTTCCGTTAGCTTGGCCACGAGTCTCCCTCCTTCCAAACTGTGCCGATAGGCCGGACCGCCGCCCGAACCTACCCGGATTAACCTGCTCGCTATTATTGTTTACCTTTGTGCGTCGGAAGCCTCTAAAATATTTTTGGAGAAGAAGGGAAACGGTTGATGGGGAGCAGAGTGGAAACACTCTTTCATGGGAGGTCACAATTACTCAACTGTGTATCACAAAAAAATTGTCCTGCTTAGACCCAAAAATGCTACAGGCAATTTGGTTTCCCTTGGCCCCGGTGCCGCCGCCGGAAGGCACTCGGGGGCTCACCGGTAACCTTTCGAAATACGCGGGCGAAATAATTGGGATCGCGGTAACCGACCGATCGGGCCACGGAGTAGACCGGTTCGTCTGTTGCCGCCAACAGATCGGCCGCCGCCTCCACCCGCAACCGCTCCAGGTAATTACTGAAGCTGCACCCTTTGTGTTTGTGGAATAGAGTACTGAAGTAGGCCGGACTCAAGTAGACCTTGCGAGCGACCTCCTCCAGGGTCAGATTCCGGGACAGGTTCTCTCGCATGTAGGCCTCAGCCTGCAGGACCGTCTGCTCCGTCCGGCTACGGCCCGTCGCTTTCACCAGCGAGGTCACGCCGGCCATAACCGTATCCATCCACTCCCGTAGTGCGGTGGCCGCATCGGCTGCCGGCAGGCGGCGCAACTGCCGGCAGCTAAAATGCAACACCGCCCGCGGTTCGGCCCCCGCCTGCAGGGCGGCTCGGGAAACCAAGGCCAGAATCTCCGCCGCGCGCGCCCGCCGCTCCCCAACGTAGGGTGAGTAACGTAGCACCTCACCTATAAGCGTCTGCGCCCGTTCGCGCGCCTGCGCCCACATGCCCAATCGCACCGCTTTGAGGAGTTCTTGCTCCTCTTGCCAGGGATAGCTCCAAGCGGACTTCCGGTCGCCTTCTAGGTCGGCTATGTGTCGGCAGGCGCATTTTTCGCCTTCGCTCGCAAGCGCCTCCAGGGTGAGTAGGGCCTCCCCGTAAGAAACTCCGAGTTCTGAGGACTGCGAACAGGTCCTACCAATACCTACGTTCGTTTCTAGACCCATCTTGTCCCTCAACACCTCTATTAGCCGCCGGCCCAAAGCTTCCACCTGCTCCTTGCTTACGGAAGCGTGCCCTACCGGTGGCCGAGCCAAGAGCACGAGGCGGTGCTCGATAACCGCACATAAGACCGACCACGGCTCTAGCGCCGAAGCACAGATCTGGCGCATGTCCTCCCAGTCGGATGGTTGGCCGCCCCGAGGCTCCATAACCAGACAAACCTGAGGCAAACCGGCCCCTTTACCCAGGAGCTGCTCGAGCAACCCGTGCAGTTCGGCTTCCGTCCTCGAGCCCCCTTGCACCCTACCCACGAGTTCAAGGACCAAGGCTTCCTCCAGGGAACGACGCACGGCGCGGGTAAATGCCTCCCTCGCCTGTCGCTTGGCCTCGTCGGATAGAGCCGCCCGACAGCGAGCCAGCGCCTGAACCAACTGCTCTTCCTCCAGGGGCTTTACTAGATAATCAACGGCTCCCTGCCGCAGAGCTTCCTGGGCGTAATCGAAGCGGTCGTAGGCCGTAAGGATCACTACCCGGGTACGCGGGCAGCGACTGCGCAGCTCCCGCATTACCTCTAGGCCGCCGGCTCCCGGCATACGAATATCCAGGAAGACTACGTCTGGCGCTTCTGCCGCCGCTACGGCCAAAGCCTCGCGACCATTGGCCGCCTCCAGTACCTCCCCGACGTCCTCCCCGACCTGCCGCAACATCAGCCGCAAGCCCTTACGCACTAGCGGTTCGTCATCGGCTACCAGTACCTTGATGCTCATGCATTCTTACCCCCTCCTCCACGAGGTAGGGTAGCGATAAGCATACCTGGGTGCCCGAGCCGACTTGGCTTCTTATCTCTACACCCCCAGCCTCGCCAAACATCAGGCGCAGACGACGGTGCACATTCGCCAACCCATGCGTAGCTCCCAGCCCTTCTTCTCTCTCCATCTCGCCTCTGATCTCCGCCAGTCTCTCCGGGCTCATACCCACCCCCGTGTCCGCAACTACCAAACGCACCTTGCCCCCGGCGTCCCAGTACCCGCCCAGGCTGAGTTTTCCTCCTTGCTCCAGGGGTTCCAGCCCGTGTACCAGCGCGTTCTCAACCAGCGGTTGGAGCGAAAACGGAGGAACCAAAGCGTCCAAGAGAGCTTCGGGAAAATTTTTCTCCACCTTCAGGCGCTCGCCAAAACGGATCTGCTGAATGTAAAGGTAGTTTTCTACGTTCTGCAGTTCCTGCCTCAGAGGGGTGAGTAGGTCCTTAGGGCGAAAAGCCGAGCGTAGAAGATCGGCCAAGGCCTTGACCGCCCGTCGGGTCTGCGGCGCCCCCTCTACCAGGGCAAGCATGGTTACGGTATTCAGGGCATTGAAGAGGAAGTGAGGATTGATCTGCGCCTGCAAGGCCTTGAGTTCTATTTCCCGCCGCTGCCGTTCCATCTCCGCCCGCTCCTTGGAAGCCACGGCCAACCCCATTTTGATGAAGCAATGCGTTAGGGCGCTCAGCACCTCTGGGGTCATACGCAACCGATCTCCGTCCCAAGGCGGTATTTCCCGGTACGCCCTCACCAACTCCCTCTTATCAACGCCGATGGCCTCGGCCAGCGCGGCCACCGCCCTTAACTCTTCCTCGCCCGGTGGCCCCACCACTATCTCGCCGCAAACCAAGGCCCCGTGACACTCGCCGTTCAGCACAATGGGTACCGTAAGGCGACTAACCAAGGCGTGGCAGCGGCTGTAGTGGCCGCGCACTTCAAGACCGCACTCCTGAATGGCCGCCTTCGCTGAAGCTTTACACCGTGCCCTACCCTCCGGAGTGCTACGAACCAGTTGACAGAAACGGCAGGGCTGCCTGGTGCCGGGGGTAATAACGTATTCACCCTCGGTATCGACGAACTTAAGCCACAGGCCCGTAAACTCCCCCAGCGCGTCCAAGAGGGGCTGAAGGAGGTTAATGGGCAGCACCGTTCGCTTCAGACCTACGGCTGCGCTCATTAGAATGCCTCCATTATGCCCTTGCGTAGGAGCTTTCGCCTACCGACGGTCTTTTCCCTTCTAGCGCCGCCTCAGGTGTATAACCGGTGGAGGTCTACCTGCCGCCTCAGAACCTCCAGTATTTCCGGAGCGGGCGGTTCGGCCTCCACCGCCCGGCCCACCTCCAGCTCAAAGCCGGTCTCGTCAATAATTGCCTCAATGCTGACTCCCGGGCAAAATTCGGCCAGGTACCTGCGCTTGGTGGCCTCATCGAACCGCTCACGCCCAGCGTGGTAACTACCGCTACCGGCCCCTTATCCGGTGCCAGGCCCGCCCGGCAACGACCCTCCGGTCCATCAAGCCAGCCCGGGCCGGTGACCCCCATACGGGGAGGTAGGGTAGGCCCAAGGCGGCAGCGTGGAAGCGCAGGGGCTGCACGTCCAGGGTGTAGTCCTCGAACTTAATTTCCCCGCGCTCGATCGCCCGGCGGAACCGCGGGGAGACGTTGCCGAAGACGGCGTTGGCCATGTAGGCATTGATTAGCGCCCGCACGCAGCCGGCGCCGATGAGAAGGTCAATTTCTCCCCCGCCACCGCTTCCTTCAACCACCAGGTTTCGGCGTCCCTGGCGCACTATTTCCCGGATGAGCGCGTAGGGCTTGCGGGTGACGGTAAACCCGCCCACGGCTATGGTGTCACCGTCGCGAACGTACTTGCCTATCGCCTCTTCGCAGCTCATGATTATTTCGCCCAACCGGTGTCCCCCCGTTCTAGTGAGGATTTTCGCCAGCCGCCCTTGAAGTCCTGCTCCAAAAAAGCACTAAGCCTCTAGGCCTGCCGTCTTGACAATCCGCCTCTTGGCGTTTATACTGTGTATGCTGAATATACTCAGTGGAACTATTCGGAGGGGATATAGTGCTGCTCCGCCTCTCCGGAGAAAATCCGGAACCGCTTTACCGGCAAATCAGCGACCAAATACGACGCCTGATCCTGACCGGAGAACTGGCCCCGGGAACTCCCCTGCCTTCGATCCGCGAACTGGCACAGCAGCTTACCGCCAGCGTCATTACCGTCCGACGGGCCTACTGGGAGCTAGAAAGGGAGGGCCTGATCACCACTCGTCAGGGCCTGGGTACCTTCGTGGCCCGTCTGGACCCGGAGGCGCTGCGCCGGGCAGCGCGCGCCATAGCCGCCGACTCCCTGGGCCGGGCCCTGGCGGAGGTTAGGGGGTTAGGCTTGACCGATGCGGAAATCGGCGAGATCTTTTGCCAGCTTCTAAAAGGAGGTAACGGACCGGCATGAACACCGCCCTGGAAGTATTGGGTCTGGAGAAGCGGTTTTCCGGCTTCACCCTGGGCCCGCTTTCCTTCGTCCTCCCATCCGGACACATAATGGGCCTGGTCGGGCCGAACGGGGCCGGAAAGACTACTTTGATCCGGTGCCTGTTAAATCTATCCCGGCCTTCTGAAGGCCGCATCCGGGTTCTAGGATTGGACTCCCGACAGCAAGAGTTGACCATCCGCCAAATGGTGGGCTACGTTTCGGAACTACACCCCTATTACCAGGACATGACCGTGGCGTGGACGGTGCGGTTCCGGGCCCGCTTTTACCGGTTCTGGGACCAACGCCTTTGCGAGGAACTCCTGGCCAAATACGAGGTGCCGGCACGTAAGCGCATTAAAGAGCTTTCTAAGGGTACCCGCGCCAAACTGTCCCTGGCGCTGGCCCTGGCCCACCGGCCCCGGCTACTGGTTCTGGATGAGCCCATGTCCGGGCTGGACCCCCTGGCCAGGCACGACGTTCTGCAGGAAATGCTGGCCTTTGTTCAGGACGAGGACCGGGCCGTGCTCTTCTCCACCCATATTCTTGACGATGTGGAGAGGGTGGCCGACTACGTGGTCATCCTAAACCGCGGGAAGCTCCTCTTCTGCGGAGAAAAGGATGACCTGCTTGCCGACTGGAAAAGCGTTAGCTTCCCGGCCGACCGGCTGGAAGAGCTGCGACCCTGGCTAAGAGTCTGGCGCCGGGAAGGAAACCGTTGCCTGGCCGTGACCGACCGCTTTCGGGACCTGGCGAAACGCCAACGAGAAGGCGGCTACCAGGTCGAAACCACCCCGCTTAGCCTGGACGAACTTCTGCTCGCCCTGGCCCGGCCGGAGGCCTACGGCGAGCCTCAACCAAACCAAAGTTTGGAGGGATAACTCATGTGGAGCCTAATTCTCAAAGACCTGACGCTAATGCGCGCCAGCCTGCTTCTCTACCTGGTGCTGGCGGCGACCTTTCCCCTGCTTTTCGGACGCACCCCCGAGGGCGCGATGGTTATAGCCCTCTGGAGTTTTATATTGCCGTACATGGTGGTCGGCCGTCTGTGCTATCAGGAGGAACTAAACCGCGGACTGGCCTTCCTGCGCTCGCTCCCGCTCCGGCCGGCGACCATCGTGTGGAGTAAGTTTGTGGGGGTGCTGGCGTTGTTCGGCTTCTTCTCCCTCACCCTGGCCGGGGCGGGTTCGCTAGGTAAGGTATGGGGCTCGCTAGGTAGGGGCCCTGACATCCCCCCGGCCGCTCTGGTCCTCCTACCCATGGGTTTGGCCATGGTCTTAAGCGGCCTTATCCTACTGGTGTTTTTCGTCTGGGACTACCGGCGGGCAGGCTACGTGTACGTCCTACCCCTGCTGGGCCTGCTGCCGGCAGCCTTCCCGGACCGGATAGGGCCTCTCCTGCAACGGGCGGCGGAAAACCTCGGTCGCAATGCCCAGCTCTACCTGGGAGGGTTCGTCCTGGTGGCGCTGGCGGCGTACCTCCTGCTGGGCTGGGTCTCCGCTATAGCGTTCGGTCGAAAGGATGTAGGTTAGCGCGACCGCACCGTACCGCGGGCACCCAGACCCGGGAAACGCTCGATAGAGACGCATGGCCCTCCGTAACGGCAGGACATGCGACCGCCAGCGCGAAACCAATGAGTGGAGAACACCAACAGGAGGGTTGCCTATGCCCCTGGACGTGGGAATTAGAAGCGAAGCTAGGGAAGTGGTCACCCGGGAGAACACGGCGGTGGCCTACGGCAGCGGCGGCGTAGAGGTCTACGCTACCCCCGCGGTCGTGGCGCTGTTGGAGAGGGCGGCGGTAGCCGCGGTGGAGCCTCACCTGGAAGCCGGTAAGACCACCGTAGGCACCAGGGTGGACGTGAAGCATCTGGCCGCCACACCGGTCGGTTTTCAGGTGAGGGCGGTGGTGGAGCTGGTACAGGTGGAAGGGCGCCGTCTGGTCTTTCGCGCGGAGGTATACGATGAAGTAGAGAAGGTGGCGGAGGGAACTCACGAGCGCTTTGTGGTGGACCTAGAAAGATTCCTCCAGAAGGCCCTAACTAAACGACGGGGTGAGAACCCGCCCGGTACCACGTAAAGTAGGGCGGGGCGACCCGTTCTTGCGTGGTGTTGCCGTGCATAACTAGGCGTTGCTGTTACTTTCTAGCAAGCGGCTCAGCTTTTCCGCTATGGGCACGTCCGCCGGGGCCAGGTCAAGCCGGGCCAGTTCCTCTCGGGAGACCCACTTCGCCGGGGCGTCAGGGGCCAAGCCCGTCTCGGGCCAAGAGCCGTCGGCCAGGGTGCACTCGTACGCCAACAACAGTATGGGCCCGGTTTCGTAGCGGTGGTAAACCACGGCGAAAACCTCATCCACCCGCACCTCAAGGCCAAGCTCTTCTTTGATCTCCCTCGCCAGACATGCTTCCGGGCTCTCACCCGGCTCAAGTTTGCCTCCGGGGAATTCCCATTTCCCGCTCAAGTGCCCTTGCTGCCGCCGGGCCACCAACACCTTATCGCGCCGACGGATGACCGCGGCGGTTACAATGAGTGGGTAAGGGTGGTAGCGTCTTGCCTGTTCCCACGTGAGCATGGGCCTCACCTCTGGCGCAGATGCCGGTTAAGCTTCAGTAATGGTACGGTTCGCGGCGGAGGATCTTGAAGGCGCGGTAGAGTTGCTCTAACAGAATCAAGCAGCACAGCTCGTGCGGAAAGGTCAGGCGGGACAGCGATAGCCGCAGGTTCGCCCGCGCCAGCACTGAATGGGCCAGGCCTCGGGGGCCGCCGATGACGAAGGCCACTCGGCTGGCTCCCTCAGCCAGCCGCCCCGCCAGCCAGCGGGCCAGTTCCGGGGAGGAAAATAATTCCCCTCCCTCGTCCAGGGCCACGGTCAAGGTATCGGCGGCGATACGGCCCAGAATTTCTTCCCCTTCCCTGACTTTTGCCGCCTCCACTTCGGCGGCCGGGGCCTCCGGAGGCAGGGAAACTTCCCGTACCTCTACCAACTCTAAAGATACGTAGCGGCGCAAGCGGCGGGCGTAGTCCTCGATGCCGGTCTTCAGGTAGGGTTGGCGCAGCCGCCCCACCACTATTACCTCCAGGCGCAAGGGGGTCTAGGCCTCCTCCCCGCGCGGCAGGATCTCGCAGCCGTTCTCCGCCGGGCGGCTGCCCTCCCAGCGCCGGAAAAGCCGGTGCGGCAACCCGAACTGATCCAGGACCTTGCCCACGGTGTGATCCACCAGGTCCAGCATGCTTTGCGGACGGTGGTAAAAGGCCGGTACCGGAGGCAGAATTACCGCTCCCGCCTCGGCCGCGGCCAGCATGAGCCGCAGGTGTCCGCGGTGTAGCGGTGTTTCCCGCACTACCAATACCAGTTTACGGCCCTCTTTGAGGGTCACGTCCGCCGCGCGTACCAGCAGGTTATCGTTGTAAGAGTGGGCTATCCCCGATAGGGTCTTGATGGAGCAGGGCGCCACCACCATACCCGCGCACAGGAAGGAGCCGCTGGCCGGGGCCGCTCCCACATCCCGGGGATCGTACATACGGGCGGCCAGAGCGCTTATCTGCTCCGGGCCGGCACCGGTCTCCTCGCGCAAGGTGCGCCAGCCGTTCTCGCTTACGATCACGTGCGTCTCCACGCCCAGCGCGGTCAGCACCTCCAACAGTCTTAGCCCGTAGATGGCTCCGCTGGCGCCGGATATGCCTAGTACCAGTCTCGTCTTTGGCGACTCCATAGCAAACTTATAACCCGTGGCGGACGCCAAGACAAGGGGGCACGCTAAAAATCAACCGCCACCCCCCGCCCCAGCCCGAACAGGCGGCTCAGCCCCACCGCCAAGCGTACCGGCCACGGCGCCAACTGGCGCTTGAGTTCCAGCCGCTCTTCCTGCAACTGGCCAAGCAGGCGTTGCAGTTCCTGGTTGGCCGCCAGCACCCCTTGTAGACGCTTTTCGGTCTCGGCCAGCTTCTGCTTTAAGGCCGCCTGTTCCGCCTGGGTCCGGCTCAGGTTCTTGTTAAAGGACCCCTGAAGCTGCAAGACCCGGTTTTCCAATTGTTCCACCCGGCTTTCCAGGAGTTCTTTCTCCGCCTGTAGCCGGCCGATCTCCTCCTCCGCCTGGGCGAGTTGACTGCGCATTTCCTCTTTGCGCCGCACCACCTTCTCCATTTCCTGACGCATCTCTTCCTTTTCCTGCTCCAACTCCCGACACCGATCTCGCAGCCGTTCCGCCTCGGCCTCCGCCTCTTCGGCCCGACGCCGCCAGTACTCCCGCTCCGCTTCCAGGTCCCGCTTGACCACCGCCAGGGCTCTGGCTTCCTCTCGGCTTGCGGCCACCTCCCGACGCTGCTGCTCCAGCTCTTCCTGGGCCTGGAGTACCTGCGCGCGCAACTCGTCGAACGCCTGCTTCATGGATTGATTGAAGTACCAGGTGCCGGGCGAAATTTCCTCAAAGAAGGGAAACGCCGCCAAGGTAGACAGTACCTTGGCCGTAGCCTCAGGCCGCAGCACCCCCACCAGGCGCAGCAGCATTTCCTCCCCTAGCCCTTCGGAGAAGAGGCCGAGAATCTCGGCTAACAGCCGCTCCAGGGGCCAGGTAGCCACTTCTTCCTCCTCCCGCAGGGCGGCAATGTGATCCACCCTTTTGGCCTCCGCGTATACCTCGGCCTCGCGCTCGCCGGTAGGCCGAAGGTGGAAGACCGCCTCTTCCCCTTCCTGAACCCTACGGATCTCCAGCTTGCTCCCCGGCACCAGCCCTTGAGCTTCGTACCACCCGCCCAAGCCCCAAATCACCTGAGCCTGCCGGAAGTACCACGCCGGGCACGGGCCGGAAGGGGTGGCCAGCTTGAGGAAGGCTACCCCGGGCAGGTTAGAAAAGAGCCGTTCCATGCGTTTACCCACCCGCAAGATGCCCAGGCGAAGGTCGCGGGAAGAGAGGATGTATCTGCGGAGGTTGGGGTCGGTGTCTTGGAAAGTAAGCATAAGTTCGGCTCCCTGCAGGGCGCTGCATTCGCCTTCCCGCAGGAAGTCCAGCGGGTCCTCCTCGGGGGGCAAATCGGGCTGGGGAACCCGGGAGCGCAAGAACCAACGGTTGTTTCCCACCCAAACGAAGCGGTGGTCCTCTTCCAGACACTGCAGCAGGTTGGTCTCCCGCCAACCTACCCCCAAGACCTGCCGACTAATCTCTTCTGCCGTTACCGGCTCACCGGCCTCTTGCAGCAGGTGGGCGATAAGGTCTAGCTCCTTCGGCTGAACCGCCCTAACCACTTCCCAGGGCACCAGTACCCACTGTCCTCCCTTTAGCCGCAGGAACCGACCATCGCGCACCAACTGCTTCTCTTCCCGAACGACCTCCCGTCGCTGCCGGCCCAAGTATTCGTTCAGTTCCGTCAGACGCAGGGGCCGCCCTTCCTTCTTGAGGACCTGGTAGGCAGCATCGTTTTCCCGCCTACCTTCCAGGTTGAGCGCCCACATTCCCCCTTCCACTTCCCGAAAGGCCGGGTTCTTCTCCAGGCAGCGGCGAACGTCCTTTTCCAGCCGGGCAGAGGTATGCCGCAGGCCCAGGTATTGCCGGGCCGCGGGCAAAAGCTCCGTCACGCTCCGGGGTTCGCATTGAAAGAGAAGCTGTTTCAGCACGTCGGTCAGGGAATCCAAACGCCCGGTAACCCGGGGCAAAACCGTACCCGGTTTCTTCACCATACTGCCACCCCTCTTTGGTATATTTAGGCACTACTGTTTGATATTAGATTTGACGCTAATAAAAGGAATCCTGCTTTCGGAAACAGTTTTGCCCTGGGGTTTTCGCAAGTGGATCGAGGCGTGGCCCCGGTTGGGGTCCCAGTTTCGCCCCGACCGGGGTGGTCGCAACAAAAGGGTGGCAGGCCTATCAGTCTTCTGAAGAGGGGACGTCGTCAGCCACGCGCGCGTTTTTGGCGGATTGAAGCAAAGCTTTAGCGGCGCAGTAATACTCCTCCGGCACCAATAACTCTACCTCCGCCAGAGCACCGGTAGAAAATCCGTACAGGGCGCCCGCCGCCTCGCCCCGCACCATAACCGGGATCCGGCCTGCCGCGAGCCACCCCCGCAGGAGTTCCGCCTCCAGACGGTTGGCCGCCCGGCAAAGGGCCCGCCACTCCGCCATTAGGCTTCCTCCCCTCCGGCCCGGGGAACCCCGGACGGCTCCCGAAGGTGACGCAGCAGCGAGGCAAAGGCCGGTGGCGGCGGCGCGGAAAATTCCAGGTGCTCACCGGTGCGGGGATGGCGGAAGGCCAGCCGAAAGGCATGCAGTAACTGCCCCGGTACCGGTAACGGCGGCTGGCGACGGCCGTACAGGCGATCCCCCACCACCGGGTGCCCCAACGAGGCCAGGTGCACCCGGATTTGGTGGGTGCGGCCGGTCTCTAACCTCACTTCCAACAAGGCATAGCCCGGGAAGTACTCCAGCACTCGGTAATGGGTGACCGCCTCCTTGCCCCCTTCTGTCCGCACCGCCATTTTCTTTCTTTCCTTAGGGTGGCGTCCTACCGGCGCCCGAACGGTGCCGGCGAGAGGCGGGCGCCCGTGCACCAGCGCCAGGTATACCCGGCTTAAAGTCCGCTCTTTAAGCTGGCGGGCCAGCTCCAGGTGGGCCCCATCGTTTTTGGCCACCACCATTAGGCCGGAGGTATCTTTGTCCAAGCGATGCACTACCCCCGGCCGCAAAGCCCCCCCGATGCCGCTAAGATCCGGGCAGCGCTTCAGCAGGGCGTTGACCAACGTGCCCTGCGCGTGGCCCGGCGCCGGGTGGACCACCAGCCCTTGGGGCTTGTTCACCACCAGTAGGTCCTGATCCTCGTAAAGCACCTCCAGCGGGATGTCTTCGGCGGCCAAGCTTATCGGCGCCGGGGGCTCCCACTCCACCCGCAAGCGGTCCCCGGAACGCAGCCGATACCCGCTCTTAACCGGTTGGCCGTTTACCGTAACCCGGCCGTTGGCTATGGCCCTTTGGGCCTGGGCCCGCGAGGGGAAAAAGCCTCCCTGAAAAAGGTAGACGTCCAGACGTCGCCCGGTTTCCTCGGGACCGACTACCAGTTCCCTATCACTGCCGGTCGCCATGTCTCACCTGCTCCTCCTCAGGCGTCTGCCGCACTACCTGCCAGCCCAAAAGGATCATACCCGCCACCAAGGCTACGTCCGCCAAGTTGAACACCGGCCAAAACCGCAGGTCTAGGAAGTCCACCACGTAACCCAGGTAGAGCCGGTCCACCAGATTCCCGGCCGCTCCTCCCCAGGCCAGGGCCAGGGCCAAGGATAGCAGCGGCTGCCGCTGCCGGGCAAAACCCGCCAAGGCCAACCCCAGGCCGGTCAATACCGCCAGGCCGATCAACACGAAAAGGCCGGTTTGATAATTAAGAATTCCGAAGGCGGCGCCGTAGTTACGCACTCGGGTTAGATACAATAGCCCCGGAACTAAAGCCACCGACTGGCCTTCGGGGATGCAGGTCCTAACCCAGTACTTACTTATCTGATCCAGCGCCAGCACTACTAGGGCCACCCAGGGCAACCCCCTCCCCTCCCCCCAATGCGCTCGCCGCCCACGGATTAACCGGGCCGCAACCCCGGCCCAAAGCCAGCCCGCGAGCGATGGCCCGACTCACGAATTCCTTGGCCCTCCTGGCTGCCTCGGGAACACTAAGCCCCAGGGCCAGGTAGGCGGCCAAAGCTGCGGACAAGGTGCATCCGGTGCCGTGAGTATGGCGTCCCTCCAACCGGGGGCCGGCAAGGGCGGTGAACTCGCGGCCGTCGTAGAGCCAGTCCGTAGCCTGGGGACCGGTCAGGTGCCCGCCCTTGGCCAAAACGTAACCGACGCCGGTCTGGTGCCACAGCGCCGCCGCCGCAGACCTTAGGCCTTCCTCGTCGTCGATGTCTCGGCCGCTCAGGACCGCAAGTTCCGGAGCATTCGGGGTAACTACCGTGGCCAAAGGGAGCAGACGCTCCTTCAGGTAGCTCACCGCTTCGGGTGCCAACAGCGCCGCTCCGCTTTTGGCCACCATTACCGGGTCCACCACCAGGTTCGCCACCCGCCGGGCCCGAAAGACCTCCACCACCGCCTCGATTATCTCCGGGCGACCCAGCATGCCGGTCTTGACGGCGTCGGTGCCGATGTCCTCCAGCACCGCTTCAATTTGGGCCTTCACCATATCCGGAGGCAGGTAGTGAACCGCCCGCACCTCACAGGTGTTCTGGGCGGTGACGGCGGTAAGGGCCACGGTGGCGTACACGCCGATGAGGGTGCAGGTCTTGAGGTCGGCCTCGATCCCCGCTCCCCCGCCCGAGTCCGATCCGGCCACGGTGAGCACCTTTTTCAACCCTAATTCTCCTCTCCCGTTACAGCCGGCGCCGTGGCCGGCCTTCGGGTTTCCCGGAATAGTCCTGGTATAATCCCCCGTCCCTGCGGTCCCGGTAATAAGGCAGGGAGTCCACTTCCTCCACCGCGCCCCGGTCCTCATCGTAGTCCGCATATATCCGAGGATACTCGGAGGTGCCCGGAAGATCGGATATACTCTCCGAGGTTCCGTGACGGGCGACGTCCTGCCAGGCATCCTCGCCATCGTAGGCCGCCTCTTCCCCCGGACGGGCACCGGGGCCGTACAGCCCGCCAAAAGGAGGAAGCAACACTTCTTCCTCTACCGGACGGCGACGGTGGCCCCGTCGGGCCTCGAAAGCACGGCGGCACTCCAGGCACAGGGTGGTTTCGGGCAGGGCCTCCAGCCGTTCCTCCTCCACCGGTCGCCCGCACTCCCGGCAGTAGCCGTAGGTGCCGTCCTCAAGATGCGCCAGGCACTCCTGTACCGCTTCCAGCCGCCGCCGGGTGAGCTCCCGCAGGGCCAGGTCCTTGCTACGCTCGAACATTTCCGACCCCAGGTCGGCGGGATGATTATCGTACCCGGAGAGTTCCTGTATCGATTCTCTCTGGCTGCGGTCCAAACCGCCTTCCAGGGCGCGTAATTGCGCCGTCAGTTCCTCCTTCAGACGCAACAGGCGGTCGGCAAAATACTGGCGCCGCGATGGTTCCACTTCTCTTTCCTCCCGACCCGGAGCTAGAACCCCCCGGGCTCCAGTTCCTGACGTACCAGGCGTATAATAGTAGCTATGAAGCTGCTGATGCCGGGCAGGTTGAGGAGAACCACCAGGCGCAGAATGTACAGCACCAGGGCGCCCAGAAGGGTGAAACCCACCGCCATTCCCAGCCCCCGAGCCACCCCCGCAACGAAATTCACGTAAATCAGGCGCCGGGGCCGGTGCAGGAGATCGCCCACGACGATCTCCTCTCGGCGGGCCAGGTGCTCCGCCAGGGCCTCCACCTTCTCCCCCAGCGCCTCCAGATCCTTCGCTTCTGGCTCTTTCTCCAAACGACCGGCACCTCAAGCTTATTATGGCCCGAACGGTGCCGGTCTAAGCAGAGACCGAACTCACCACCTGCCGGCAGCGAGGGCACAGTTCGGGGTGTTCCGGATGTTCTCCCACCGCCGGATGATACAGCCAGCAACGGGCGCAACGCCGACCCGGCGCCGGACCCGCTACTATCCAGAGTCCCTCGAGATCCTGCGCCCTCCGCGCCGCCACCCCCGCCGGGGGCGCTCCGGAATGCACCTCTACCTGAGAAACGATGAATACCGGAGCCAGCTCACCTTTCATGGACTGAAGTACGGCCAAAAGTTCCCCTTTGGCGTAAAGATCCAGCGCCGCCTGCGAGGAATGCTGCACGGTTTTGGCTCGCCGGGCCTCTTCCAGGACGCTGCTCACCTCTTCCCTCACCGCCAGTAGTGTTTCCCAGCGCCGCTCCAGATCTTCGTCCAAGTATTCCGGCCGGACCCGCGGCCAGGAAGTGAGCTGTACGCTGAGCGGGTCGTCCTCTTGGCGCGGCAGGTACTGCCAGATCTCCTCGGTGGTGAAAGCCAGGATGGGGGTGAACAACCTCACCAGCACTTGGGCGATATGGTACAACCCGGTCTGAGCCGACCGCCGCCTGCGGCTGTTCGCGGCCTCACAATAAAGCCGGTCCTTGAGCACGTCCAGATAAAAGGCGCTGAGATCGAGCACGCAGAAGTTATACAGATGCCGGTAGACCTGGTGGAACTCGTACCGATAAAAGGCGTCCGTGACCCGCTGGATAAGCCGTTGCAGCCGGCAGAGGAGGAAACGGTCGATCTCCTCCATTTCCGAGGCGGGCACCATATCCCGTTTGGGGTCAAAATCGTACAGGTTGCCCAGCAGGAAGCGGAAGGTGTTGCGGATCTTGCGGTAGGCGTCGGCCATTTGCTGGAAGATCTTAGGTGAGGCGGCCACGTCCCGCCGGTAATCGGCTGAAGCCACCCACAGCCTCAGGACGTCGGCCCCCAGCTCCTCTATGACCTGGGATGGCTCAATTCCGTTGCCCAAGGACTTGGACATTTTGCGGCCTTCCTCGTCTACCACGTAGCCGTGGCTTAGTACGGTGCGGTAAGGGGGTTCTCCCCGTACCGCCACCGAGGTGCACAGCGAGGAATTGAACCAACCCCGGAACTGGTCGCTTCCCTCCAGGTACATGTCCGCCGGCCAGCGTAACCCCGGCCGCCCCTCCAATACTGCCAGATGACTGCAGCCGGAGTCGAACCACACGTCCATGGTATCGGTTTCCTTGCGGAAATCCTGCCCGCCGCAGTGCGGGCAACGAAACCCGGGAGGCAACAGGTTGGCGGCCGGTTCGCTGAACCACACGTCCGACCCTTTCTCCTTAATTAGTCCCCGCACGTGCTCGATGGTGGCCTCTTCCATAATGGGCTGCTGACAGGAGAGGCAATAGAAGACGGGTATGGGCACTCCCCACACCCGCTGCCGGGAGATGCACCAGTCACCCCTCTCGGCAATCATGTGGCTCATGCGCTCCTGTCCCCACTCCGGCACCCACTGCACCCGCTCTACCGCCCTCAGGGCCTGCTTTCTAAACCCCTCGACTGAAGCGAACCACTGCTCCGTAGCCCGGAACAACACCGGCTTCTTGCAGCGCCAGCAATGCGGGTACTGGTGCTCGATGCGGTTGGCGTAGAGCAGCCGACCGGTTCTCGCCAGGTGGTCCACTATGGCCGGATTGGCCTCTTCGTAGAATTGGCCCGCCCACTCGCCGGCTTCGGCGGTGAAGCGACCTTCGTCGTCTACGGGCGAGAGTACCTCCAGGCCGTAGCGCTGCCCCAACTCGTAGTCCTCCAGGCCGTGACCGGGCGCGATGTGCACGCAGCCCGTGCCCTGCTCTAGGGTCACCAGTTCGCCCACGATCACCAGGCTGTCGCGCTCCAGGAAGGGATGCCGGCAGCGCACCCCCTCCAGTTCCCGACCGGTGAAGCGGCCGATCACCCTTCCCGTTCGCCCTACCAGCTCAAATACCGCGGACCAAAGGGCATCGGCCATTACCATCTTCTCGCCTTCCGACTCCACTAACACGTAGGTATACTCCGGGTGTAGGGCAACGGCCAAGTTCGCCGGAAGCGTCCAGGGAGTGGTGGTCCAGATCACCACGTAGGTGCCCTCTTCGGGAAGCACCCCTCGCCCGTCCCGCACCGGGAACTTAACGTAAATAGAAGGGGAGGTCTCGGGGGCGTACTCCACCTCGGCGTCCGCCAGGGCGGTCTGACAGGACGTACACCAGTATACCGGCTTCAGTCCCCGGTAGATGTACCCTTTCTTTACCATCTCCCCGAATACCCCGATCTGAACCGCCTCAAACTGCGGATCCAGGGTGAGGTAGGGCTCATCCCAGTCGCCTCGTACCCCCAACCGCTTGAACTGCTCCCGCTGTATCTCAACGTACTTCTCCGCGTACTGCCGGCAATAACGACGAAACTCCACCGTCCCCAGGTTGCGGCGGTCAAGCCCCAGGTCCTTAATGGCCTGCTGCTCTATGGGCAGGCCGTGGGTATCCCAACCCGGAACAAAGGGGGCATCGTAGCCGTTCATGGAGTAGAACTTTACGATAAAGTCCTTAAGAATCTTGTTCAGGCTGGTACCCAGGTGTATGTCCCCGTTGGCGTAAGGCGGACCGTCGTGAAGGATGAATTGGGGGCGGCCGGCGTTCTTATACTGTACCAGCCGGTAGAGACCAATGGCCTCCCAGAAATGCAAGTATTCCGGCTCCCGCTTCGGAAGCTGAGCCCGCATGGGGAAGTCGGTTTGGGGAAGGTTCACCGTTCGGCTATAATCCAACTCCGTTCACCCCTTGGCGGCTCCTTTCCTGCTCATTATATGGCTTCCGGTTCGCCGAGTCAAACTTGCGCTGCCAAGTTATCCCCGATTTCGCGTCGGGAGGCGGTTCCGGATCTCCCCTGAGACGCCCATGCCACCTAGGTGGCACCAGCAGAGGATGAAAACGGCGCTACTCGGCCTATTTTCAGGGCCGTACATTGGCACCCTCGCCGGGCACCGAACTTGGCGGGGGCGAGCGCGCCAGGCGCTCACGAGGCCACGGACGGCCGGAGCCGAGGAGCGCCACGGACGGCGCTTCCGAGGGGAGCCCGCCGGAGCGCGAAGCCCGAGCCCTAATTCGGTCGGGGAGGTGACAGTACGAACGGGGAGACCGGAACCGCCAGCAGGGGCGGTCATGCGTCCTTCCGCCCGCGAGCCGGACGGCTAAGCCCCGCCGGACGGAACCGGGTTATGCGGTCGGCAGGTCACAACGACGCCAGGCGCTGTTCCAGGTAGGCCTCGTCTATCCCCGCTATCTCCAGGAGCTTGTCCCGCTGGCGATGGCCGCGAAGCAACGCCACCCGACCAGGAGCCACTCCCAACCAGTCGGCGACCAAGCGCCGGCAGGCTTCGTTGGCCGCCCCCTTTTCCGGTGGGGCGGTAACCCTTACCTTCAATATCCCCCGGTCCCACCCGCAGATCTCGTCTTTACTCGCCCGCGGCTGGACCCGAACCATCAGACGCGCCACCGCCGGGCACCTCCTCGGCCGCGGCCAAGGCCTCCAGCTCGGCCTGCAGGCGGGCCCGCCACTGGCGCCGGAAGGCGGCCGCCTGCTGGCGCAACTGCTCGTACTCCTGACGCAGTTTCTCCACCTCCGCCCGCGCCCGGGCCAGGACCTCTTCCGCCTGGCGCTGAGCCTCCTGGCGGATCAGCTCGCCTTCTTTCTCGGCATTGCGCCGGGTCTCCTCCGCCGCCCGCTGGGCCAGTACCAGGGTTTCCTTTAGCGTCTGCTCCCACTCCTGGTATTTCTTTAGCGCCTGCTCTAGGCCCAACACCTGTTCGCGCAGTTCCCGGTTTTCCCGGTATAGCTCCTCGTAGCCCTTCAGCACCTGCTCCAAGAAAGCTCGGACCTCGGCCGGACGGTAGCCCCGCCAGCCCCGACCGAATTCCTTATTTTGAATCTCCAGGGGTGTAAGCACAGACGCCCCTCCCCGACCTGAGACGTATCGCCCTAGAAAAACAAGAGACGGTGCAGCGCCGGCATCACCACCCAGTTTTCCACCACATAAAGCAGAAACAGAGCCACCAGGGGCGAGAAGTCGATCGGGCCGGTAGAGGGCAGTAACCGGCGGATGGGACCCAGCATGAGTTCGGTAAAGTCGTAAACGAAGCGCACGGCGAGATTGGTGGGACTGGGCCCAAACCAGGACAGCAGCACCCGAATCAGTATCAGTACCTCCAGGAGGCGAAAGGCAATATGTACGCTGTCGATTACCAGGTTCATTCTTCCCCTTCTCTACCTAATTCTCCGGCCCGCCTCCAGGCCGCCTCCACCGCCCTAAGCCAGGTGCCCCGCAGCCCTGCTTCCTCCATGACCGCCAGGGCGTAAGCCGTAGCGCCACCGGGAGAGGTTACCATTTCCCTCAACTGGGCCGGGTGGGCCTCGGTCTCTAGCGCCATGGCCGCCGCTCCCTCCAGCGTGCGCAAAGCCAGGCGCCGGGCCACCGGACGCGGAAGCCCCAGCTTTACGCCGGCTTCTACCCAGGCCTCTATTATCAGAAACGCGTACGCCGGTCCACACCCGCTTACGGCCGTGACCGCGTCCAGGTACTCCTCGGCCAGCTCTACTACCTCGCCTACCGCCCCGAAAACCCGTCTAGCCTCTTCCTTGTGCTCGACCGAGATGCGAGAACCGTAGCTTAAGGCGGTGATTCCGCGACCGATCAGGCAGGGAGTGTTAGGCATGGCCCTAATTATTGCCGCCTGGGGTGATACATACTTCTGTAGCCGGGCGATTGTCCAGCCGGCCACTACCGACAAGAGCAACTGTCCTGCCGACAGAACCGGCCCTACCTCCGCCAGTACCTCCCCCGCCACTTGTGGCTTCACCGCCAGGACTACGGTGGGGCAGTTCCTGGCCACTTCCCGGTTAGCCTCGACCACCGCCACACCGTAACGCTCCGCCAGGTAGGCCCGCCGCTCCGAACTAACGTCCGCCGCCATTATTTCCGTCGGCCCGACCTTTCCGGCGGTAGTAAGACCCTTGATTAGGGCTTCGCCCATGGCCCCGGCGCCGATGAAACCAACGGCCGGCACCGTTCTCGCCTCCCTAGAAGTCGTCCTCGTCGTCTTGGTAACTCAACTCTACATTAGCCGGAGTGACCACAAATATACCCTCTCTCACCTTCTGAACCCGTCCGCCCAGGGCGTAAACCACCCCGCTCAAGAAGTCCAAAATCCGGCGGGCCGTTTCCACCTCCTGACCTTCCAGGTTCAGCAAAATGGGGTTCTTCTCCTTAATGCAATCGGCAATCGCCGCCGCCTGCTCATAGCTGAAGGGCCGGGCAATGACCAGCCGCAGGCGCGGTCCGGAAGGCAGGCTGACCACGTTGTTTTTCACCAATCGCGGAGGTGGTGGCGCCGGTTCCGCCACCTCGGGTTCCCTTTCCTCCTCGAAACCCAAGAAACCGAGGATCCTCTCCATCAGTCCTCCCACTGCCACCCTCCGAACGGAACCGGCAAGGATTCCGGTCGGAAGTTTCCTCCCTTCCCCCAGGTTAGGCCGATCGCCCCGCCGGTCGGCCGGCCTCTTCCCCATATGCCGGGTAGCACCGCCCGTCTGGCCGAGACCGGCCGCAAACTCTAGACCGGCCGCGGGCCGAAGATGGCCGTACCGACCCGCACCAGAGTAGCTCCTTCTTCTACTGCCACCTCAAAATCACCGCTCATGCCCATGGACAGATGTCGCATCTCCACTCCCGGCCACCTTTCGGCCTCCAACTCTTCGGCCAAAAGCCGCAACCGCCGGAAGAAGGGCCGACAAGCCTTTGGATCTGAGGCCGGCGGAGCAATGGTCATCAATCCCAGTACTCGCAGGTGTCTACACCCGATCAGACGCTCCAGGAAAGGCCTAACCTCGGGCACGGTAAGACCGTACTTGTCCGCCTCCGGGCTCAGGTTTACTTGCAGCAATACCGGCCACACCCGCTGATGCCGAGCACCCTGCTTTTCTAACTCCTCCGCCAGCCGCCACCGGTCCAGAGAGTGAATTAGATCTACCCAGTCCGCCAGATACTTCACCTTATTAGTCTGAAGGTGGCCGATAAAATGCCATTCCGCCACCCGGCCGATCGCCGCCACCTTGGCCCGCGCTTCCTGAACCCGGTTCTCTCCCAGCGCGGACACGCCTTCCTCTAAGGCAATTCGAATGGCCTCTACCGGTACGTTCTTGGTCACGGCCACCAATTTGACTGCCTGGGGATCGCGGCCAGAACGCTCGGCGGCGCGACCAATAGCCTCTCTGACCCGGCGCAGGTTGGCCCGGACATCAATCATAACCCCATCCCTCTGCCAGGATTATTCGCCGGCAGGGGTTTCTTTCCTTCTCCCGGCGGACTGGGGGCGAAATTTTCCCCGGTTGGCCGATTGCGGCGGGGACACCACGGAGGGACTAGCGCTTGACGTGCAGGGGTTCCACGAAACTTTCCAGTTCCACCAAGATAACGTCTACGCCCAGCTTCTTAATTTGCTCCCAGGGGATGACCACATCCTCGGTGCGCCCCAATAATCCCATTAGGCGGGTGGGTCCGGGCAAGATGATGGACTTGACCCGCCCGTTTTCTATATCCAGCTCCAGGTCTTTTATCAGGCCCAGCCGGCGCCCATCCCGGACGTTTACTACGTCCCGCAACCTTAGTTCCGAGGCCCGGACCATGCTCTCACCCACCCGAATCGGTCTAGTCCCTTAACAGTATATGAACCGCGGGCGGGGAATGTGTCCGGGCCTTAGGATTGGGGCCAGAGACGGGCCAGCCGTTGCTGGGATTGGCGCCACCACTCTACCAGTCGCCAACGTTTTTCTATGGAAGGCCTTATCTTCTCCTGGCCGGCGCGCTCTGTGCCGGACGGAGCCATTACTTCCTGCACCGGCACCGCCGCTTCACTGCTGGCAATGTCTACAAAGCAAAGCGGCGGAAAGAGCACGCACCACCAATTGGCTCCTTCGCCCGCACCCAGCACCACCCGGACCGCCCGATAAGAGCCGGCGGGCAGGACGGTCTGGTAGTAGGCCCTGGTGGGAAAGGCAAATACCCCCACCTCTACCCGGGCGCGGTAAGAGGCTCCGGCCGAGGCCAGGCAACGGTTGGCTATATCCTCCAGGTGCTGGCGACTTTGTCGAACCACCTCTTCCGCCTCTGCCACTCCCTGCACCCGCGCGAACTGCGGCGATAGTTCCTGGAGTATTGCGTCCCGCACCCGGTACTTTAGGCTCTGGTCTTGTGGCCGATCGCTGTTCGCCACCACGTGTAGACGGATGAGGTTGTCCGGGGTGTAAGCTTCTTGGTAGGGACGGTTTAACGCCCAGTACGTGACCACTCCCGTGACCACGGCCGCCAGGACCACTATTACCAAAAGCCTGCGCATGAAACTCACCTCCCTACATGTGCTTACGCATGTGGTTGAGCGCTGCCTTCTCCAGACGGGATACCTGCGCCTGAGAAATACCGATTTCGTCCGCCACTTCCATTTGGGTCTTGCCTTCGAAGAAGCGTAGAGTAAGAATGGTGCGCTCACGCTCGCTTAGCTTCTCTAGCGCTTCTCTGACGGCGATTCCTTCCAGCCAGGTACCGTCCTGGTTTTTCTCATCACCGATCTGATCCATGACCAGAATAGGGTCGCCGCCATCGTGGTAGACGGGCTCGAACAGGGAAACCGGCTCCTGAATGGCGTCCAGAGCAAATACTACCTCCTCCCGCTCCAGCCTGAGTTCCTCGGCGATTTCCATCACCGTGGGCTCGCGGCCGTACTTATTCACCAGTACGTCCCGCGCCTGCAGCGCTTTGTAGGCTATATCCCGTAGAGAACGGCTGATGCGCACCAGGTTGTTATCCCGCAGGTAACGCCGGATCTCACCAATAATCATGGGTACGGCATAGGTGGAAAAACGCACGTTTTGCTCGAGATCGAAATTGTCAATGGCCTTTATCAGTCCTACGCAACCTACCTGGAAAAGATCGTCCACGCATTCCCCCCGGTTGGTAAAGCGCTGGATAACACTAAGAACCAGCCGCAAATTGCCCTTAATCAACTGCTCCCGGGCCGAAACATCACCCTGACGGTAGGCCCGGAAAAGGGAGCGCATCTGCTCGTTGGTCAACACGGGAAGCTTGGCGGTATTCACCCCGCAGATCTCCACTTTATTGACCACAGCCCTATACCTCCCTTTCAGCTTAATTATTGCCAGGGTCTCCGACTTTTATACGAAAAGGGTGCGGCTCCAATGCCGCACCCCTTCATATGTTTGGCTCTTGCTTTGCCGTTTATGCCCGGCCCGTTAATCGCGCGATCCGCATTTTCGGCCGACGGCCGGCGACCTCCTGCACCGGTTCTGGGCCCCATATCTTTACTCCAAGCGGCTGATTTCTTTGCGTAACCGTTTTATAATGCGCTTTTCCAAACGAGAAATGTAAGACTGAGAAATGCCCAGCATATCGGCCACTTCTTTTTGGGTTTTCTCCACTCCGTCTACCAAGCCAAACCTGAATTCCATAATTTTTCGTTCTCTAGGCGTTAATTTTTTCATGGCTTGATGTAGTAGTTTCTTCTCTACCTCTTCTTCTATAGACTTATAGATTATGTCTCCTTCGGTACCCAACACGTCGGAAAGCAACAGCTCATTGCCGTCCCAATCGGTGTTAAGCGGCTCTTCAAAGGAGACCTCACAGCGCTGGCGGTTACTGCGCCGTAAATGCATCAGAATCTCGTTTTCAATGCACCGGGAGGCATAAGTGGCCAACTTGATGCGCTTGCGGGGATCAAAGGTGTTTACCGCCTTGATAAGGCCGATGGTGCCGATGGAAACCAAGTCCTCAATGCCCACGCCGGTGTTCTCAAACTTGCGGGCAATGTAGACCACCAGGCGCAAGTTGCGCTCGATTAGCGTGGTGCGCACCTGATCGTCGCCGGCCTCCAGCCGCTCCAGTAATACCCCTTCCTCGTCGCTGGTCAGCGGCGGTGGCAAGGCCTCACTACTGCCCACATATTGAACGGGAAAAATCTCTAGGGCCGCAAGCAGACGTAACAACAAGAACCTTACGGCCAGCACTTCTTCTCCCCTCCCCCACGCCGCCTTTAGCTCAGGGCTACCTGCAGCACTTCCGGGTGCAACAAGGCCCGGTAGGTCCCCTGCGGTGACAGTCGCTGCCGGTAAATCCCCACCAGGACTTCCTTTATCCGAACCAGACGCTCGTCGGCTACCACTACCACCTCATCGGGTCGAAAGCAGGGTAGCACGCCCCGGGTGCGACCCAGAGAGGTAAAGGGCACCAGGTGCAGCCGGGCCGCCCAGGGCGTTCCCCGCAACTCCTCGGCCAGACGGGCCAAATCCGGCTCTTCTCCTTCCTCCAACGCCTGCCGTAAAGGCGGGGGCAGAAGCGGGCGCAATACTTCGTACTCCACGATGATAACCGGTCGCCCGGTGATGGGGTCGCGAAGCTGGTTACCGGTATCTACCAAGGCCCGAACTGCCAGCCTCCTGTCCGCCCAACGAATGACCACCGGGACCTGAAAGAAGCTGGCCAGGAAGTTCCGCCGGAGCCAAGGGGCCCCCCACCGGGCCAAGAGAAAGGCGGCGGCCACCGCGGCCAGAAGCCAAGGGTAGGGCAGGCGGTAAAGGAATTCCACCAGGCCCCCCAATAGGGAATAGGCATCCAGGCGCGAGTTAAAGACGTACATGGCGCCCAAGACTGCTCCGGCCATGGAGAAGGCCACCAAATAGAGATAAATTACTGCCTGACAAAAGCGCCTCCAATTCAGGCGCTCGTAGGCAACGGCCACCAAGAGCAGGGAGACTCCTAAACGGCCCTCCACGCTCAGCACCGCCGACAGGTCGGTGGTGAACGGTAGTAGAGCGTAGAGTGCGCCGCCGGTAGCGGCAAGGGCCAGGCGCCAAAAACTGGTAGACAGTTGGGCAAATCGGGCGGTGGTCCAGAACAGCAAGTAATCCATCAGCCAATTGACCGCCAGCACTACGTCCAGATACACTACCGGAGACGACATCAGCCTCGCCCCAATGAATGTAATAATTGGCATAGAAATAAATATGCACCGGTATTACCGGTCTATGCCATGAGAGGAGCCGTAAACAATTATATCCACCCGAAAGGGGAACATGGTGTCACATCGGGAAGGAGGGAAAGGCAAAAGAGAATCCCGGGGCACCCAACCGGTTCCGAACCGGCGGCCGCCAGTTGAGTGCCACGGCTCCTAGCGTCTTCTCAGAAAGGCGGGAATGTCCAGATCGGTCAGGTCGAAGGCTTTGGTCTCCAACTCCTTGGCCCCGGCCGCCTGCTGCCGGCCCACCACATGGTCAAAGCCGGTGGCAATAACGGTAATGCGCACCTCGTCCCGGAGGTTTTCGTCAATTACCGCGCCGAAGATGATGTTGGCGTTCGGATCGGCGGCGGCAGCGATGATTTCCGCCGCTTCGTTGACCTCGAACAGGCCCAAGTCGGGTCCGCCGGTAATGTTCATCAATACCCCCCTGGCACCCTCGATTGAGGTTTCCAGCAAGGGGCTAGAGATGGCCATCCGGGCCGCCTCTATCGCCCGCTTTTCACCCGTCCCCCGGCCTATCCCCATCAGGGCGGTACCGGTGTCCAGCATGATGGTCTTCACGTCGGCAAAATCCAGATTAATCAGCCCCGGCACGGCAATGAGGTCGGAGATACCCTGCACGCCCTGGCGCAGGATGTCGTCGGCCAGGCGGAAAGCTTCGGTAATGGAAGTCTGCTTGTCCGCCACCTGAAGCAGACGATCGTTGGGGATAATAATAAGGCTGTCCACTCGGCTGCGCAATTCGTTAATTCCCGCCTCCGCCTGTTCCGCCCGTTTGCGGCCTTCGAAGGTGAAGGGGCGGGTCACCACGGCCACCGTCAGGGCGCCGGCCTGCTTGGCCACTTCGGCTACAATCGGCGCGCCTCCGGTTCCGGTCCCTCCTCCCATACCGGCGGTGACGAAAACCATGTCCGCCTTGTCCAAAGCCTTGACCAGATCCTCGCGGCTTTCCTCGGCCGCCCGCCGCCCAACCTCCGGGTTGGCGCCGGCTCCCAGCCCCTTGGTAAGCTTGGCACCGATCTGAATCTTCACGTCCGCTTTGGACAACTGCAAAGCCTGGAGATCGGTGTTGACGGCGATGAATTCTACTCCCTGCAGGCCGGCGGCGATCATACGGTTAACCGCATTGCTGCCTCCCCCGCCCACCCCCACAACCTTTATGGTGGCAAACTGGGTGGCACTACCCTCTTCCAATTCCAAAACCATGGGCTTTCCCTCCTAGAAGAAATCCTTCAACCAGGACCAAAACCTTCCCAGCCACCCGCTTCCCAGCGGCTCAACGGACGCCGCCGCCTCCGGCCGGGCCAGAAGGCGGGCGCCGTGATACAGTAGGCCCACCGCGGTGGCGTACTCCGGCCCCCGCACCAGATCGGCCACGCCTTCCAGCACCGGCGGGTAGCCTATACGCACCGGCATCTCCAGCACCTGGGCCGCCAATTGCGCCATTCCGGGAAGCGCCGCGGTTCCTCCGGTCAGAACCGCTCCTCCGGGCAGGAGATAGCCGGGGCTCTTGGCTCCGAGCTTTTGCCGGACGAGATTCAGAATTTCCTGGACCCGAGGCTCAATTATGGTGGCCAGCATGCGGCGGGATACCGCCTTTAGTTTTTCCCCCCCTATATCCGGCACCTCCACGAACTCGTCGTCCGGCTGCGAACCGGCCAGCACGCAGCCGTGACGGCGCTTCACTTCTTCGGCACTGGGCAGGGGGATGCGCAGGCCTACCGCCAGGTCGCTGGTGATGTATTCGCCACCGACGGGAACCACCCCCGCCTCCCGCAGATTGCCGCGCTGAAAAACCGCATACTCGGTGGCTCCACCGCCGATGTCCACCAGCAGCACGCCCACTTCTCTCTCCGCCGGCAGCAACACCGCCTCGGCCGAAGCCAGACCGCTGAACACCAGCTCCCGTACCGCCGGCGGTATTCCCGCCCGGTCCATAACCTTGCCCAGATTCTGCACCGACGTAGCGGCGGCCAGGACCAGGGTGGCCTCTACCTCTAGGCGGCTACCGGCCATGCCGGTAGGGTCCACAATGCCGTCGTATCCGTCTACCAAGTACTGGCACGGCAAGACGTGCAGCAACTGACGATCGGGGGGAATGTTGGCCACCTGAGCGGCCTGCAGTACGCGGGATACGTCCTCCGGCCCGATCTCGCGGTGAGGGTTGACCACCGCTACTACTCCCCGGTTTTGCAAAGTAAGGACGTGGGGACCGGTAAAGCTGACCGCCACCGCCGCCGGTCCTACCCCGGCCATCTGGCAGGCCTGGGCCATGGCCCGGGCTGCCCCCCGGGCGGCTTCCTCAATATCTACCACCATTCCCCGACGCAGCCCTACGGACCGAACCTGCCCCACGCCCACTACCACGGGATGCCCCTCCGAACCTATCTCGGCCAGGAGGGCCACCGTCTTGCTGGAGCCGAGATCCAGGGCTGCCACCAGGTTGCGGGCCGTCAAGGGTTACCGCCTCTCATCCATTTATTGCCAACACTATATTCATTCCCCATAAACCTTGGCTAATCCTGCCGTGAATGGTGGCGCTGTCGCCATCTCCGCATCAGGTGCCTCCGGATTATGGCCAGGTTCTGGAAAATGCGCACGCCAAAGGCAAATACCGCCGCCAGATACAGGTCTACGCCCAACTGGTCTCCCAGATAGGCCAGTACGCCGGCTAACAAAGCGTTACCGAAAAACCCGGTAATGAATACCGTGGAATCGAAGTTCTCCTCTAGCCCCGCTCGCAGGCCACCGAAAATCGAGTCCATGGCCGCCAACACCCCTACCGACAGATACTTGGCGTAGGCCAGAGGGATGGTCACAGGAAAACAAAAGCCTATCAGTAGCCCGATAGCCAAACCTATAGCCGGCAACCACACGGTCACAGTTCCTCACTCACCCCGGGTCGGCGTAGCCCAAGGCCGGCGCCTTGGGACGGCTTACGTCAATGTAGGATAGACGCGCCAGTCCTCCGTTCTCCCTCTCCTGACCGTACAAGGCCCAAAACAGGGCTATCTTCTTCTCCAGGTCTACCGTCTCCCCCAGGTTTACGCGCACTCCTTCCCGAGTATAAAGACAAACCCCTCCCGCGCCTGCCAGGTGCACTTCCTGGATCCTCTCCCTGACCTCAGCCGGGAGAGCTTCCGCCACCGCCAGTACGGGGCGGATATCCGGGAGGGTTATGGTATTACCGGGAACCAACTGTGCCCGCGTCACGGCCACCCCGGTTAGGAGCAGGGGATCACCCGGCGCCCATATGGGTCTAGAACCCAAAACCCTGCCCTCCCGGTCAACCTCCCAATAGGCGCCCGCCGCGGGAATTACCCCCAAAGGTATACGCTCTTGTACCTCTAGCACCACAGTATCGGGTAACCGCCGCCTCAGCGTTACCTCCCTTACTCTCGGGTGACGGAGCAGGTTCTCCCGTACCGCTTCCTTGTCAATACCCCAGAGGTTCTGCCCCAAAATCAGGTTGCTCAGCCGGATAATCTCTTCGCTGCTTAAGGCGGTATTTCCTCTAACCTCAATGGTCCGGAGGCCCCACAAGTCCGAACGGGCGAAAAACCACAACGTCAAGGCTAAGACTGCCCCTAGCACCAGCAAGCGCCGAACCAACATCGGCTTTCGCCCCTAAGCCCCTAGTCCTTAGCGGTATTGTAATAAAGACGCGGCGCCCTGTCTACGCGTGCCCGCCACCTAGTCCCAGGCCTCCCCTATGTAGGGACGGTACCCCCGGATAAACTCGGCCGCCGTCATAACCGCTTTGCCCTCCGGCTGCAACTGTTGTATCCGTACGGCTTGTCCGTCACCGCAGGCCACCTCAATGCCCCGCTCGTCTACCGCCACGATGGTGCCCGGTTTATGTTCCCCGGCCGCCAACCGCTCTCCCAGTTCTACCCACCAGACCTTAACGCGCTTCCCCCGCCAGCGGCCGTAAGCGCCCGGCCAGGGGTTAAGCCCCCGTACCCGATTATAGACCGTCCGGGCCGGCCACCGCCAATCGATCTTCTCGTCCTCGGGTTTAAGAGGAGGAGCGTAGGTAGCCTGACCGGCTTCCTGGGGGCGCCGGGGTGCTTCCCCCTGCTCCACCCGGTCCAGGGTTTCCACCAGCAGTTCCGCTCCTACCTCTGCCAGCCGATCGTGCAGGCTACCCGCCGTGTCCCGCTCCCCGATAGGCACCGCTCGCTGCAGAATAATGTCGCCCGCATCTAGCTCCGGCGTAATATACATGGTGGTAACCCCGGTTTCGGTTTCCCCGTTGATAACCGCCCAATGGATAGGAGCTGCTCCCCGGTAGCGAGGCAGCAGGGAAGCATGCAGGTTGATGCTGCCTCGGGAGGGCAAGTCCAGCATCTCCGGGGGCAGGATTCGGCCGTAGGCCACCACCACCAGCACCTCCGGCCGGAGAGAATCCAGCCAGGCCAGGAAATCCGGATCCTTGATCTTGTCCGGCTGCCGCACTTCCAATCCCAGTTTCTGCGCCAGTTGTTTTACCGGCGGGGGCTGAGGGATACGCCCTCGACCTTTAGGCCGGTCCGGCTGGGTGACTACCGCCAGAACCCGGTGCCGGCTGGACGCCAGTCGCTTAAGGCTGGGCAGGGCGAAGTCGGGGGTGCCGCAAAACACCAGCCGCACCTAGCCCCCGACCCCCCCGGCTGCCTGGGGCAAATCTTCCCGAATTATGGTGGCGCCCAGGCCGCGGTATTTCCAATCCAACTGTTCGTAGCCCCGATCCAGGTGCTCCACGCCTTCCAATACGGTGGTATTCTCCGCCGCCAGCCCGGCCAGAACCAACGCCGCTGCCGCCCTCAGATCGGTAGCTTCCACCACTGCCCCGCTCAAGCGCGGAACCCCGTGTACCACCGCCACCCGGCCCTCCACTTTTATTTGAGCCCCCATACGCCGCAACTCATCTACGTGCTTAAACCGGCTCTCAAAGATGCTCTCGGTGATGACGCTGGTTCCTTCGGTGGTGGCCAGCAGGGCCATCATTTGCGGCTGCATGTCGGTAGGGAAACCGGGGTAGGGCAAGGTCTTGCAATCTACCCCCCGAAGCCGGCCCGAAGCCTCTACCAGTACCGCGGACGGGGGCTCCAAAACCTCTATCCGCACTCCGACCTCCCGCAATTTCGCCGTTACCGCTTCCAGATGCTCGGGAATGACATTCTTCACCACCACCCGACCCCGGGTAATGGCCGCCGCCACCAGGTGGGTTCCGGCTTCGATACGATCGGGGATTACCTGGTATTCGGCTCCTCCCAAGCTTTTTACTCCCTGAATGCGGATAACGTCCGATCCCGCGCCCTTGACCCTGGCGCCCAGACGGTTAAGGAAGTTCTGCAAGTCTACTATTTCCGGCTCCTTGGCGGCGTTTCGAATTACCGTGGTCCCTTCGGCCAGCACCGCGGCCATCATTATGTTCTCGGTAGCACCCACACTGGGAAAATCAAGGTGAATGTCCGCGCCCCGCAACTGCCGGGCCCGGGCCTCGATAAACCCGTGATCTTCTCTAATCTCCGCGCCCAAAGCCACGAAGCCCTTAAGGTGCAGATCCATGGGGCGGCTGCCAATGGCGCAACCGCCGGGATAGGCCACCCGCACCTCCCGAAAGCGGCCCAATACCGCACCCATGACCAGGTTTGAGGCCCGCAGCCGCCGCATCAGGCCGGGAGGCACCTCGCGTGGCCGAACATCCCGGGGATCCAGCCACAGGTTCCTACCCGTCCAGCCCACCCTGGCCCCCAGAAACTCTAACACCTCCTGCATGGTACTTACGTCCGCCAGGCGGGGAACCTCCACCAAGCAGCAGGGCTCGCGGCTGAGGAGGCTAGCGGCCATAATGGGAAGAATGGAGTTCTTAGCCCCGCTGACCTCAACTTCTCCTTCCAGGCGTACACCGCCTACGATTTCCAATCTGGCCATTTTTTCACCCCCGGTTCTCTCCGAGGACCACGACCTCCAGTTCTAAATCAATACCGAACGCTTCCCTTACCCGCCGTCTTACCTCCTCTATCAGCCACAGCACTTCCTCTGCCCTGGCTCCGCCGGCATTGACGATGAAATTGGCGTGCTCCGGGGCCACCAAAGCTCCCCCCCGCCGCAGTCCCTTCGCGCCTACCCGCTCGATAAGCCATCCCGCCGGCGGCCCCTGGGGAGGATTTTTGAACACGCTGCCGGCGCTGGGGCGGCGGGGCTGCTTCTGACGCCGCCGTTTGAGCCGATCTTCGATCTCCCGGTGGATCACCGCCGGATCGCCTCCCGGCTCCACCGCTACCGTTACCTCTATTACCAGACCGGCACCCCAGAGGTTGGAGTTCCGGTAGGAAAAGATTAGCTCTCCGTCCTTTAGCGTGCGCCGTTCTCCCGATTGGTCTAACAGAACCACTTCCCGTACCCGCGAACCGAGCGTTCCCTCCGGAGTGCCGGCATTCATCAACACTGCGCCCCCCACGGTCCCGGGAATTCCCGCGGCAAACTCTAAACCCCGCCACCCTTGGCGAACGGCCAGCCGCAACAGGGCAGGAAGCAACACGCCCGCGCCCAACCGGAGCCGTCCCTCCAACACCTCCACCCGATTGAGCCCGTGGGCCAGGCGAAGTACCAACCCGCGCACCCCGCCGTCCCGCACCAGTACGTTTGATCCCGCCCCTAAGACCGTTACCGGCAGACCCCATCCCCGGGCCCAGACCAAACAAATCTTGATTTCCTCCGGCGAACGGGGGGTTACCATAAGATCCGCCGGTCCCCCGATCCGCCAGGTAGTGTAGCGGTACAGGGGCACATTGGTGGCTACGGGGCGTCCCAGTCGCTGAGCCAAGTCCGCGGCTAGACGCTCGAGGCTTGAGGCCATAGGTCGCTCGCCCCTTTAGCGGCCGACCACCGGGTTACCAGCTCTCGCCCTACCTGGTAAATGTCTCCCGCTCCCACGGTAAGCACTATATCGCCGGGACGGGTCAACTCCTCCACCAGGGGAAGCAGTTTCTCTCGCTCTGTGCAGTAGTACACCGCCGTGCGGCCGTGCCGCCGCACTTCTTCGGCCACCAGTCTTCCGTCTACCCCGGGTATGGCCGCTTCGCCCGCGGAATAGATTTCGGTAACCACGACCACGTCGGCCGCCGCCAGCGCCGATCCGAACTCCCGATATAGTCTTTGGGTGCGGCTGTAGCGGTGCGGCTGGAACACCACAACCAACCGCCGGCCCAGAGCCCGGGCGGCGGCCAGGGTGGCGCCGATCTCGGTAGGATGATGGGCGTAGTCGTCAATTACCAGCCTTCCGGCCGCCTCGCCTAAACGCTGGAACCGGCGCGCTACCCCGGCGTACCCGGCCAAGGCCTGGGCAGCGACCGCAAAAGGCAGACCCAAAAACCGGGCCACGGCCACCGCCGCCAAGGCATTGGTCAGGTTGTGGCGACCCGGCACCGTCAGTTCCAGAAGGCCCAAATACTGTGGCCCCTCGTATACGCGACAGCGCGAACCGGCAGGGCCAAGCTCCGGCCTTTCTCCCCGAAGCCTAGCCTCTCGGCTCCACCCGTAGGTAATAACCGCGTGCCTCTCTTCCGCCAGGCTGGCCAAAAAGGGGTCGTCGGAACACACCACCGCTGCTCCGTCCGGGACGGTGCTTTGCACAAAGCGGCGGAAAGCCTCGCGCAGAGCCTGGGGGTGGCCGTAATGATCGAGATGGTCGTTATCCACGTTGGTTACTACCGCCACTTCCGGCCGCAAGTACAGGAAGGAACCGTCACTCTCGTCCGCCTCGGCCACCAGAAACTCTCCCCCTCCCAGCCAGGCATTGGTCTCCTCGCCGCACAGGCGACCGCCTACTACCACCGTGGGGTCTAGCCCGGCGCGCTTCAAGACCGTGGCGATCATGGCAGTGGTGGTGGTCTTGCCGTGGGTGCCGGCCACCGCGATTCCGCGGTACCGCTCCATAAGGCGGGCCAGGAATTGGCCCCGAGAAATCACCTCCAGCCCCCGCCGCCTGGCCTCCAACAACTCCGGATTATCGGGTTTAACCGCAGAAGAGTACACCACCAGATCGGTATTTTCTTCCAGGTGGACGGCGTCGTGTCCCGGATAAACGCACGCACCTAGAGCCTGAAGGGCGGCCACCGCTTCGCCCGGCTTAAGATCCGAACCGGTAACCCGATATCCCGCCTCCAGGGCCACCTTGGCCAGGCCGCTCATGCCGCTGCCGCCGATTCCGATAAAGTGAATTTTTCTTGCCCGGTCGCTAATGGCTATCATCTCCTCCAAGATGCCGGGCCCTCCGACGATGATCATACTATGCTGGCGCGGGCAACGGTGTGCCTCGGCCTTACCGGGCCGAGAAAACTTACCCCGCCAACTCCCAGAGCAGGTCCGCGATCTTCTCCGCCGCCCGGGGTCTTCCCAGGGCGCGGGCGCGAGCGGCCATCTCTTCCCGCCGCCGGTCATCCACTAAGAGATGCCTCACCTTCTCCAGCAGCGCCGCCGGGGTAAGGTCTCGGTCCAGAATCAGTTCGCACCCTCCTGCCCGGAGCAGGGCCCGGGCGTTATACTCCTGGTGATTCTCCGCTGCGTAGGGATAGGGTATTAATACCGCCGCTACCCCCCGAGCGGTGAGTTCGGCCAAGAAGGTGGCCCCGGCCCGGGCCACCACTACATCGGCCGCAGCCAGGGCCTGGGGCATTTGGTGAAGATAGGAGACGATGGTAATATTGCCACTTCTACCCGGATCTATACCCGCCGCCCGCAGTCGCCCCTGAAAGGCCCGGAAGTCCGCCTCGCCGGTCACATGAACTATCTGTACCTCGGTACTACCTTGCCAGTATCGGTGTAGCGCCAGCATGGCTTCGTTGATTCTCCTGGCGCCCAGGCTTCCCCCCACGGCCAGTACCGTTTTCTTGTTGGGGTCCAGACCCAGCTTGGCCATTGCTTCTTCCCGAGTAACAGTGAGAACCTCCGGCCGGATAGGCAGGCCGGTGTGGCATACACGGGTCCCGGGAGGGAATCGGGTCTCGGACTCGGCAAAGGTGGTGCACACGGCGCTGACAAAAGAGGCCAGAAACCGGTTGGCCAGCCCCGGGAAGGCGTTCTGCTCGTGCAGCACCGTAGGGAAGCCGCTCAAAGAAGCGGCCAGTACCACCGGCGCGCAGACGTAGCCGCCGGTTCCCACTACCACTTGAGGGCGAAAGCATCGCAGCAGCCGAAAGGCCTGTCCGAGACCGAAGGCCAGACCGGCGGCCGCCCCCAGTGCCTGAGCCGGGTGCTGACGAGAATACTTTCGGGCTTTAACCGTAACCAAGGGAATACCGGCGGCCGGGACCAGCCGCGCTTCCAGGCCCTCGGCCGTACCCACGTACAGCAAATCCTGCACTCCTCGGGACCGCAATTCGGCGGCCAGGGCCAAGGCAGGATAGATGTGTCCTCCGGTGCCTCCTCCGGTCAGTACCACCCGCAAGCGCTCTTACCCCCTCGATGTTCAACCCTCGGCCAGGCTGTAGCGGGAGATGTTCAGGAGCACCCCTACCGCCACCATGCTCACCAATAAGGACGACCCTCCGTAGCTTAGGAACGGCAGGGTAATTCCGGTGACCGGTAGAGTGCCGGTCACTACTCCCAAGTTTATAAGGGCCTGAAAGGCCAGCATGGAGGTAAGGCCGCAGGCCAACAAGCGCCCGAAGTTGTCCGGGGCCAAAAGGGCGGCCCGCATACCCCGCCAAATTAGGAGGAATAGCAACAACAGTACCGCCAGGCAACCCACGAAACCCAACTCTTCACCCAAAATGGCAAAGATGAAATCGGTGTGGCGCTCGGGAACGTAAAGGAATTTCTGCCGGCTAAAACCCAAACCCACGCCGAAAAGTCTGCCCGAACCTAAGGCCAGTAGGGATTGAATGGTCTGGAATCCAGTATCGCTGGGATCGGCCTCCGGATTTAGGAAGGCCAAGAGCCGCTCCATCCGGTATTCTTCCCCTACAATGGCCACCAGGGCGGCAACCAGGCCCAGTGCGGCCAACAGGGCCAGATGTGCCGGCCGGGCCCCGGCGGCAAAAAACATGAGGTAGGTAGTCCCGGCCAGGATGATCGCCGTGCCCAGATCGGGCTGGGCCAGGATCAGTCCGGCCGCTACTCCCAGCATTATCAGCGGCGGCAAGAGGCCCTGCCGAAAAGAAGCCAGCCGGTCCTGCTTGCGGCTAAGGCTGCGGGCCAGATAAAACACCAGGGCCAGCTTCACCAACTCCGAGGGTTGAAAAGTAACCGACCCCACCCCCAACCACCGGACCGCCCCCTTGCTGGCCAGCCCGGTAGCCAGCACCAAGCCCAACAGGAAGAAGCTGAATAAGAGAAAGCTGTTGGCCCAGCGCTCCAGCCGGAAATAATCCAGGCGCCCCGCAAAAAGCATGGCCGCCAAGGCGATTAACGCCCACATGCCCTGGCGCTTCAGGTAAAAGAAGGGGTCGTGATGGCTGAGAAGGGCGGCGTAAGTAGTGGAGCTAAAGACCATCACCACCCCTACGGCGGTTAACGCCACCGCGGCCAGAAAAAGAAAGAAATCAGGTGCCTGCCGGCGCAACCGCCCGCACCTCCCCGTCCCCGGCTAAAGCCCGCACCTGCTGCTTAAAAAGCTCCCCGCGTTCTTCGTAGTTGGTGAACATATCCCAACTGGCACAGGCGGGGCTGAGCAGTACTACTTCTCCCGGCCGGGCCACGTCCCGCGCCCGGGCCACCGCCGCTTCTAGGCCCGGCACCCGGGAAATCTCCTCCAACCCGGCCGCCCGTGCGGCCGCCTCTATAAGTGGCGCCGCTTCTCCCAGCAGTATCAGGTGTCTTACCCTGCCCACCATCTTTTCCGCCAGTTCGGCAAACGAAGCCCCCTTGTTGCGTCCGCCGGCAATCAGGATGATCGGCCGCTCGAAGGCCTCCAGGGCCTTGATGGCCGCGTCCGGATTGGTGGCCTTAGAGTCGTTGTAGTAGGCCACCCCGTCCACCTCCGCCACCGGCTCCAGCCGGTGGGGTACTCCGGGGAAAGTGCGCAAGGTGTGGGCCACACCCTCCGGCGGCAGGCCGAACGCCCAGGCGGCCGCGGCGGCGGCCAGGCAGTTCTCCCAGTTATGCCGGCCCAATAGGGACAACTCGGATACCGGCAGCAGCCGAACCCGCTCCCCTGCCCGGGCCAGGACGATCCAGCCTCCGGACAAGAAGGCGCCCTCTCCCAGTTCGGTGCGGGTGCTGAAATACAGCACCCGCGCAGGAGTCTCCGCCCCCAGGCTGCGCACCAGGGGATCGTCGAAGTTCAGCACCGTCCAGTCCTGCGGTCCCTGGCGCCGGAAGATCCGGGCCTTGGCCTCTCGGTAGCTCTCCAGGTCCGGGTGGCGATCCAGGTGATCCGGGGTAATATTGAGGATCACAGCCACCCGGGGGGCGAAAGTAATCGTGGTTTCCAGTTGAAAGCTGCTCACCTCGGCCACGATTACCGCTTCTTCCGGCGCCTTCACCACTTCGCCCACCAGCGGCAGACCGATGTTCCCCGCCACCACCGTTACCCGTCCGGCGTCGCGAAACATCTGGCCCAATAAGGCGGTAGTGGTGGTCTTGCCGTTGGTGCCGGTAACCGCCAGTACCGGCTGGCGCGACAGGCGGTAGGCCAACTCTATTTCGCTCCACACCGGCAGGCCTTCTGTCCTCGCCTGCACTAGGGGTGGCTCACTCAGAGGCACCCCGGGACTTACGATCAACAGGTCGAACTCCTCCCGGGATACCACCGGATAACCGCCCGCCACCACCCTTACTCGGGGGGACAAACCTCCCAAAGTCAGGGCCGAGGCGGGTTTGAGGTCGGTAAGGGTAACGGCCGCTCCCAGAGAGGCCAACACTTCGGCCGCGGCCCGGCCGCTCCGGCCCGCGCCCACCACCAATACCCGGCGGCCTAACCATTCGCTGGTAGCGCTCATAGTCCCGCCTCCCGAATTTTGAACATGCTCAGCAATACCCCGGCGCCGGCCAATACCGCCGCCGCCAGCCATAGCGCGGCCACCACCTTGACTTCCGACCAGCCTTTAAGCTCCAGGTGGTGATGGTAGGGGCTCATCCGCCACAGGCGCCGGCGGCTCAGTTTGAAGGCCACGACCTGCAGGAGGACCGTAAGCGTCTCCCAGACGTAAACCCCGCCCACCAGCACCCAAAGTATCTCGGTGCGCGTCAGAACGGACAAAGCGCCGAAAATGGCGCCGATACCCAGGGCACCGGTATCACCCATGAACACCCGTGCGGGATAACGGTTAAAGGCCAGAAAACCGGCACAAGAACCGGCCAGCGCGGCTGCGGCCACCGCCAGATCGGCATAGCCCAACCAAGTAGCGATTACCGCGTAGGCGGCGCCGGCCAGCACCGCAATCCCCGCCGCCAGCCCGTCCAACCCGTCGGTGAGGTTAACCGCGTTGCTGCTGGCCACCATTACCAGCAGCGCAAAGGCATAATAGCCCGGGCCCAAATCCCATTCGCCGGGTACGGGAAACCATTCCACCGTGGTTCCCCGTCCCAAATACACCACCGCTACCACCGCCAGGCTGAGGCTTAAAACCACCTGTCCCAGAAACTTTTGGCGGGCCCGTAGACCCAAGGAGCGGCGGCGGCACACTTTAAGGTAGTCGTCGGCAAAACCCAGAAGGGCAAAACCCAACCCTCCCACCAGCACCAGGAAAACCGGAAGGCTCCAGCCTGCCCAGGCCCAGGTAGCCAGAACCCAGGCCGGCAGGAATATCAGTCCGCCCATGGTGGGAGTCCCGGCCTTGGCCAGGTGGCGCGCCGGGCCGTCGTCGCGCACCGTTTGCTGCACCTTGAGCCGGCGCAGCGCGGGTATCAGCAGCGGACCCAGAGCGAGACTGACCGCCAGGGCGGTGAGGAAGGCCCAAACCAGGCTCATGGCTCGGTCTGCAGCGCCCGAACCAGGCTTTCCAGGCCCAGGGCCCGCGAAGCTTTAACCAGCACCAGATCTCCCTCCCGCAGATGGGACCGCAAAAAGTCTGCCGCCGGTTCCGGCGAAGCGAAGAGGTGTACGCGCTCGGGAGCCATTCCCCCCGCCAGGGCGCCGGCGGCGATCTCCCGGGCCGCCTCTCCCACCGTGACCAAGAGGTCGATTCCCAACCGGGCACACGTACGGCCGACCTCCCGGTGGGCCACCGGGCCGTAGTCCCCCAGTTCCAACATGTCCCCCAACACCGCAATCGCCCGCCCCCGGCGGCGCTCGGCCAGGACCTCTAGGGCACTGCGCACCGAGGCGGGATTGGCGTTGTACGCGTCGTTCAGGATAAGGCTTCCACCCCAGCCGGGCACAGGCTCCAACCGCATTCCGCTGATGCGCGCCCGGGATAAGGCCTCGGCCATGACTTCCGGCTCCAGTCCCACCGCCTGCCCCAGGGCCAGGGCCGCCAAGGCGTTAAGCACGTTATGCCGGCCCCAAAGGGGCAGGGAAACCGGCTGGGTCCGGCCGGCCATTCGAACCTGGAAACGGTAGCCCTGGGGGGTAACCTCAATCTGCTCGGCGCGGACCTCGGCTCCTTCTCCCAGGCCGAAGTAGCATACCCGGCAGGGGTACCGTTCTCCCAGGGACCGGCAGTAGAGGTCGTCGTAATTGAGCACCGCCAAGCCCTCATTTCCCAGCCCGGCCAACAACTCCCCCTTGGCCGCAGCGATATTCTCCAGGGAACCCAGCCGCTCTATATGCGCCGGACCGATGTTGGTGATAATCCCGTACTGGGGCACCGCCAGCGAACAGAGAAAAGCGATTTCCCCCGGTCCGCGCATGCCCATCTCCACCACCAGGGCGCCGTGCTCGGGACCAAGCTCCAACAGAGTCAGCGGCAGGCCTATCTCGTTATTAAAATTGCCCCGAGTGGCCACGGTGGGCCAGCGGGTGCTCAGCACCTGGGCGACCAAGTCCTTGGTGGTGGTCTTACCAGTGCTACCGGTAATGCCCACCGTCAGGACGGGAAAACGCAACCGGTAAGCGCGGGCCCACTGCTGCAGGGCCGCAAGTGTATCCTCTACCAGAAGCAGACAGTAGTCACCCGGCGGGAGGGCCCCGGAGGTCAGCCGGGAAACCACCGCGCCTGCCGCTCCCCGCTGCAGGGCCTCGGCCACAAAGTCGTGACCGTCGAAGCGCCGACCGGGTAGGGCAAAGAAAAGTTCTCCCGGCCGCAAGTTTCGGCTATCGGTGGCTATCCCCAGCACCGGGCGCTCCTCCGACCCGACTATTAGATGGGCACCTATAACCCGCCGCAGGTCAGCGATTGCAACCGGTTGCATGACTCCTCCCGCTCAGTATCGCCCTGACTACCTCCCGGTCGTCGAAAGGCAGAACCTTATCCCCTATGATCTGGTAGGTTTCGTGCCCCTTGCCGGCAATCAGTACCAGGTCGTCCCGGCCGGCCAAACTCAAAGCCAGGGCAATGGCGCGGTACCGGTCGGGCTCTACCCAGTAGTTATTCCGACGCAGCGGGAGGAAGCCGGAGAGGATCTCTTCGATAATCCTACCCGGGTCCTCGCTGCGAGGGTTGTCGGAGGTAATTACCGTAAGATCGCTATTCCTCGCGGCGATGGCCCCCATCTGGGGCCGCTTGCTACGGTCCCGATCGCCGCCGCAGCCGAAAACCAGGATCAACCGGCCCCGGGTAAGCGCCCGGGCAGCCTCCAATACCTTAGCCAGGCCGTCGGGCGTATGGGCGTAGTCCACCAGCACGGTGAAATCCTGGCCCGCTTCCACCCGCTCAAATCGGCCCGGCACACCGGATACTCCGGCCAGGGCAGAGCTTATTAGCTCCGGCGGCATTTCCTCCTGCCAGCCCACGGCCCAAGCGGCCAAGGCGTTGTAGACGTTAAAACGGCCGGTAAGCTTAAGCCTAACCCGCGTGCGTCCCCCCGGCCACAAGACCTCGAAGTTGGCCCCCTCAGGGGCCAGTTCGAGGTTCTCCCCCCGCACCCGGGCTTCCTCCCCCAGCCCGTAGGTGACCACCGGCACCCGAGTAACCGCGGCCAACTCGGCGCTGGCCGGATCGTCGGCATTAAGCACGGCGTACTGCCGGCCCGGGCGCTCCGGGTCCAACAGGCGGAAAAGCCGCGCCTTGGCCGCAAGATAACTCTCTAGATCGGGATGAAAGTCCAGATGATCGGGAGTGAGGTTGGTGAACACCCCCACGTCGAATCCGCATCCACGAACGCGTTCTAGCTCCAAGGCGTGGGAGGAAACTTCCATGACCGCCGCGCCCAGACCCGCTTCCCGCATCCGGGCCAGCACTTCCTGCAGATCGCTGGCCTCGGGAGTAGTGCGCTCGGCGGGAAGCCACTGTTGCCCCATGCGCACCCCTACCGTGCCTACCAGGCCGCACCGGGCGCCGCCGGCCTCTAACACCGCCCGAATCAGGAAGGTGGTAGTGGTCTTGCCGTTGGTGCCGGTCACCCCGTACAGGCGCAGGCTCCGCGCCGGGTAGTCGAAGAAAGCCGCGGCCAGATCCCCCAGCGCCTGGCGACAATTGGGTACCTGCACCCAGGTGACGCCCGGCGGCACGCTTTCCCTTTTCTCTACTACTACTGCCGCCGCCCCTCGGGCCAAGGCGTCGTTCAGGAAGCGGTGGCCGTCGGTACGCAGGCCGGGTATGGCCACGAACAGGCCCCCCGGCTTTACCTTTCGGGAATCGTAAAATATTCCGTGGATCGGTACTTCAAGGTCGCCCCCGCTGGCGTTAACCGAAGTGGCCCAAAGGAGCTCGAATAGGCGTTTCATGATCCTTACCTGCCTTTTCCTGGTCCACAATGCAGGTTCTTCCTACATTATAAACCGTTCCCCTTGATTCTAACCCAGGCCCGAAGCTTCGTAAAGCGACACCGGTGCCCGCCTTCGCCCTAGCCTCGCCGAGTTCGGTGCCCGGCGAGTTGCCCAGATACTTGGGCAAGGCACCCGGTAGGCTCCGGTCAACTCCAAGAGGGGATTCGTCAGATACCCGGCCAGGAACGGGCCCTAGTTTCGCGGCACCGCTACCTAGGGGGCGAGGGTGGCGGCCGTCTCCGCCTCCTGAAGCTTGACCCGAACCCGCGTCCCTTCCGGAACCTCGGTGTAGGGCACCGGATCCTGCTCCGTCACCTGACCGCTACCCTGAACTTCAAGCTGCAGCCCCACGGTACGGAGGCGGTTGAGGGCCTGACTGTAGCTCAACCCGGTCAGATCGGGCACCAACACCCCAGCTCCGCCTTCGGTTTCCAGTAGGATCCTGGCGCCGCGCTCCACCGTGGCTCCCCCGGCCGGCACCTGCTCCCGTACCTGCTTACCGCCTCCGGTAACTTTGGCCTCCAGACCGGCCGCCCTTACCAGAGCTACCGCCTCATCTACCGGCAGGGCTATCACCGACGGCACCCGCACCGGAAGGCCCTCCTTTTCTTGCTCCGCCGCCTCGCTTTTGGGCACTCCCAAATAGCGGAGTACGGCTTCCACCAGACGCTGGAACACCGGCGCGGCTACGGTGCCGCCGAAATAGGGGTAGCCCTGAGGTTCATCTACGATCACCAGCGCCAGCACCCGGGGATTGTCCGCCGGAGCGTAGCCGATAAAAGAGGCCACGTACTTGTCCGGCAGATACCCTCCCGGCCCGGGCTTCTGGGCGGTTCCGGTCTTGCCCGCCACCCGGTAGCCCGGGATAAAGGCATTGCGTCCGGTTCCGTCTCGCACCACCTCTTCCAAAAGCGCCCCCAGCCGGGCGGCGGTTTGGGCGGAGATTACCCGCCGCACCGGTTCGGGATCGAAACGCTGGACCGTCTGCCCGTTACCGTCCCGGATCTCCCGGACCAGATGGGGCCGCACCCACAGTCCGCCGTTGGCCACCGCCCCCACCGCCGCCACCATCTGGATGGGGGTCACGGCAATGGACTGACCTATAGATATGGCCGCCACCTGGATCTCCCGTAAATTCTCTTGGGGTATGAGCTGGCCCAGCGCCTCGCCGGTGGTATCGATCCCGGTGCGGGCGCCGAAACCAAACGCCCGGATGTAGTCGTAGAACCGGGTCGGGTGACGCTCGTACAGCCTTAGTCCCAAAGAAACGAAAACCGGGTTACAGGAGTTCTTAACCCCTTCCGTCAAGGTCTCGCTGCCGTGTCCCTGAGGATACCGCCAACACCGAACCCGCCGGCCACCTACCAAAACATATCCCGGACAATAGAATCTCTCGGTTTCCCGGGTCACGCCTTCTTCCAGCGCCGCGGCGGCGGTGACAATTTTGAAGGTAGACCCGGGCTCGTAAGTATCGCTCACGTTGGGGTTGCGCCAAGTGGCGGAAGGAAAGCTCCCATACCGGTTGGGATCAAAACTCGGCCGGGAAGCCATGGCCAGGATCTCGCCGGTCCGGGGGTCGCTGACAATGATTGCCGCCCGGGTCGGAGCGGTGGGGCTTTGCATCAACAAGTCTAGCTCCCGCTCCGCCAAGTACTGTATGGTGCTGTCAATGGTCAACACCAGGTTAAGGCCGTCCTGGGGTGGCTCGTATGCATGGGTAGCCTGGGGTATCTCCCGGCCTACAGCGTCGGCCTCTACCCGCAAGGCGCCGTCCTGTCCGCGCAACTGACGGTCGTACCGGTACTCCAAGCCCTCCAGTCCCTGGTTATCGATGCCGGCGAAGCCCAGCACGTTGGCGGCAAGCGTGCCATGGGGGTAGTAACGCTGGTTCTCTTCAATGACCTCAATCCCGGGCAGCTCCAACCTGGCAATCTGGTCCGCCTGCCCGAACTCCACCCGCCGCCGGACGTAGGCATAGGCGGCGTTGACCGTGATGCGCCGTAAGACTTCCTCCTGAGGCATACCCAGCACCCCCGCCAATTTGGCGGCGATCTCCCCCTCCCGGCCGGAAGCCTTAACTTCCGGGGGGAAGGCCACCACCGTAGGAGCACTGACACTGATGGCCAACTCCCGCAACTGGCGATCAAGTATCTTTCCTCGCCGGGCGGGAATCACCACCTTACGCAGGCGCAACTCCGAGGCCTTGGCTTCCAGTTCCGCGCCCCGTACTAACTGTATCCAGGCCAGCCGGGCGCATACCAACAATAGCCCCAGGCAAAAGATAAAAAACAAGGCCACTATGCGTCGCCGCACTACCAGGTTACTGGTCACGGCCTGCTTCCCCCGCCTAATTACCGGCGATCTTCTCGGTGCCTCCCGCCCGCGCTTCCAGCCAATGAGCCAGCGCCCGGCTCCACTTTTCCCACCCCGCCGACCGCTCCCGGCCCGCCTCCAGGTTCGCTCCCGGCAAGAGGCCCAGTTCGGCCTCGGCCTGGGCCACCCGAGCAGCGGGTAGCGTCCGGACGTGGGTCGGGTCGGGCTCCACCAAGCCCAGATGAGATTCGGCCACCCGGGCCAGGCGGGCGGGGGCCCTAAGCTCGGCTACCTCCAGCTCCAGACGCTGGTTGGCCCGCTCCAGGGCATTGACCTCGCTCCGGAGTTCGGCCAGCCGGTAACCCAGGGCATTCAGCCTGGCGGTTTGGGCCACCACCGCCACCCCGGAAAGGAATACCAGGGCCACCAATACCAGGCCAAAGCCCTTAAGCTTCGTTCCGGGTCGAAGCCGGGCATGGGTACGGACCGGAGCTTCATAGGCAGCCGGGGCTTCCGGCCCGGGAACCGGCGCTACTACCAAGTTACTCATGCCAACCCTCCGCTAGAACCTAGTTTTTCCGCCGCCCGCAGGCGGGCGCTGCGCGCCCTGGGGTTGCGGGCTACTTCCTCGGGAGTGGGGCGGATGGCGCTTCGGGTGAGCACCTTGAGGACCGGCCGGCGACCGCATACGCAGGCGGGCAACGACGGGGGACAGGTGCACCCCTGGCTCTGATTCCGGAAGAAGGTCTTGACCGTGCGATCCTCTAGGGAATGAAATGAGATCACGACCAGTCGCCCCCCGGGCCGGAGAATTTCCAGCGCCTGGGCCAGCCCTCGTTCCAGGCTCTCCAATTCCTGGTTGACGGCAATTCGCAGGGCCTGAAACGTTCTGCGGGCGGGATGGGGTCCGTGACGCCGGGCGGAGGCGGGAATGGCCTCCTTTACCACCGCCGCCAGTTGGGTGGTGGTGCGAATGGGTTGCCGGCGACGGTGGCGGACAATGGCCTCGGCGATGCGTCCGGCCCAGCGTTCCTCCCCGTACCGGGCAATAAGGCGGGCCAATTCCTCCCGGGAGCTGCGGTTTACCAGCTCGGCTGCGGTTATCCCTCGGGTGGGGTCCAGGCGCATATCCAGCGGTGCCTCCTGCCAGTAACTAAACCCTCTTTCCGCAGTATCCAGTTGCAGGCTGGAAACCCCCAGATCGAAAAGGACCCCATCCACCTGGTCCGCTCCCGCTTCCCGGACCACCCGGGCCAGATCCCGGAAGTCCGCCTGAACCAGAACCACCCGGCCGGAAAAAGCCGCCAGCCTTTCAGTTGCCAGCGCCAGTGCCTGGGAATCGCGATCCAGACCGATCAGTTTCCCCTCGGGCCCTAATCGCTCCAGTATCGCCCGGCTGTGCCCGCCCGCCCCCACGGTGGCGTCCACGTAGACTCCCGCAGGGCGCGGATCTAAGGCTTGCACCACCGCCTCTAACAGTACCGGCACATGCCCGCGTTCGGTCAAGTCACAGGGCCCCCAACTTCTCGGCCAAAGACTCATAGTCTGCCTGCGCCTTTCGGGTGTATTCTTGCCAGAGCCTGGTGTTCCATATCTCCACCCGAGTGGACACGCCTATAACCGTGGCCTCCCGCTCCAGAGCCGCATACTCCCGTAAGGACGGAGGGATTAGCACCCTCCCCTGCCGGTCGAACTCGCCCTCCGCCGCGCCGGCGAAGAAGAGGCGCACGAAAGCCCTGGCTTCCGGGTTAACGAAGGGCAGGGCCTTCAACTTCTCTTCCAGGCTGTTCCACTCTCCCAGAGGGTAAAGAAAAAGGCAGCGGTCCAGCCCTTTGGTCATGACAAACCGCGACCCCAAACCCTCCCGCAGCCGGGCGGGAATGATCAGCCGGCCCTTCTCGTCCAGGTTGTGCTGGAACTCCCCCAGGAACACCCGGTCCCGCCCCTCTTCACCACTTTGCTCCACTATCCTCCACTTATATTCAACGCCGCGGGAGGCATTCCTGCCGGGAGAAGACAAAAAATTAAAAGAGCGCCGATTTCAGCGCCCCCTCTCTGCCGCCGCTTTGGCGGCCGTCCGCTCGAATCAGCTCCGACCTTCAGGCCCTAACCCGTCCTCTAAGATTAGCCCACTTCCGGTTGGCTGGCGGTACCGGGTGCTCGCCTGAGAGAAGGTGGGAGATTGGTCAGTCTCCTCCTTCCTCAATTACCCGGCTCAGTTCTCGAGCGCTCGCCGCCGCCAGCGCATAGATGTGGGTGGCCAGGTCGGGTTCCAACAGTCCTACTCCGCAACTCGGAGTAAGCCACAACTGCCGACGCAGAAGCTCGCCGGAAACTCCCCTTTCCTCCAGGTTTCTCACCTGACGTTGCCACCGCCGGCGCAAGGACTCCGGGGTTTCCGACCAGGCTTGGGGAGAAGTAGGAGCCAGTCCCCAGGCCAGAATACCCCCTCGGTTCAGAAAGCCGGCCAACTCCGAAGCGTAGGGTAGAAGTTGTTCAAAGTACCCGTAGGCGTCAAAGCTCAACAAGTCAAAGCCCGCCGCCAGAGGAATAGACCAATCTACGCCGGCGCAGCAGTGTACGCCCGCCAAGGCGCCCGCCTCCCGCACGGCCGCGGCGATATGGGCCAGGTCAGAAACAATCATTTCCCGTTCCAACCCCACGTAGAGCGAAGTCCCCCAGGAGCCCACCGCGGGATCGTCCACAAATATGGCTACCGGTCGCCCGCATTCGCGGGCCAACTTTCGGGCCTGCCAGGAGGCTCCCTGGGCCAGGCTCTTGACCAACAGGTCTCGCAACTGGGGATGATAGTAGGCCGGCCGACCCTCCGGATCAAACAGGTTCAGCCCTACGGATACCGGTCCCGCGATCTGGCCCTTGACCCATTCCGCCCTCGGGAAGCCACCGGCGCCAAGAGCGGCCAAGAAAGCATAAAAACCGACCGCGGCCTCCTCCGAAGGCGCAAACCGCTCCCGGGCCTCCTCCTGCCCCGCCTCCGCGGCCAGGTAAAGCTCGTAGAAGGTGGTTAGCCCCTCCACCCAACTGAGGGAATCTAATGGAAAATACCAGCCCTTGCCGCCTTCCAGCAAAAGCCCTAACTCTACCAGTAGACCCAGAAACTGATGGGTAAAGAACTCCTTCCGGCTCCTTCGCGGCAACTGCGGCCAATGGGGAGCCGCGGGCAGATAATGTTCGATTAGCTCTAGGGCCGGGCCCGCCTCCGTAAAGGGCAGGCTGCCGATGCCGGATACAATTAGAGAACCCATGCTTTAGCCTTCTTCCTGGAGGTAGTCCCAACAAATTTGGGCCAACAGGGCCGCACCCAGGGGGAGAGCATTTTCGTCCAAGTCAAAGCAAGGGTGGTGCCAGGGGTAGTTGGGGCCGCCGGGTTTACCCACCCCCAGGTCAAAATGTACCGCCGGCCGCACCTGGGCGAAATAGGCAAAATCCTCGCTGCCCATGGCGGGCATGGGAAGCCGCAGGGTATGCTCGCTACCTACCACCTTGTGGCAGGAGCGCTCGACCAGGGCCAGCAGCTCCGCGTCGTTTATCAAAAGCGGATACCCTTCCTGATAATCCAGCTCGTAGGAGGCGTCGTAGGCCTTAACCACTCCGTTCAAAAGGCGCCGCATGAGTTGGGGAACCTTGCGTCGCACTTCCTCGGACAGCGTGCGCACGGTACCGGTCAGCACTACCTCTTCGGCCACGATGTTACTCTTGGTGCCGCCGTGGATCGTCCCCACGCTTACCACCACCGGATCCAGAGGATTGATGAGGTGTCCGGGCAGGCTGCGCAAGGCCAGCACGGCGTGAGCGGCCACCACTATGGCGTCCACTGCCAGGTGGGGAGAGGAACTGTGACCCCCTTTTCCCCGGACGGTGAGCGTGAAAGTGTCTACCGCCGCCATTCCTACCCCCTCTTTAAGCCCCACCGTACCTACCGGCAGGTGCGGGTTGACGTGTAGCCCCACCACGGCGTTCACCCCCGGGTTAGACAGAGCTCCCGCCCTCAACATGGCCAAAGCTCCGCCCGGCGGCGTTTCCTCGCAGGGTTGGAAGATCAACTTCACCGTACCCGCCAACTCCTGCCGTACCTCGGCCAAGAGATAGGCCGCTCCCAAGACCATAGCCACGTGCGCGTCGTGACCGCAGGCGTGCATCAGTCCGGGCCGCTGGGAGGCAAAGGGCAGACCCGTCTTCTCGGTAAGGGGCAGGGCGTCCATGTCCGCCCGCAGCGCGATGCCGGTGCCACGGCGGCGGCCCCAAAGCACCCCTACTACCCCGGTGCCGGCAATTCCGGTCTGCACCTCCAACCCGACTTCTCGTAGCGCCTCGGCCACCAGCCGGGCGGTTTCCCACTCCTGAAATCCCAACTCCGGGTGCTGGTGAATGCGGCGCCGCCAGGCGATGATCCGGGGCCTAAGCCTTTCTGCCGCCGGCAAGAAGCGAGAAGTCATTGCCATCACCACCGCTCGTAGCTCTTAACCCCTTGCCGGTACTCTCGCCTCTCCTGGCCGGAAAGCTCCAGCAAGTACAGGACCTTGCTGGCCGCCTCCAGGCAGGTAGTCCACTGCAGGGCCTCCTCCAAGAACTGCCCTACGGCAAAGGTACCGTGCCCGCGAAGAATCACGATCTTGTAATCCCGCAAGGCCGGCGCTACCAGCGCCGCCACCTCGGCAGAGCCAATGGTCTTCTCCGCGCTCAGCACCGGCACCCGGTGCAGGAGGTACGAGGCCTCGGAATCTACCGGAACCACTGCTTCCCGGGTAAGGGAAAGAGTCACGGTAAAAGGAGGGTGGGCATGCACCACGGCCAGGGCGCTGGTTTCCTGATATATGGCCCGGTGGACCCGAATTTCAGAAGAGGCCAGCGCAATGCCGCTGTCGTCCTCATATAGTCCCGTCTCCACCAGGTCGTGCCGGCGCAGGTGACCCAGTCTGGCCCCTCTCCGGGTAATGACGATGCGGTCTCCCAGTCGCACGCTGAGATTGCCGGCGTGCGAACTCACCAGACCGGTCAGAAACAAGTCCCGGCCCACGCGTTGGAATTCCCCTAGCACCTTTGCCCTCCCCGCCCCGCCAGCAGTTCCTCCAAACCCAGTTTTCGCAACTTGTTCGGCTCGGGCCAACCGTTGGCCCCCCAATTCCGGAAGCGGTAGTACTCCCGCAACATCGCCGACAACTCTACCGCCCGGCCCCGAGCCGGCTCGAGCAAGAACCGGGACGGCAGGGTGTCCGCCTCCGGTCCCAGACCCGCGGTGAGATTATAGACTCTTTCCAAGTTCCAAATCCTTTCTCCCACCACCTGAAGGTCCTGAGCCCGCCAGTCCATTCCCGTGGCCGCCCGCAACAAGCGCCCGTAATGTTCTTCCCCGAGCGCCAGGGCGGCGAACTTGCAGACCACCAGAGAGTCTAAGGCGGCGTGATTATGCTGAAGATAAATGACCAACCCGGCCTTACCTACGGTCTCCAGGCGATCGACCAATTTGGGAAGCCCCAACACTTCGGGCCCCAGCATGTTAGCCCGCAGGTGGCAACCACCCCGGTTGGAGGTGGCAAAGCCCAACCCCTGCCCCTGCAGCCCCCGCGGATCGTAGGCCGGTAACTCCAGACCCTTCACCTGCATGGCCAGCTCCGGCGCGCCCCGCCGGGCCGCCAAGGCTCGCGAACCCAGAGCCAATTCTTCTCCCGGCCCCTCCCGACGGGCAATCCGGGGTATGGCGGCCAAAACGGCTTCATGATCCCCGAAAGAAAGATCCGGCGGACCCAAGCCTCTCGAGGAAAGCTCCATGGCGCAGGCCAAAGTGCCGCCGGTAGAGATGGTGTCCAAGCCCAGGCGGTTACATAGCTCGTTGGCCCGGATAACCATGGCCAGGTCGGCGATGCCCAAATTGGCCCCCAGGGCCCAGATGCTCTCGTACTCCGGCCCCGCCAGTCGCCTGCCTGCCAGCTCCACCACCCGACCGCAGCCGATGGCACATCCCCAACAGGCCCGGCGTTGCCGGAAAAACCGGGCCCGCAGCCTTTCACCCGATAAGGCCTCGGCCGTTTCGGAGTAACTATCCTGGAAATTACGTATCGGAAAACTGCGGGCCTGATTAACCAGGTTCACCAATACGGCGGTGCCGAACTCGGGTAGAGCCTGGGCGGTTACCGGATTGGCGGCCAGCAACTTTTCCGCCTCGTAGGCTACGGCGGCAAAGGCTTCCCCGTCGGCCAACTCTACCCCGATATTTCCTGCCACCGCCACCGCCTTGAGGTTCTTGCTTCCCATCACCGCACCCAGCCCGCCCCGGCCGAAATGACGGTGGCCGTCTACGGAAACCCCGGCGTAAGGCACCCTTTGCTCGCCGGCGGGACCGATCAACGCCAGGCCGTACCTGGCGCCCAACCGTTCTCTAAGCCGGCGCACCGCCTGAGGCACTTCAAGACCCCATAACCCGTTGGCCGGCTCCAAGCGAACTTCCTCCGGGGTTATTACCAGGTAAGAAGGTTGCGACGCCCGACCGCCAATTATCAAGGCGTCGTAGCCACACCGCTTCAGGCGCACCCCAAGGCTTCCCCCGGCGTTGCTGTCGCACACCGTTCCGGTAAGGGGGGAACGAGTGACCGCCGTCACCCTGCCCGCTCCCGGAGCGGAGGTACCGGTTAGCGGCCCGGTAGCGAAAACCAGGATATTCTCCGGTCCCAAAGGATCTACTCCCCGGGCCTCGGTAAAAAGCCAGTAAACCCCTAGCCCCCTACCGCCCAAAAACCGTTCCACCAGCTCTTCGGCCAGCGGCTCCTCCCGAGACCTGCCGGAACTCAGGTCCACCCGCAGTAGCCGGCCCTGCCAGCCCTTCACCTTCTTACCCCCCGGCCAAGGGCGGAAAAACGCTAATCTCCGCCCCCTCCTCTAAAGGAGAGCTGGTGGGCGCCACCATACCGTTGATCATGACCACCGCTACCGCCTGCTCCGGCAACCGCACCAGACGCAGAAGGTCGGCCACCGTAAACCTCTCCTGCGGCACCTCCAGGGTAAACTCGCCGTCCCGTGCCGCCGGAGGGGCGTAGCGACGCAGGGTAGCAAAAAGCTTGACCTTAAGCCTCAAGTCCCCTCCCCCGCTCCCCTGCTTACCAAGTAGGCAGCCCCCAAGATACCCGCCCGATTACCCAGGGCGGCCGTAACAATAAGGGGCGAAGGGTAGCCCATGAAGGCGGCCCGCCGCGCCGTCTCCCGTCTCAGCTCTTCCAAGAAAACTCCGGCGGCGGCCGCCACTCCTCCTCCTATAATTATTACCTCCGGATCCACTAGCACCACCGCGTTCGCTAGCCCCATGGCCAGGTACCCCACCAGCCCCGCTACCACTTCCGCGGCCACGGGATCGCCTTCTCCGGCCAGGGCCATGACCTCCTTGATACCCCAGTCCCCTTCCGGAACCAGCCGGCTGGGCTTGCCGCTCTTCAACAGTTCCCGGGCCCGGGCCTCCAACGCCCCGGCGCCCAGGAAAGCTTCCAGGCAACCCCGATTCCCGCAACCGCACCTCGGACCGTTGGGATCTACGGTCATGTGCCCCAACTCGCTCCCCAAGCCGCTGCGGCCCCGGTGGACCTTTCCCTCCACCAGGAAGGCCGAACCCACTCCCGTGCCCAGGGTGAGCATTAATACCGTGCGGTATCCTTGACCGGCGCCCACCCAGTACTCGCCCAGGGCGGCCACGTGGGCGTCGTTGTCCACCGCCACCGGCACCGGCAGCTCCCGGCGCAGCGCCGCCAGAAAGGGCACTTCGGTCCACCCCAAATTGGGCGCAAATAGGACCTCTCCTTCCGGCAGCCGCACCGTACCCGGAACTCCTACCCCTACGCCGGCCACTTCCTCCCACCTGCGGCCCTCCAACCGAAGCAATTCGGCCGCGGCCATCCCGACCTGCTGCACCACGCCTTGGCAGCCCTGCTCCAGCCGGGTGGGCCAACTAAGCTCCCGCAGCAGCCGGCCGTCCGAGCGCACCATTCCGGCCTTGAGGAAGCGTCCGCCAATGTCGAAGCCCAGGAGGTGTTTTCGGTCTATAGCTTGCCGCCCCCACTTACTGGTTCTGGCGGGGAGTGAATTCGTCGCCGAGTCCGGAGTTCCCTGCCGGAGAGGCCGGTTTTGTTCCCTTGGCAGCCAAGTCCTTCTCCGCCTCCTTTACCAGCCGCCTTACCATCTCCCCGCCTATCTTGCCCACTTCCCGGGTGGTGAGGTTCTCCCAGCCCCTTCGCGCAATGTGGTCATCCAGGTGCAGTTCCCTAGCCACTTGCTCTTTAAGTTCCGCCATTTCCTCCTTGGCCTGGGGCACCAGGATTCTGCCTTGTTTCTCTTTAGAGGTTTCTTCTGCGGTCACCTCGATCCGCCCTCCCTTGAACGAATCTTTCTGGCCGGCTCGGGTACGCCGGGCCGACTACTCTTAGCTTCTCCCGGCGGCAGAGAGAATACAGGAAGGAAGAGCTGGCCAACAATAGGGGGTGTTCGCCGTTCGTATTGTCACCCCACCGACCAGCCCGGAGCCATCCCGCCCCAAGAGGATAAGTGGACGGACCGCCGCCCAAAACCCTTAAAAGCCTCCTGAAACAGGCAGGGCTCACCGTTGATCAGTTGCTTAACCTGCTCTTTAGTCTCTTCTCCCGTTCTCCTTTAGAGTATCATAATAGTATCATGGCGGCCAGGATCCACCGCCTCCGCCACCTCAGCGACCAGCATCACAAGCACATCAAGTAGGAGGGGACGACTAACCCCCTACCTCTCACACCACCGGACATGCGGGTCCGGCGTTCAGACGCTTTATGCGCTCGGCCGGGCTAAACGGTTCGTTCCTGGACGCCGTGGGCTTACCGTGATAAAATGGGAACCTGAAATGGGGGGAAAGAAATGATCGCTTACCGCAAAGCCACCCTGGCCGATGTTCCCCAGATATACCAACTCATCAACGGCTACGCCCGGGAAGGGTTGGTGCTGCGACGCCCCCTAATGTACTTGTACGAAAGCGTGCGCGATTTTTCCGTAGCCCAGGAGGTTCCGGGCGGGCCCATAGTGGCGACCGGTGGCCTGCATATTCTGTGGTATGATCTGGCCGAAATTCGCTCGCTTTCGGTACGGCGAGACCGGGCCGGCCAGGGCATCGGCCGGGGCCTGGTCGAGTTCCTGGTGGAAGAGGCTCGGCAGTTGGGGGTCGCCAGAGTTTTTGCCCTTACTTATAGCCAGGCCTTTTTTGAAAAGTGCGGTTTCCTGGTTATCAAAAAAGAAAAACTCCCTCAGAAGGTCTGGAAGGAGTGCATCTACTGCGACAAGTTTCACCAGTGTGATGAGATCGCGGTTATCCGGTATCTGGCTCCGCCGGAAGAACCCGAAACCGAGATCCCCCTGGTAGACGTGCCCCATTGGACGATCGACTAAGAGCTACCAGCAGCCCCACTGCCGACATTGATAGCGACGGTAGCAAGTGGGGCATAAAGCCCGAAATTCAAAGGCATCGGGTACCGGTTGAAGCTTGCGCCGGTGAAAGAGTTTGCCGCAGCCGGCGCAGCGACCCATTTCCGCCACCCGCCCCATGCTTCTCACCTACCCCTGTCCCGTTCTCAATTAGTTATCTCCTTAGAGGGCAGTCGTTATGCCCTAACCTCCTACAGGCCAAGCCGGGCCAGAACGGCGTTTGCCGCCTGCACCGCCGGCGATTGGGCGGGCAAGGTGATAAGAGGAGCACCCTCCAGGTCACGCCGCTCTATTTCCGCGTCCCAGGGAATTACCCCCCATAGCTCCAGCCCGCTGGCCGCTATCTCCGGCTCCAGCACCTCCAGACCGTTCTGCGCCTTGGTTACGATGAGCCCCAGGCGATCGATAGGGGTCTTAAGATGCTCCACCAGCGCCCGGATGCGACCGGCGGAGCGAACCCCGCGGACACTGGCGTCGCTTATCACGAACAGAAAATCGGCCCGAGGGATGGTCCGGCGACTGAGATGCTCTAACCCCGCCTCGGTATCTACCACCAGGAAATTGTAGTTGGCCGCCAGACGCCCCAAGTACTGCCGGAGCAAATCGTTGGGATAACAGTAGCAGCCCGGCCCCTGCGGCCCTCCCATCACCAGTAGGTCGAGCCGCTCTCCCTCCACCAGCGACTGTTGCAACCGGTACTCTATAAACCGATCCTTACTCATACCCGGTGGGACGCGACTGCCGTCCTTACACTCGTCCAGGATGTCGGCTACCACCGTAGAAACTTCAAGCCCCAGCGCCTCGTTAAGATTGGCATTGGGATCGGCGTCCACCGCCAAAATGGCTTCTACTCCCCTTTCCAGCAAGTATCTCAAAGTAAGGGCGACAAAGGTGGTCTTGCCCGTGCCCCCTTTGCCGGCCACCGCCAGTATTCTCGCCATCGCCCGACCCAAACCGCCAAAGGACGGTCGGGTCCTCACCTCCTCTTCATCCTGGTCTGGCGCTAGGACCGGCCCCCGCCTTATATCCTCGGTTTCCCCGATAAGTTTTCCCGCCCCTATGAAAGCCCGAACCAGGACCAGACGCCCAGCCGCTGACCAACCTCTAGCCCGTGGTACAAGAAATAGAGGGCGAAGGCCGCCAGGAATAGTCCGCAGACCGCCATCAGCACCGAGTAGGCGCGGCGGTTCAGCCAGCGACGCCCCAATACCACCGCCACGGCCACCGCCGTATACCAGCCCAGGTCTCCCAGAATGTGACCGAGGTAAAAGGCCAGTACGCCGGCAACACCCGCGCCTCGGGCTTGGAACAGCATGGCCGCACCGATACTTACCCACCAAAGTTCCCAGTACGGGTTGACTACGCTGGTAACTATCCCGGCCCAAATCGGGGCCAGGCCGGCGGCCTGCCTCCGGCTTCTCCCCTCCTCCCCGGTTCGCTCCCAGGGAAGTGGCTGCGGAGTTTTCCTGGCTACCGCCAATAGACCCCAACTCATGTACCCCAACACCGCACCGCCGGCCAGGCTAAGCCCCATTTCCACCGGCGGAACCGCCAATAGGCTCTGCAGTCCGGAAAGCAGCACTAACACCAACGCCAGCTCCAGTAGAGCGTGCCCCAGCACCACCAGCGGACCGGCCGATACCCCCCGGTGCAAACTCTGGTTAATGGTCACGGTGAGCAGCGGACCGGGCATGAGGGCCCCGGAAAGGCTCACCACCCACGAGGCGACCAGCAACCCCACTATGGCGCCCAAGTTCCCGTCTCCTTTCTATATCCTATACCCCAATGCGGACCGGACCGGTCATCCCGGCTCCCCGCGCCATGCCGTTACTCCCGTCTTTACTCCGGCAATCCCTGCTACCCCAGTGCCCCTAGGCTCTCCGCCCGGCTTAGAGCGGCACCAGCAGGCGGCGGCGTTCCCGCCACTGCACGTAGCGGCGGTAACCTACTCGGCGCGCCCGCTCCGCGGCGTAACTAAAGCTGCGGCCCACCTCCTCCGGTCGGTGGGCATCGGAACCGAAGGTGATGGGGAGGTCTAGATCGTAGCAAGCCTGCAGCAATTCCGGGCCGGGATAGATCTCGCCCACCGGCTTAAAAAGCCCGGCGGTGTTCACCTCTACTACCAACCCCGCCTCCTTTACCGCCGTCAGCGCTGCCGAAGCCAGTTCGGTTACCGGTTTTCGACAGCGGCAACCGAAGATCTTAATCAGGTCTAAATGTCCGACCACGTCAAACAGCCCGCTCCGGGCCAACTCGACCACCAGGGAGAAGTATTGGCGGTAAAGCTGGTCGGGGTCCCGTCCGGCGTATCCGTCGATATAATCCGGGTGATCAAAGGGCCACCCGTCCAGATCGTGCACCGACCCGATAAGATAGTCGAACCGGTAGGCGCCAGCCAAGCGGCGGATTTCCCCGGAGCGCTCCGGTCGGTAACTTATCTCCAAACCCACGCGCACAGGCAAAGAAGAAACCCATTCTCGTGCCGGCCCGGAAACCAGCAGCCGAACCTGGTCCAGGAAATCGTCGTGGTCGGCCAAACCCAGTTCCTCCAACCCCTGGCACTGGGCCTGACGCACGAATTCCTCCAGATAATCCCGGCTGAGTTTACCTTCCCCGTGGCCGAGAAGATGTACGTGATAATCCGCCAGGCCGGCGCTCAGGGCGGTACCCCCTTCCCCCAACCTTCTACGTCTGATCCCGATTCGAATGAAAGAGATCTTGAAACTGTTTCGCCCTATGGCCGCCGATTCCTGCTCGGCCACCTTAAGGCCCTGGTACCATCCCTCCCGGTCCCGCCCCCGGACGCCCCGGGTGGGAGGGCCTCTTGTCCGGGCCTAAACTTCCGCCCCGGATCGTAAAAATCTAGAAGCCTGCTCGTTTGCCGCGCAAATAGAAACCGGGAGGCAAGCCCAATGCAAAGCGCCACCGGCTGGTGGCCCTTCTGGATAGGAGTAGCGTTAGTGCTCTTCTTCGGCGGTTTGCGCCTGATGTCACCCGCCTACCTGGGCGGGGCCAGGCGCCTGGAGGCTCTCCTGTTACGGGCCACCGCCACCCCCTGGCAGGGATTGTTAGTCGGGGCCCTGGCCAGCGCCCTGGTACACAGCAGCAGCGCCGTAACCATAGCCGCAGTGGCCCTAGTTGGCGCCGGGCTGCTGCCCCTGGAGAACGCCTTAGGCCTGGTGCTGGGGGCGAACGTAGGTACCTGCCTAACGGTGCAATTTCTGGCCCTGGATCTGGCCAGTCTGGGACTGTGGCTAACTGCCGGGGGGGCGCTGGCCGGCCTGGTGCTTCCGCCCCGCTACCGGCGCTTTGCTCTGGCCCTGGGCGGTTTGGGTTTGATTCTGACCGCCCTCTACCTTTTGCCCCTCGGCCTGGCTCCGTTAACTCGCTCCGAATGGTTCCGGCGTTGGTTGGAAAGGTGCGCCGCGGGCGTAACCTCGGCCTACGCGGTCGGCGCCCTGGCCACGGCGATCATCCAAAGCAGCACCCTCTTTACCGCGGCCACCGTAGGCCTTAGCCAGCAGGGCTTGATAAGTTTACCTACCGCCGTAGCCCTGGTCCTGGGGGCCAATCTGGGCACCTGCACCGATACCCTGGTGGCCGCTTGGTGGGGGAACTCTGCCGCCCGTCGGGTGGCCCTGGCCCACCTGTTGCTCAACGGCGCGGGCGGCCTGGCCTTCCTGCCGGTGGTACCGGTCTTCGCGGCCGTAATCGCCCGTTTGAGCCCTTCTCCCGCCGGCCAGGTGGCCCTCGCCCACCTGCTTTTCAACGTGGTGTGCTCCCTGGTGGCTCTACCTTTTACTGGGCCGATGGCGCGCTGGCTGGCGCGCCGCCCGAAAAGTTCCCATTAGCCTTGTCGCTCCGGGGGCATACTAAGACCGGCCGAGTTCGGCTCACCCCGGGTCCGGACAGCATTGGCTAAAAGGAGGGAAGAAGTTTGGACCGAACGGTTATTGGCGCCTTCTCCTCGCGGGAGGCGGCCGAGGCAGCGGTGCGGGACTTGAGAGATATGGGTTTTTCCCAAGAGATCTCGATAGTAGCCAAAGACGATAAAGCGGGGCAGGGACGAGGCGGTAGCCTGGCCGAGGGGGCTACTACCGGCAGCGTTCTGGGAGGCTTGGCCGGGTTGGCCCTGGGAGCGGGCGCCCTGGCCATTCCCGGCCTGGGCCCGATTATTGCCGCAGGACCCATCGCCGGTGCCCTTTCCGGCGCCGCTACCGGCGGGCTGGCGGGAAGCCTGATCGACTGGGGTATTCCCGAAGCGGAAGGCAGGCGCTACGAAGAGGATGTTCGCCAGGGCAAGACCCTGGTTTCGGTCCGCTCCGACGTGCCCCGGGCCGATCAAGCGGCTTCGGTGTTGCGGCGCCACGGCGGCGAAAACGTGCGGCTCCATTAAGCCGTTGCCAAGAGACCGGGCCGATTCTTGACGTCGGCCCAGACCAACTTGGGGCGGGTTCTCCCGCCCCACAGCCTTTCTTGCGCCGGCGGCCTTCCCTCGGAAGCGCCATCCGTGGCGCTCCTCGGCTTCGGCCGTCCTTGGCCTCGTGAGCGCCTGGCGCGCTCGCCCTCGCCAAGTTCGGTGCCTGGCGAGGTGCCAACGTACTCAGGCGAGCACCCGGTACCGCCAGCCCCACAGTAGGGATCGTCGGGCGTAGCCCTTACTCAACTTTAGGCTCCTGACAGCCCTTCCAGCCGCTCCGGGTGCGCAAAAACCGTCAAACGATCACCCCGGGCAAAACCCACCAGGGTTAGGCCCAGTTCCTCCGCCCAAGCAACCGCCACATTGGTGGGAGCGGCCCGGGAAACCAGACAATCTACTCCCAGCCGGGCGGCCTTGGTCAGAATCTCCGAGGACACCCGCCCGGTAGTCAGCAGCACCTTGTTAGAGGTAGGGAGACCTCTCAGGAAGCAGTGCCCGGCAATCTTGTCTATGGCGTTATGCCGGCCAATGTCTTCACGAAAGACCAGCATCTCGTCTGCCGTAGCCAAGGCGGCGCTGTGCACTCCGGCAGTATGCCGGTAAAGTTCCGAACTACCCAGGAACCGGTGCATCAGCGCCATCAGTGACCGGGCCCGGTAACGCGCACCCGCATCTCGGAGGCGGTCCGACCCGAGATGGGGGCCGAGTTGCGGGGACAGCCCCCGCGCCCCACTGGAGGCTATTACCCGCTTAAATACCGCTTGCCCGGGGGGAAGGGCGTCGCCCCGCACGCTAACCCGCGCCAGGCCTCGCTCCTGATCTACCTCGACGTCTACCAGGTCCTCCCGATGTTTCAGGAGCCCTTGCAGAACCAAGAACCCGACCGCCAGTTCATCCTGGTACTGCGGGGTGCAAAGAAGCGACACCAGCTCCTCGCCGTTAAGGTATACGGTGAGAGTGCTTTCCTGTACGATCATATCCCGGCCTTGACTAATGCGGGAATCCTCTAGCTTTAGGACCGGTACTTCTATCTTCATGACCCCGCCCCCTCAGTCTGGCATTCAGTAGCGAAGCCCATTATAGCATAACTTCCGGTCGAAGGCATACAATAAGCTTTAGGGCGGGTGAGCCGGCCGAATCGGAAAAGGGGGTATCCCTTTGGCCAGAAGGCGCGGCGGGCTCATGTCGGAGGCGCTCAAGTGGGAACTAGCCAAGGAGTTGGGCGTTGCCCATATCGTCGCTACCGAGGGCTGGGGCGGAGTTCCCTCCCGGGAGTGCGGCAACTTGGTTAGAAAGGCCATTGAGATTGCCGAACGCAACCTCGCCGGCAAGTAGGCTCCCCGCCCCTTACCGCAGGTATTTAAGCCGCTCCGAGGGGTGGACGATATGGGTAATCCGCACCCCGAAGTTCTCGTTCACCACCACCACTTCTCCCTGGGCCACCAAGGTCCCATTCACCAGGATTTCTACCGGCTCTTCCACTAGCTTCTCCAACTCTACCACCGAGCCCGGCACCAAGCTCAGAACTTCCTTGATGGGCCGCCGGGTGCGACCGAGTACCACAGAGACCTCCAAGGGAATGTCCAGCAGCAACTCCAGGTTCCGAGGAGGCGGCTGTAATGACGCTGAGGGGGACGAAGCGGCCGCCTCAATGTTCTCGGGCGCGGAAGGAGACTCGACTTCTGGCGGCGGGGCCGCCGGAGCCACCGCAGCCGGAGGGACATCTGCCGGCGCTGATACTGCCTCCGGGGCGGGAGGTCCCAGCAAGAGTTCGGCCTCCTGCTTGGCCACCGCCACCGGGACCACCTGCAATAGCTCGCTATCGATCAGATCCTCCACCGTCAACCGAAACGAAACCACCGCTATCCGCTCGTCCGGCGGCCAGGGATAAAACCGCTGGGAGTCGATCTCTTCCGGGTGGCGCAGGATGGCCACCTGCGGCGGGGAGATGGTCACCGCCCGGCTGAACATCGAAGACATGGCCGTGGCGGCGGAGCCGATCATCTGGTTCATGGCCTCCGCCACCGCGCTTACCCCGATCTCGCTCAGTTCCTCCGAGGGTCTTCCCTCCCCGCCCATCATCAGGTCGGCGATGACCGTGGCATCGCTGACTTTAATGATGAGCAGGTTACTCCCCACCAGCCCGCCCGTATACTCTACGGTCACGATAGCGTAGGGCACCTGGAAGGACCGGAAAAGCTCCTCGGGAGTGGTAATACGCACCCGAGGGGCGGTGATGGTCACCTTATGCCGCAGGATCTCGGAAAGGGCCGTGGCCGCCGAGCCCATTGAGATGTTTCCTATTTCCCCCAGCACGTCAGCTTCCATGGCGCTTAGGTCCTCCGGCTCCGATCCGGGCCGCGGGCCCACCGGATAGGCCTGCTGCAGTAAGGCGTCTATTTGTTCCTGAGATAAGAACTCCTGATCACCCATTGGCTCTGTCCTCCTCGGCTGCCCAACCGGTTAACAGCAGCCCTAATTTCTTGCCCACCACCCCGGGCTGACCGTAGAGGTACGGGCGACCTTCCACCAGCAGTTCCAGGTCCTCCTTTACCGACCGATCCAGGGCGATGGCGTCTCCCGGCTGCAGATCCAGGAACTCGCGTAAGGTGATGCGGGTGGATCCCACCCGAACCGCCAGCTCCACCGGAACCTCTTCCAAAAGCTGGATAAGGACCTGACGACTGGCCTCCTCATCTTCCGCTTCCTGAGCGGCAAACCAGTAGCGGGCGGTGAGCCGACCCACCACCGCTTCCAGGCTGATGTAGGGCCAGCAAAGGTTTATGAGCCCCTGAGTTTCGCCCACCTGGGTGGTGAAGGTGATCACCGCTACCGTCTCGTTGGGCGAGAGCACCTGGTTGAACTGAGGATTGGTTTCCAGGAATTCGATATGCGGTTCAAAGCTCACCAGATCCCCCCAGGCGTAGCGGAGCTGCTCCAGGATGCGGGCGTTCACCCGCCGCAACACCCCGATCTCGATGTCGGTTAATTCCCGGGCCTTCTGGGGCATAAACCCGGTTCCGCCCAGCAGCAGATCCAGGATGGGGAAGACGAAGGCGGAACTGGTCTCCAGGATGGCCGTCCCCTTCAGCGGCGCCAGGCTAAAGACGGTGATGAGGGTGGGCATGGGAATGGAGACCAGGAAATCCTCGTAGGTTACCTGGTCTACCGACACTATCTTAACTTGCACGCTGGTGCGCAGGTAGCCGGACAGAAAATTGGAAACCAGGCGGCCGAAGTTATCGTGGATCATGAACAGGGTGCTAAGCTGCTCCTTGGAAAACTTGTTCGGCCGCCGAAAGTCGTAAGGCTTGGCCTCCTGCCGGTCCTCGCGCCGTACCGCCTCCTCGGCCTGCACTTCCCCGCTGGCCAAAGCCTTAAGGAGCAGGTCTATTTCTTCCTGGGTCAGTACCTCCCGGGGCATACCCGCCCTCCTCCGGCCTCCCTAGGCCAAAACTTTTTCCAACGCCTGCAGCACCCTCTCCTGCTGGAAGGGCTTCACCACGAAGTCCCTGGCCCCGGCCTGGATGGCCTCCATCACCATGAGCTGCTGCCCCATGGCGCTGCACATGATTATCTTGGCCTCAGGGTCCAGCTTCCGGATCTCCTTAACCGCGGTAATGCCGTCCATTTCCGGCATGGTGATGTCCATGGTAACCGCGTCCGGCTTAAGCTCCCTATATAGTTCCACCGCCCGCCGCCCGTTTTCGGCTTCGCCGGCAATTTCGTAGCCGTTTTTGGTCAGGATGTCCTTTAGCATCATGCGCATAAAGGCCGCATCGTCCACGATTAATACCCGCTTGCCCAAGGCTAGCACCTCCCTACTCTTTTTAGGCCAGACCTACGGCCCTTAATATGGCCTCCAGACTTCCCGCCTGCGGGGCCAGAAAGAAGTGGCTGGAAATAGGACTGTTGGCGCCGGAAAAAACGGTCTCGATCACCAGCACCCGGTCCTCGTAGTACCCCCCCTCTAAAAGGGCGGCGCTTAGAACCGCACCCAGCATATCAAATGCCAGGGACGGCACCGAGGGCACCAGGGATAGGCCGGTCATTTGCGCAAAGGCGGTAAGGAAAGACCCGGTGAGGATATTGCCTACCTCGCAAAGTACCGACTTCTCCATTTCCTCCAGGCCCACCGTGGTACCGGGCGGCCGGCCCAGAAGCAAATCGACCAACCGGAAGGCGCTCTCCGCGGTAAGCAGGTATAGTACCAGGGCGGGAGCCCCGCCTTCCACCTGGGTGGTGACGCATACCACCGGATCCTCTTCCCGCCCCACCAACCGGATGATTTCCTCTACCGGCAGCACTCCCGCTCGGGGCACGCTCATTTCAATACGCTGGTTGACCATTTGGGCCAAAGCCGTCGCTGCGCTGCCCGCGCCGATGTTGCCGATCTCTCTAATGGCGTCTACCTGCAGATTGGTTAGACCGTTCCAACCTTTCACGTCCCTACCCCTTTGCCTTAAGCTATATCGGTCGCTGATAGAACCAGGGACCCAGCTTGAGGTAACCCAACTGCCGGTACTGGAGAATGGTTTCCGCCGCCCCGATAAAAAGCACTCCGCCCGGACGCAAGGCCCGAAGGAACTGGGAGTACAACCGATCCTGTATCTCCCGGGTGAAGTAGATCACCACGTTGCGGCAAACGATGAGGTCGTAGCCGTGACCGTAGGGATCCTTCAGCAGATCGTGACGGCGAAAGCTCACCATCCGCCGCAATTCTTCTTTGACCGCGTAGGCGCCGTCCCGGGGCTCAAAGAACCGCGCCAGCCGGGAGGCAGGAACGTTCTGCAGTAACTCCTTACGGTATACCCCGGCCCGGGCCTCGGCCAGCGCTCCTTCGTCTACGTCTGTAGCTTCTATACGGTGCCCTCCGCCCGGACTCCGCTCGATACAAAGGATGGCCAGGGAGTAGGGTTCGGCGCCGTTGGCGCAACCGGCACTCCAAATGCGGAGCTCGCGGCTTTCCGACAGCAGCCGGGGGAGCACCTCTTCTTCCAACTTGGCGAAGATCTCCGGGTTACGGAAGAACTCAGAAACGTTGATGGTGAGCCTGTCCAGGAAGCGTTGCCTCTGCCCGGCATCTCGGCGCAGCAGTTCGTAGTAGGTTCGGTAATCCTCAATCTGCAAGCTCTGCATAAGTGTGTCGATCCGGCGTTTCAGTTGCTTTTCCTTGTACCCTTCCAGGACCAGTCCGAAGCTGGTGCTAACCGCCTGCCGAAACTCGGCGAAGTCCATGGCTTTCCTCTCCCCAGGTGCGATTTCTATATGGTCTTTACCGGTTGTCCGATGGTCCTTATGTAAACCTCACCGGTCTGGGTATCCAGGATCATGGTCCGCCCCACGTTTCCTCCGCAATCCTCGCCCGCGGTGACGATCCCCAGTCGCTGCAGGGTATCCTTTACCGCCGCCACGTTGCGCGGCCCGATGTTCAGCAGCGACCCTCCTCCCTGGGAGTTGAACATCTGCGCCCCCCCGGCCAGCTTGGCTACCAGGCGCTGCCGGCTGGCCCCCCAGCGCACCATTTCCTCCACCAGGGCCGGCAGGGCGGAATCGGCGAACTTGGCGGGATTGTGGTGGTTGGGAAACTGCGAACTCTCAGGTAGCATAATGTGAGCCAGGCCTCCCACGCGGGCCTGACGGTCCCAAAGGGCGACTCCCACGCAGGATCCCAAACCCAGGGTAATCAGCCGAAAAGGGGCCCTTGCTACCTTCCACTGCGCTATGCCTACCTTCACCTCTTTGTCCATTCGTATTGGTCCTCCAAGGTTAATGCCCTGCTAACGGCGAAGATCGTTCGCCAAAGCCCACATCTCGTCCGCCGTAACCACCATCCGGGCGTTGAGCTGGTAAGCCCGCTGGGCAAGAAGCATTTCTACCATCTGCTCGGCCAGATCTACGTTGCTGGCCTCTAATTGCCCTACCGCCAGTCGGCCCCATCCCTCGGTCCCGGGAAGCCCGGCTTCCGGCTCCCCGCTCTGCTCCCCGGCCAACCAAAGGTTCTGGCCGTAGGCTTCCAGGCCCTGAGGATTGGTAAACCGATACAGCCAGATTCTGCCGATTTCCTCCCTTTCCCCTCCGGCTACGTAGGCCCACACCCGACCGTCGGCGGCGATGGTCACCCTCTCGGCCCCCTCCGGCCGGCTTATCTCCGGAACCAAAGGATACCCGGTGCCGGCGTGAACCAGCCTGCCGTCCGGTGACCAAGCCAGGTTCCCGTCCCGAGTGTAAGCCAGGCGGCCGTCGGGAAGTTGTACCGCCAGAAACTCCGGCCCTTGAACCGCCAAATCGTACGGACGGCCGCTTTCCCACCGGGCCCCGGGGGATAAGTCCGGGCTCAACGCGGCCACGCCTACGCCGGTTCCTACCTGCCCCCCGTAGGCCGGCCAGCCCGAGCGGTCAATTTCTTGATATACCAGGTCGGCAAAGTCGGTGCGCCGGGCCTTAAACCCGGTGGTCTGCACGTTGGCCAGGTTATTGGCCAGCACCTCCAGTTTAACCACCTGGCTCCACAGTCCGCTGGCCGCCACTCCCATAACCAAGTACATCTCTATCACCTCCTGGCAGCATGGTTGCTCCGGCCGATCGCTAACGCCACGCGCCTATTTCTATGGCTCTACCCAGGGTTTCGTCCTGAGCCCGCAAGACCCGCTGCGCGGCCTCGTAGGCCCGAAAAGCGGCCAGTAGCTCCACCATGGTCCGCACCGCATCCACGTTGGCCTGCTCCAGATAACCGCTCCTTATCGAAGTATCTACCGGTAGGGGCCGCGCTTCCTGCGGGGCCCGGAACAGCCCGGCCTCTAGCTTCTGGGGGTATTGCCCCGGGGGGAAATCCACTACCATAAGCCGGCCGCGCTCTTCTCCCCCCACCTCTACCCTTCCGTCCTGATATACCTTGGCTTCTCCGCCTCCCACTTCAATTGGGCCCGCATAACCCATAACCAGGTATCCCTGTTCGTTGGTTAGATACCCCTGGGCGTTCGGCCCGAAGGTGCCGGACCGGGTGAAGAAATACCCTCCTCCGGACGGATCCTGAACTACAAAGTAGCCGTTTCCGGCCAGGGCCAGGTCAAGAGGCCGGCCGGTAAAAACCAAGGGGCCGGGCCGGTAATCGGTGGCCACCTCTTCCACCGCTACCCCGGGGCCCACGGTCCCTATGGGAGCTTGTCTGTACCCTTCCAGCCGCCACCAGAGCACTTCCGGAAAGCTCCGGAGCACAGCGCGGTCCGCCTTGTAACCCCAGGTGCTGAGGTTAGCCAGATTCTGCCCGATTACTCCTTCCCGTACCTGCTGGGTTACTAGGGCGGTATTGGCCATATATATTCCTCTGAGCACGGTATCACCTCCTTACCCCCACTTTTCAGGGGGTTCCCGCTCGGCGACGCCGTTCGGCTGCCCGGCCTCAGCCCCGGGCCACCAATACCTTGTGCAGGCACCGGGAGAAGCCGCACCTTAGCGTCCTTGACGGGTAAGTTCCTCCACTATTTCTCGGGGATCGGCCGGCAGCCGCAAGCGGTGATAACCGGCCACCAGCCGCCGACTGGCCCCCATCTCTCCGATCAAACGTTCGAAAGCGGCCGCATCCTCCACCAGCCCCTGGCGGGCCAATAGTTCCGCCACCTGGTAGGAGGTAAAACCGGGAGGGATGTAAACCTGCACCTCTCCCGAACCCCCGTCCTCGCTCCCACCGCCCGACGACGCCGCCGAGGTGGGGGCCGGCTCCGGTGCCCAGGCCACCACCTCGTCCCGGTACACCATTCCCAGGGCTCGGGCCTGCCTCTCAATCTCCTGTCGACTGGGTTCCGGCGACGGCTGGGCCACTACCAGCAACCCGGCTAAGATCAAACCCAGACCCATCCCCAGCCCCACCTTGGCCAGCGAGGGCCACCACTCCTTTAGCCGGTTGAGCGCAGGCGCAGGATTAATTCGACCTCCCCCTTTCCCCGCCCCAAACGGCGGGCAATGTCCTCAATGCCTTCTCCGGCATCGTAGGCAGCGTACACCTGCTGCCGCCAGTCTTCCCGGTAAAGTTGGCCCAGTATTTCGCCGAAGGCCGGGGAACCTCCTGCCTCCGTAGGGCCGCAAGCCCCTCTAGAACCTTCTTCGGCTGCCGACCCCGCTCCGACCGGCGGTCCGGAGGCCAACAGCCGCTCCTCCAAAGTGCTAAGCCGCTCCAATAACTCCTCCCAGACGGCGTCGCGTTCTGGCGGGCCTTGTGGCTCCGACCCCGGCCGCTCCGGTCGACCGGAAAGGGCGGGCTTCAAAGTAAGCGCCACCAACGTTATACCTAACAAAATCAGAAGGTAACCCACGTCAGTAGCCCCACTCCTTAATGCGGGCCCTTAGCCTCACCAACGCCCGACCCCGCAACTGGCAGGCCCTGGATTCCGAAACCCCCAGCACTTGGCCGATTTCCTTCAGGGTGAGGCCCTCGTAGTAGTAAAGGCTCAACACCAGCCGGTCGGTTTCCCCCAATTCGGTCAGGGCCCGGGCCAACAGAGCCCGCAACTCCTTTTCTTCGTAAGCCTTCACCGGATCGGGGCTTTCAGGGTCGGCCACCGGTCGGGCCGGGGGCTCCCCTTCACCGGAGAAGAGTACCTCCTCCAGAGAGGTAAGGGCGGCTTCGTGCGCCTCCAGCCACACCTCCTGCACTTCGGCCACCGACCAGCCCAGGTACGCCGCCAACTCCTCATCGGTCACCGCCTCCCCCTTTTCCTGCTCCAGCGCCCGCACCGCCGAGCCTACCTGCTGCAGCCGCTCCCGGACCGAACGGGGAACCCACTGCTGGCGGCGAAGGGCATCCAACATGGCACCCTGAATGCGGCGGCGGGCAAAGGTTTCGAACCCCGCTCCCCGACCCCGGTCGTAACGCTCCAGGGCCTCCAGCAGCCCCACCACCCCGTAGGCTTCCAGATCCTCCTGGGTTAACCCGGTCTGCGGCCGTACCTTGAGGCGGGCGGCCAGATACTTCACCAGGGGCAGGTAGGCCAAAACCAGCTCCCGCCGGGTTTCCGGGTCCCGGTTTCGCAGGTACCGGTCCCAGAGGCGCTCCCGAAAAGCCGGGTCGGTCTTCAAGTCTCCCGCCTCCCTGCTCAGCCCTCCGGTAAGACGTAGGTGCGCTCGCTTACCATCCGCTGGAAAATAAAGGCAATGATTGCCTCCCGCTCCCGCTCCCCGATTCTCTCAAAGGATATGCCCACGGCAAAGCGCCTGGGCCCTTCGTCCTCTAATGAGGCCAGGCGCCGTACCCTACCCAGAGCCTGTATCCGCCGGGTGGCTCCGCGGTAGGGGAGCTCGAACTCCAGCCACAACCAAGTGCCTACCGGTAGGGCCTCCCGGACCAAAAGTTGTATGCCGCCGCCGCTAAGGTCCACCGAGACCGCCCGCCGCCGCAATGCGGGCACCGGGGCACTATCTCCCGGGGGTCCTTCGGCCACCTCGTAGCGCACCTCCAGGCTCACCCGCCAGCGTACGTACTCCCGCTTCTGTATCCGGAAAATCTCTCGCGGCTTGGCCAGGCGGCACAGGGGCACGCGGTCGTAGTAGCGCTCTAGAACCGAAGTGTTGAAAACGTACCGGCCCCTCTCGGTTGGGATCCGCACCTCCACCTGTTCTCCGGGGTGAAGGGGCACCTCCGTGCCTCCCCGCATGGGCAACTGCACGGCAAAATGCTCCTCGCCTACCTCCTGAACCAGCGAAAAGTAAACTTCGTCGTCGTTCTCCCGCCGGAGCTCGATCCGCTGGTTTACCCTTAAGAGTTCGCTTTCTCTGGCCAAGCTGCTTCCCCCGTCTTCCTGCTCTAGCTCCCATTGGGTCCGGCAGCACCCGCTCCCACCGAGCCCAGTAACCGCAGCAAACGCCTCATAAAGCCGCCGTCCTGGGGTACCTCCTCCGCCAACACCCGGGCGGCCAGATAGCGGTACTGTTGAGCCGCCCGGGAGTGAGGGAAACTTAACATTAGCGGCTGCTGCCGGGCGATGGACTTGGCTACTGCCGGGTCGTCATATACGAATCCCCAGTAACGCAGCTCGATGTCCAAAAAGCGCTGCACCACCATGCTCAACCGCCGCACTACCTGCTGGGCTTCGGTGGCGTTGCCCACCCGGTTCACCACCAGGTTGACCCAGGGGTGCAGGCGGTTTTCGGACAACACCTTAATTAGCGCATAGGCGTCGGCCAGGGAGGTGGGCTCGGGGGTGAGCACCACGATCACCTCGTCCGCGGCCGAAAGCAGGCTAACCACCCCCCGGCCGATGCCCGCCCCGGTATCGATAAGCAGGAATTCGGCTCCGGCCACGCTACGGCGGAGGGTATCCACCAGCCTGAGCCTCTGGTTGCCGTCCATGTCCGCCAGCTCGGCAATACCCGAACCGGCGGGAATGAGCCGCAGATTGGCCGGCCCCTCCAGGATAACGTCTTCCAGGCGGCACTCGCCCCTCAAGACTTCATAAAGGCTGTAGCGGGGGCATAGGCCCAGCATCACGTCCACGTTGGCCAGGCCCAAGTCGCCGTCCAGCACCACGACGCGCCTGCCCCGCAGCCCCAGGGCGAGGGCCAGATTGACCACCAGGCTGGTCTTGCCCACCCCGCCCTTGCCGCTGGTCACGGCCAAGGCCCGCAGCGGCAGCAGGCGATGGGCTGCCAACTCCCGCAACCGGTCCGCCTGGTCAGCCACTGCCCCCCACCCCCAGTATGAGCCGGGCCAGCCGTTCCGGGCTGGCGCGCTCTATGTCGTCCGGCACGTTTTGCCCGTTGGTTATGTAGGCCACCGGCAGGCCGGTGCTGGCTACCACGTTGACAATCGCTCCCCGGGAGGTGCTCTCGTCTAACTTGGTGAAGATTAGCCAGGACGGCTTAAGCCGCCCGTACCGGGCCGCCGCTTCCTCCAAATCCCTGGCCCGGGTGGTGCAGCTCAAGACCAGAAAACTATCTACCTGATCCAGGGTGTCTAGGAAGCTTTGCAGCTCCGCCAGCCGTAGATCGTTTCGCGGCGAGCGGCCCACGGTATCGATAAGCACCACGTCCCGGTCGGCAAAGCCCTCTACCTTTTGGCGCAGTTCCTGCGGGGTAAACGCCGCTTCCACCGGAACTCCCAGAATCTCACCGTAAATGGACAACTGCTGCACCGCGCCGATGCGGTAGGTATCTATGGTAACCAGCCCCACCTTCTTGCGGTCTAGCAACCGGTAACGGGCGGCCAGCTTGGCCAAGGTGGTGGTCTTGCCCACTCCGGTAGGCCCGATAAAAGCCATCACCCGGCCGGGAGGCTTTCCCGGCCAGGCCGGAGCCAGGAAGCGGGCCAGCCGGGCTACCAACTCCTCCGGATCCCGGACCGGGTCTTCGGGACCCAAGTTCCGGAGGCTCTCCTCCATCCCCACCAGGAGCCGCTCGGTGATTTCCGCATTGACTTCCATCTGCTGCAGCAACTCACGCCAGCGCAGGAGTACCGCCGGCTCGGGCTCTGCCAGACCCAGATGGCCGGTAACCTTCTGCAGCAGCCCCTTGATTTCCTCTACTTCCCGCCGGAGCTGAACGGCGGAAGTCTCCGGCGGCCGGGCATCTACCGCGGCCGTAACCTCCAGCCAGGGAGGGCCAAACCAGCCCCGCCAACCCCGCTGTCGGACCTTGCGGGTGCCGATGATCACCGCCTCTGCCCCCAAGTCTCGGCGGATGTGGGCCATGGCTTCGGGCATGCTCTTTACCAGGTAACGTTTGATTTTCAATCCGCCACCACCGTCCCTAGGGTCTCAACTTCCAGGTCCGGCAACAATTCGGCCAGAGAAAGAACGGCCACCCCCGGAAGAAAGCGTTCCAACAAACGACGCAAGGGCAGGCGCACGCGCGAAGATACCAACACCACCGGCTGAAGGTTGCGCCGTACGGCCTCCTCCGCCAAGTTTCCCAGTCGTTCCAGGAGCCGTTTGGTAACCTCCGGCGCTAGAGCCGGATAGGTGCCCTGCGGGGTGGGCTGAAGACTTTCAGCCACCATCTCTTCCAGCTTGGGGTGGAGGGTGATGGCCACCAGTTTTCCCTCTGGAGCGTAAGTCCGGGTAAGGGTGCGGCGCAAGGCCTGCCGGGCGGCTTCGGTTAGATAGTCGGGGTCGCGACTGCGGGGAGCGTGATCGGCCAGGGCCTCCAAAATTGAGACCAAGTCTCTAATGGGCACCTGCTCCCGGAGCAGGTTCTGAAGCACCTTCTGCACCTCCCCAAGCGACAACAGCCCCGGAACCAGCTCTTCCACCAAGGCGGCGTTGGTTTCCTTCACCACGTCCAGGAGTTCCCGCACCTCCTGCCGACCCAGAAGTTCGTGGGCGTGGCGCTTGATGAACTCCGTGAGGTGGGTGATCAGCACCGTGCCGCAGTCTACCACCGTGTAGCCCGCAGTCTCGGCGGCCAGCCGCTCGGATTCCGCCACCCACCAGGCGGGAAGCCCGAAGGTGGGCTCCCGGGTAGGCAGTCCCCGGATCTCTCCTTTAACCCCCGGCGGGGCCATGGCCAGGTAGTAGCCAGGCATCAGCTCGCCCTTGGCGGCCTCTACTCCGCGAAGCTTAAAGACGTAGCCGTTCGGCGGCAACCGGAGGTTGTCCCGCACCCGTATGGGCCGGACGTATATGCCCAAGTCGGTGGCGCACTGACGCCGCACCGCTCCTAACCGGTCCAGCAGATCGCCCCCTTGGGACTCGTCCGCCAGCCCCACCAGATTATACCCGATTTCGATTTCCAGCGGCTCCACCTGAAAGAGCGGTAGCACGTTTTCCGGCTCCCGCCGCCTGACGGGCGTTTCTTGTGGCAGCCGGACCTTCTCCCGCTCCTCCCGGGCCAGGGTGTAGGCGCCGTAGGCGCAGGCCCCGGCCAGAAGGAAGAACGGCCAGGGCGGAACCGCGGGCACCAGCCCCAGGGCGGCCAGTATAACCGCCCCCAGGCCCAAGACTTGAGGAAAACCGGTGAGTTGACGGGAGAGTTCCCTCCCCAGGTTGGCCGTAGCCCCGGCCCGGGTGACCAGAATGCCGGTGGCGGTGGAGATCAACAAGGCCGGTATCTGGCTTACCAGCCCGTCTCCCACGGTAAGCACGGTGTAGCGGTCTATGGCCTCCTGCAGGCTAAACCCCCGCTGCCACACCCCTACCGCCAGGCCGCCGACGATGTTTATGAGGGTGATTACCAGGCCGGCGATAGCATCCCCGCGCACGAACTTGCTGGCGCCGTCCATGGCGCCGTAAAAATCCGCTTCCCGCTGCAGTTCCCGCCGCCGGGCCCGGGCCTCTTCCTCGGTGATAAGGCCGGTATTAAGATCGGCGTCAATGCTCATTTGCTTGCCCGGAAGGGCGTCCAGGGTAAACCGGGCGGCCACCTCCGCCACCCGCCCGGCGCCGTTGGTAATGACCACAAACTGAATAATCGTGATGATGGCAAATATTACCAAGCCTACTACATAGTTACCGCCTACCACAAAGCTGCCGAAGGCCTCAATGATGCGACCGGCATAAGCCTGTCCCAGAATTAGCCGGGTAGAAGAAATGTTAAGGGCCAGGCGGAAAAGCGTGGCTACCAGCAGCAAGGAGGGAAATACCGAAAACTGCAAAGGATGGGTGGTAAACATGGTGTTTAGCAGCACCAGCAAGGCAAAACCCAGGCTGGTGGCCAGCAAAAAGTCGAGCAGCACCGTGGGGATGGGCACCACGATGAGGATCACGATGGCCACCACCAGGCCGGCTACCAGCACGTCCCGGTAGGCGGTAAGACGTCTTCCCAGCGATGGAGTCCAGGGATCAGCCATTCCTCACCCTCCCCTCGGCACGGCTCCAAGGCCCGGCCGGAAGCACCGCCTGCTCACCCTTCCACCGCTCCTCCCAGCCGGCCGTAAGTGCGGTAGAGTAAGGCCAAAATTTCTGCTACCGCATGATATAGCTCCGGCGGTATCTCCCGGCCCACCTCCACCGTGCGGTAGAGCGCCTGGGCCAGGGGCGGGTTCTGCACCACCGGCACCCGGCTCTCCCGGGCCACCTTGACGATTCTCTCCGCCAGCCAGTTGACCCCCTTGGCCACCACCACCGGCGCCTTCATGACCTTCTGGTCGTAGCGCAGGGCTACCGCCAGGTGGGTGGGGTTGGTGATGACCACCGTGGCCTGAGGAACCTGCCGCATCATTCGCTGGCGCGCCAGCTGACGCTGCCGCTGGCGCAGCCGGGCCCGGACCTGGGGGTCGCCCTCGGTCTGGCGCAGCTCTTCCTTGAGCTCGAACCGGGTCATGCGAAGCTGTTGCAGGAACTGACGCCGCTGGAAGGCATAATCCCATACCGCCACCGCCCCGTATATCCCGCCCACCAACAGCCCCAACCGCAGCAAGAGTTCGCTTACCGTGGCGTATACCTGCCAGCCGCTCGTAGAATAGGCCAGAAGCAAGAGATTCCGCACCTGGTCCCGCACCAAGAGGTAGACCACCAAGGCGGTCAGAACCACCTTGAGAAGGGCCTTGGCCAATTCCATGAGCGCCCGACGGGAGAACATCCGCTGGAACCCCCGGGCGGGATTGACGTTCTCCAGCCGGGGTCTTAGGGGCGCAAAGGAAACCGTCCAGCCCACCTGAGCGAAACTGATCACCAGCCCGGCGGTCAGAGCCACGGCCACCAAGGGGGCCAGGCTCTGTCCCACCCAGGCCAACCCACTTCTGAATAGGCCGATCACCTCGGGAACGGTAAGTTCCGTCGCGCCGTGCCCCCAGGTGGCGTATCCCAGTCGCGCCAGACGCTCTAGGAAGACCCGGTGCCCGCTCCAGAGCATCAGCATTCCCGCCAGCAGCACCACGGCGGCGTTCAAGTCGGCGCTACGGGCGGCCTGGCCCTGCTTACGTACCTCTTCCCGGCGGTGGGGAGTGGGCTCTTCGGTCTTTTCCTCGGCAGCGAAAAGCTGCAGGTTCAGCCACCGGTCGCTCATATACTCGCTCCTGCCAGGTAGCGGCTGACCACCGCCATGCTTTCTTCCATCAGCTTAAGCACCGGGGCAAAGGCCTGGGCCAGCAAAGGCAATACCAAGATTAAAGCGACCAGCCCCAGACCGGATTTGAGAGGAAACCCCAGCATGAAAACGTTGAGTTGAGGCACGGTCCGGGACACCAGGGCCAGGGCCACGTCGCTCACCACCAGCACCGCCGCCACCGGCGCCGCCAGGCGCAGGGCCAGGGCGAACATCGCCGCAAACCGTCGGGCTACCTCCGCCGCCAGGCCTCCCGACCAGGCCGCCGTGCCCGGGGGCACCAACTGGAAGCTATCGGCCAGGGCCCGTAAAAGACCGTGGTGGCCGTCCATCAGCAAGAGCAGCAAAAGGCCCAGGAGGTAAAAGAACTCCCCCAGAAGGGTTACGCCGGCCCCGGTTTCCGGATCCAGGAGGTTGGCCATGGCCAGGCCGGTTTCCAGATCCAGCAACTGGCCCGCCACCCGAAAGGCGTGGAGGGCCAAAGTTGCCGCGTATCCCAGGGCCAGGCCCACCAGCACCTCACCTACCACCAGCAGGGCAAAGGTTCCTGCCTCCGCGGAAATGACGGGCAGCCGGACCACCGGAATCAACAGATAGGCTAGCAGCAGGGCCGCGCCGGCCTTTAGCAACGCCGGAACCGGCCGCAGGGCAAAAAGCGGACCTACGGCCATGAAGGCGCTCAACCGGGCGAACACCAGCAATATCGACTGCCAGGCCCCTAGGTCCAACTCTGCCTCCTCCTATCGGATCAGAACTCCCAAATTGCCGAACAGGTTTTCGGTGAAGGCCAGCAGTTGATTGAGCATCCAGGCGCCGAAGATCAGCATTACCACCAACACGGCCACGATCTTGGGCACAAAGGTCAGAGTTTGCTCCTGGATCTGGGTGGTGGCCTGAAAGATGCTGATGGCCACGCCTACCACCAGGGCGGTAACCAGCGCCGGGGCCGCCAGCATCAGCGCCACGGTAAGACCTTGTCGCGCCAGGCCCAGCACGAACTGCTCGTTCAAACCTCTATCCCCCTAGGCGAAGCTTTCCAAAAGCGACTTGACTACCAGATACCAACCGTCAACCAACACAAAAAGCAGGATCTTGAAGGGCAGAGAGATCATTATCGGCGGCACCATGAACATGCCCATGGACATTAGGGTACTAGCTACCACCAGGTCGATGATCAGAAAAGGAACGTAAAGCAGAAATCCCATCTGAAAAGCGGTCTTGAGTTCGCTGATGGTGAAGGCCGGTACCAGAACGTGCAAAGGCACGTTCTCCCGGCTGGGGGGCTCGGAAAGCCGGGCCATGCGGACGAACAAGGCCAAATCCTTTTCCCGCGTCTGCCGCAGCATGAATTCCCGCAGAGGCTTGGCGGCGGCGTCCAGGGCCTCAGTCTGGCTGAGGCTCCCCGCCAAATAGGGCTGCACCGCCTGGGTCTGGATCTGCTGCCAAACCGGGTACATGGTGAAGAAAGTGAGGAACAAGGCCAGACCCACCAGCACCTGGTTGGGCGGCGTCTGCTGGGTGGCCAGGGCGCTGCGGACGAAGGCCAGTACCACCACGATGCGGGTGAAGGAGGTCATCATTACCAGCACTGCCGGGGCCAGGGCCAGAACGGTCAGCATCAGCAGTAGCCGCAGGGTATTGACCACCCCCGCCGGCTCCTCCGTAGGGGAAATGTTTAGTTCTAGGCCCGGCCAGTTCTGGGCCAGGGCAGGCCGCAGGGCCAGCCCGACCAGCAGCACCAGGGCTACCGCGGCCAGTATCCCCCCGCTACGGCGCACCAGTCCCGTCTCCTCCCCGCCGCTCCTCGCGCCCGGCCCCGCAGAAAGGCCAAGGCCGAGGCCGCCTTAGGCCCGGCTCCCCACCTCGGGAGGCGGCCCAATAGTCCGGTAGTTCTCGCAACAGGCTTAGTCCGCTTTCGCTGAGGGCGAAAAGACAGTACTTGTCGCCCAGCCGCACCACGTAAAGCCCGGCCCGGGGGCTTAACATGACCCGCTCCGCCACTTCCAGGTACGATCCGCTCCTAGGCCAGCAAAACCGCCAAGCCGTAATGTAACGGGCCACCAGGTACGCGCCCGCCAAAACCAGGGGAAGAAATATTGCCACCTGTAGCAGCGCCCAGAAAAACTCGCGGTCCAAGGGCTAACGGCCTCCTTCCCGGAAGGATCGAAGGCGGAAGGCCAGACGGTCGCTCACCACTACTACCTCGCCGCTTCCCACCGGACACCCGTTTACCAGTACCTCGGCCGGTTCTCCCGCCACCTTGTCCAGGCGAAGCACCGACCCCGGCTCCCACTCCAGCACTTCCTTGACCGGCACCTGGGCCTTGCCCAGCTCCACGGTGATCTCCACCGTCACCTCGCCCAGGGCCTCCAGGGGCGCCTTGGCGGCAGGCAGCCCGGTAACCGGCGTCAAGGGGCTGAACTCGGCCTTCTTTACCGTGGGTATGTCTGGCGTGAACCTCTTGTCCGCGGCCGGCAACAGCATTAACTCCTTCCTACTGGATAATAAACTCCTGAAAGTATAGGCCGGTAACCCGCCCGGTCTCCAGGTACCGGTTGACGGTCTCGATTAGTTCCTGTCGGATCTGTTCCGCCCGGTCGGGAGCCAGATCCGCCGCGGTCTTGGAGCGCAGCGCCTGGATGATGGCGTCGCGGATCTTATAGCCCGCCTTCTGCAGTTCCTTCTCCACCCGGGGCTCGGCGTACTCCAGGGTGATGGTCACCCGCAAGTAACGGCGCCCTCCGGAATCGGCCAGGTTCACCACCAGAGGTTCCAAGGCGGTTTGCCGCAGTTCTTGCGCTTGCGCTTTGGCCGCAGTCGAGCCCTTTTCTTCTCCCTGGCTCTTGCCTACCGGAAGAAAAGGCAGACCTCCGCCCCCCAAAACAAAGTAGCCCGCTCCCCCGGCCACCAGCACCAGGACCAATATCCCGACCACTAGTTTCTTTCCGCCCAGCTTAATGCCCTTGGCCAAGTAAGCTCCCTCCGGTTTCGGCTGCTTCTGCCACCAGTATCACCATGACTACCCGCCGGTTCAGGGCCATGTTCTCCTCGCTATCGTTCGGCACCAGGGGGCGAAACTCTCCGTAACCTACGGCCGCAAACTTGCGCGGGTCCAGACCGTGAACCTCGGTGAAATAGCGCACCACCCGCGCGGAACGGGCGGTGGAAAGCTCCCAATTGGTGGGAAACTCCACCGTATGTATGGGGCGGATGTCGGTGTGCCCCTCTACCTGAATTTGGTAGGGCAGGCGGCCGAAAAGCCCGGCCAGCCGGTCCAGCACGGTTCTGGCCTCCGGCTTCAGGTCCGCCTTGCCGGTGTCAAAAAGGATGCGCTCCTTTACGTCCAGCGCCACCCCCCGGTCGGTATAGCGCAGCTCCACCTTGTCCTCCAGTCCGTTCTGCTCCAAGTAAGCCTTTACCTGGGCGAAAATCTCCTGCACCTTCTGCTGCTCCCGCTGGGCCGCCTCTAAAATGGAAGGATTGGGTTGAAACATAGGAATTTGCTCCTGCTCGATCTGGATTCTTTGGTTTTCCAGTGGCTGCGGCCCTTGGTTCATTATGCCAACTCCTTGGAACGAGGCGATGAATACCCGGAACTTCTGCACGTCCAGATTGGAAAAGGAGTACAGCAAGATGAAGAAGGTGAGCACCAGGGTAATAAAATCCGAATAGGTGAGTATCCACTCCCCCGGACCCGCATTCTCCTCTTCCTGCCGTCGCCGGCGCCCTAACACGGCTTTTCCCTCCCCCGAAACCCAACCAGGCCTAGTAGGCGGGGCGACGGACCTCTTCGCCCACCGCTGCCCGCGACTCGACGGCCGCCCCCGCCCTGACCTTGGGAGGTAGGAAGGACTTTAACTTCTCCTCCAGGAGCCGCGGATTCATACCCGACTGGATGGAGATCAGCCCCTCCAGAACCAGACGGCGCACCAGCATTTCCTCCTCCCCGCGCAGGGCCAGCTTCCCGGCCAACGGGGTAAAAAGCAGGTTGGCCATAATGCTGCCGTAGAAGGTGGTAATCAGGGCTACGGCCATGCCCGGACCGAGGGCGCTGGGATCGTCCAGCTTGGCCAGCATCTGAATTAAGCCTATAAGGGTTCCAATCATCCCGAAAGCCGGGGCCAGGCTGGCCCAGGCCCGGTAAACCCGCTGGCCGCGCTGGTGCCGCTCCTCGGTGCACTCGATATCGGTCTCCAGAACCTCCCGAATCACCTCCGGGTCGATGGCGTCCACCACCATGCGCAAGCCCTTCTGGAAGAAGGGGTCGTCCACCCGGTTGATGTCGTCCTCCAGAGCCAAAAGACCCTCCCGCCGGGCCTTGCGGGCCAGATCGGTTAACAGGCTGATCAGTTCCGCCGGTTTCCAGTCCGGGGCCCGGAAGGCATGGCCGGTGATGGCAAGAACGCTTTTCACCTCATCCATGCCGAAGTGGATCAGAATGGCCGAAAAGGAGCCCACCACAGTGATCAAAATCGAGGGGATATTGATAAACATCTTAAGGGTGCCGCCCATTTGGATGGCAAGCAGGATGGCGGCAAACCCGCATAGTATCCCCACGATGGTTAGCACATCCGTTTTGCGCACGCTGCCTTCACCTCGTAGTCCGGCTCGGGCCCCTCTGACCCCTAACCCTCGTCCCGCCCGATCGTAGCCGGCACGAGCTGGGACCCTACCCGCCGGCGGTAGGCTACGACCTTGTCCACTATCTCCTCCACCGTGTCCCGCACCAGGACCTTCTTGCCGGTCACCAGGCTGATCACCGTTTCCGGAACCGTCTCCACCCGCTCGATCAGCTCGGCGTTGAGCACGATCTCCCGGCCGTCCAGCGCAGTCACCTTAATCAACTTCCTGCCTCCTCAAATTCGCCGGGGGCAGGAGCCACCCTCCTGCCCCCCAATAGCCTCTTAACGCTTGAGGTTCACCAGTTCCTGAAGCATCTCGTCCGAGGTGGTGATGGTGCGGGCGTTGGCCTGGAAACCCCGCTGGGTGGTGATCATCTCCGTGAACTCCAGGGCCAGGTCCACGTTGGACATCTCCAGCGCCCCCGGCACGATGGTGGTATTGCCCAAACCGGCCTCGCTGTTGCCCGCGGTGCCGATCTGGGGGACACCGGCACTGGGATCGACGGCGAAAAGATTCTGGCCGGCCTTGGTCAATCCCTCCGGCGAGGGAAACTTAGCTAACCCCACCACGAACTTGGGGACCCCGTCCACCACTATCTCGCCCCGGGAGTTGAGGGTCACGGTGTTGGCCGAGGCAAAGTCCTCAATAGTGATCTTACCAAAGGTGCTACCGTAGGTTCCGTCTTCGGCCACCTCGGCACCCAGCACGTACATGCCGTTAGCCTTATTCACCAGATTGCCCGCAGCATCAAAGCCAAAAACGCCTGCCCGGGTATAAAGAACTTCGGCCGAAGGGGCTTCGGTGGCGCCGGCCTCCACCTGAGCTTCGGGATTGGCGCTCACCATGAACAGCCCGTCGCCCTGGATCATCAAGTCCGTAAAGTTGCCGGTAGGCAGCACCGCGCCCTGGGTAAAATAGGTGTCGATGCTGTTGAGCGCCATACCAATACCCACCTGGCGGGGAGCGGTACCGCCCACTCCGCCCTCCAGATCCGGCGCCGATCCCGCCCGGATCATCTGGTAAAACGTGTCCTGAAAGGTCACCCGGCTGGATTTGAAGCCCACGGTGTTGACGTTGGCGATGTTGTTGCCGATGACGTCCATGCGGATCTGGTGGTTACGCAGGCCGGCCACCGCCGCGTACATGGAACGCATCATAAGAGAGTCGACCTCCCTCGTGGTCTGGGCGGGCTTCGGTCGGTCCGCCCGCCCCGGGGCCCCTCGGCAGAGGTCCGCCCCGCTAGATAATGACCGCGCTGTCGATGTTGGTGTACACCCGCTCCCGCTTTTCCGCCCCCTTGAGGGCGGTAATTACCGTACGATTGGAAACGCTTACCAACAAGGCCAAATCGTCCATAAGCACCAAGGATTCCCTGGCCCCCTTGGCCGCGGCCAGAGAAACCGCCCGGCCGAGGCGCTCGAGGTGTCCGGCAGACAGCACTATTTCCCGGCTTTGCAGTCGCGCCAGAGCGTGCTGGGAAAAGCGCACCTCGGCGGTGGCCAGCTTCTGCCGCAACACGTCCTCGAAGCTCAGGCCCGCTACCGGAGAAGTCGGCGCGCCCTGAGTAGCCACTGGTAACGCTCCCGACCGCACGGATCCTATCCGCTCCGTCATGGCTTCCTCCCTGCCCGGATCAGGCCGAGCCGCTCTGTTCCTCTTCCGTCTCCACCCTGGCTTCGGTCTCCGCCGGCGACCGCACCTCCAGCACCTCGTCCAGCTTCACCGCTACCTCGCCCAGCAGCAGGTAAGGCACCCCATCAACCAAGCGCACCCCGGTTACTACCCCGGTATAGATGTGTCCTTCGGCGTCTTTCGCACTGACCTCATGGCCCATGAGGTTCAAGGCCCGCCAGGCTTCCTGTTCGGCCAGGCTGGCCCGCCCCAGTTCTTCAAGCTGCTGCTTAGCTTCCTCCAGTTCGCCGCGCAAAGTGACCATCTCCTGGAGTACGGCAAACTGGGCAAGCTGGGTCATGAACTGAAGGTTGTCCATCGGCGCCAGCGGGTTCTGGTAGCGCAACTGAGCCACCAGAAGCTGGAGGAAGTCCTCGCCGGTAAGCCCCAGCGTTCCCCGGGTGCCGGACGCAGTCTTTTGGTTTCCCGTGGCGGCGCCTACCGCTTCCACCGCCATACGTTTCCCCTCCCGTTCCTCACTCGCCAACCCGCTCTAGGCCAGGCAGTTCAACAAGGATCTGCCCGCCGCTTGCGGCCGAGTCTGGCCCCCGCTCCAGCCGAACGCGTGAGCGGGACGACCGAAATGTCCCGGCTCCTGAAATGGGAATTGGGAACCGGTCGAACCGTTTCCGTTTCCGCCTACTTCCACGCTGAGCCGTTCCAGACTGAGACCGTACTGGGCCAGGTTGTCCCGCAGGTGAGCGAAGCTGGCCTGGACCAGGTTCCGCACCACCTCGCTTTCCACCACCACTTGCGCCACCAGCCGGCCCAAACGGCTGCTCACCTGTAACTCCACCTGTCCCAAAAACTCGGGTTTCAGTTTCAGCCGCATGTAGCCGTACCCGTGCTGCCACACCGCCAGACCCCGCTCCACCAGTTCCCGGGCCAGCAGCGCCTCCGGCGCGGCGGCTTCGGCCCCGCCGGTGGGAGCCGAAACCTCTCTGCCCCCCGCTTCCTTAACCGCCGCCTGGGCCTCTACTCCGCCCCATTGGCGGGTCCCCAGGCTATCAGGCCGTAGGATTCCGGCGGTTTGCCGATCCTTAGGCCCTTGCCCTTCCGCCCCGGGCGCCAAAAACCTTTCGGGGCTCTCCGAATTCCGGCCCTCGGTCTGGAATCCCGGTCCTGGCGGCGGGACGCGGCCCGCCCCGGCGTCCACCTCGGAAGCGTCCGTCACGGGAAAGTCACCAGAAAGGCTCCCAAGGAGGCGGCCTTCGGCCACCGGCTCGACCGAACCTTTCCCCAGACTTTCTCCTAACGCTGTCTGCGCCTCTTGCGTCCCGGCCGCTACCAAAGCCGCCGCGGTCTCTTCGCCCAAGCTACCGGCAGCCCGGGCGTCGGCCGGCAGCAACGGACCGAACGGATCTGGCGGTACCCGGTCCCCCACCCCGGCTGGGGGGGCGGAAGCCGGGCTCCCCAGGCCGTCGGCATTCGGGCCGGCAGCAAGTTCACCCCCGAGAGGGGCCAACCCCGCCGGCGCGAAAAGAAGCAACGCCAGACACGCGGCAAAATCCGCATCCGCTTCGGATTCGCGCGCCGGGGTTTCCCTCAAGCCCGCCGCCGGGTTCTCGACCGCCACTTGCGCCACTGCCGTCAATAAGCCTCACCTCCTTTCCGGCTCCCGTCACCGCGGCCGTAGCGAAGCAACACCATCTCGTCCGCCTCGCGCTGGCTGCGCCTTCCCTCCTCATAGCGCCACTGTTCCAAACGCTGCTCTTTCAACCGCTCCAAGGCCCGACGCTCCTGGGCCGCTTTGGTGGCCCGGCGCTCCCACTCCCCCACCTCCCGGCACACCCGTTCCACCTCGGCCCGACCCTCATGCACCCTCCGGGCCAGAAGGTCTAGATATGCCGCCCGGTGAAACTGCTCCGCCAGTATCCAACGGGAGTCGATGGGCTCTTCCTGCCGGCCGGCTAACTCCCGACAGCGCGCGGCCAGTTCCTTCTCCGCCCGCCGCCGGCGGCGGTACGCCGCTGCCAGCCCGCGCATCTCCTCTTCCTCCCGGAAGCGTCGGTAACGGAGTACTCCTTCTAAAGAAAAACGGTAGCGGCCCATGTCCCACCCTCCTAGGCCACCAGCGCCTCCAGCCCCGCCAGGGTTTGTTCAAGAGGGCTGTACTCCTCTAGCTTCTGCCGCAGGAAGGCCATGATGCGGTCGTACCTTTCCACCGCCCGGTCCACGCGGGGATTGGTGCCCTTCTGGTAGGCACCGATGTGGATCAGGTCTTCCACCTGCTCGTAGGCGGCCAGGAGGTCCCGCAACTGGCCGGCGGCCTCCCGGTGCCGGGCGGAAACCACCTCGGACATCAGCCGGCTCACGCTGGCCGATACCTCGATGGCCGGAAAGTGGTTGCGGGCTGCCAGCCGCCGGGAGAGCACAATGTGCCCGTCCAGAATGGCCCGGGCGGCGTCGCTAATGGGTTCGTTGAAGTCATCCCCGTCCACCAGCACGGTGTACAAGCCGGTGATGGAGCCCTGCGACGTCTGGCCCGCCCGTTCCAGCAACTGCGGCAGCAGGGCAAACACCGAGGGAGTGTATCCCCGGGCCGTGGGAGGCTCGCCCACCGCCAGTCCCACCTCCCTCTGGGCCATGGCCAGACGGGTGAGGGAATCCATCATCAGCATGACCTGTGCTCCCCGGTCGCGGAAGTACTCGGCAATGGCCGTGGCCACCAACGCCCCCTTGACCCGCACCAGCGCCGGCTGGTCGGAGGTGGCCACCACCACCACCGATCGCCCCCGGCCCTCCGGCCCCAGATCCCTTTCCAGGAAGTCCAGCACCTCCCGCCCCCGCTCGCCGATCAGGGCGATAACGTTCACCTCCGCCCGACTGTGCCGGGCGATCATGCCTAGAAGGGTGCTCTTTCCGACCCCGCTACCGGCAAAGATCCCCATCCGCTGCCCCCGGCCCAGGGTAAGCAGGCCGTCTATGGCCCGCACTCCGGTGGGCAGGGCCTCGGTGATGCGACGGCGGGAAAGCGGGTTGGGAACCGACCCCTTCACCGGATACCAGGCCTCCGGCGGCGGCAGGGGACGGCCGTCGAGGGGACGGCCCAGTCCGTCCAACACCCGGCCCAGGAGTTGGCGCCCCACCCCGATCACGTGGGAGCGACCGGTGGGCACTACCTTCTGGCCGGGAGCGATGCCGCCCAACTCGCCCAAAGGCAGCAGTATGGCTACCCCCTCCCGGAAGCCCACCACTTCCGCCACTACCGGCGCTTCTGCGGCACCCACCAGGCAAAGTTCGCCTACCGGAAGCTCCAGCCCGGCCACCTCTACGGTAAGCCCGATTACCCGGGTCACCCGGCCGGAAACTTCCAGGGGGTCGAAGCTTCGGGCCAGCTCCCGATAGGCGGCCAGGCTAAGCACCGGGGTTCGCCTCCCCGGCCGGTACTTCCCCGCCCCCGACCCGAGCCCTAGCCAGCTCCCGCAAGGCTTCTCCCAGGCGGTAAAGCTGGCCCTCCAGGGTAGCGTCCACCTGGCCGGCTTCGGACTCCACCCGACAGCCCCCGGGAGAGATTTCGGGATCGACCAATAGGTGCAGGGAGGCGTCGGTCCCGATTTCCTCCTGAAGGCGGGCGAGTTCGGCGCGCACCGTGGCCACGTCCTCCGGGTTAAGACAGATTACCAGTTGGCGTCGGCCCCGCAGCCGCCGCAAGGCCTCGCGGACCACGGAAACCACGGTCTGGGGTTCAACCGCCAACTGTCGGTGTACCACCTGCCGGGCCACCTCCAGCGCCAGTTCCACCACCTCGGGCTCGGCGGCGGCTATCATTTCCTCCCGTCGCCGCCTGGCCTCCTCCAGAACCGCCCGGGCCTGGCTCCGCAAGGCTTCTGCCTCCCGCCGCGCCTCCTCCAGGGCCTGGGCGTATCCTTTACGGTACCCCTGCTCGAAGGCGGTTCTCTCTATCTCCGCCTTTCGGGCCTCGGCCCGGCGCAAGAGGGCCTCGGCCTCCTCCCGAGCCCGGGCCAACTGGGCCTCCGCCTCCCGGACCATCTCTTGGGCCCTGTCCTCATCTGGGTTCCGGCCGACCCCCCCCTGGGGAAGGGCCGGCACCCGTACCGCCACCAGATAGCGGCCGTCGGGTAGAGCCTCCCCGTTCTTGAACACTCTAGACCACAATGGCATCCTCGCCACCCCGCGAGATGATAATCTCGCCGGTTTCGTCCAGCCTCCGGATTATCTGCACTATCTTGGACTGAGCGGCCTCCACGTCTCGCAGACGCACCGGCCCCAGCATCTCCATGTCTTCCCGCAGCATCTCTCCCGCCCGCTGGGACATATTGCGGAAGATGCGCTGGCGCACTTCCTCGCTGCTGCCCTTCAGGGCGTAAGCCAGATCCTTCATGTCCACCTCGCGCAGCACCCGCCGGATGGAGTTGTCGTCCAGGGTGACGATGTCCTCAAACACGAACATCCGTTTGCGAACTTCCTCTGCCAGCTCCGGATCCTCCTGGTCCAGGGCCTCCAGGATGGTCTTCTCCGTTCCCCGGTCTACCCGGTTGAGGATGTCTACCAGGGCCTTCACCCCGCCTACCGCGGTGAAGTCCTGGCCTACCACGGTGGAAAGGCGGCCCTCCAGCGCCTTCTCCACCTCGCGCACTATCTCCGGTGAGGCTCGTTCCATTTGAGCAATGCGCTTGGCGATGTCGATCTGCTGCTCCTCGGGCAAGGCCCCCAGAATTATTGCCGCCTGTTCCGGGTCCAGGTAGGATAGGATGAGGGCGATGGTCTGGGGATGCTCGCCGCTAATGAAGTTGAGAAGCTGCCGGGGGTCGGTCTTGCGCAGCAGCGAGAAGGGACGGATGGCCGAACTTTCCGTGAGCTTACGAATTATCTCGCTGGCCCGCTGCGGCCCCACGGTGCGCTCCAGCACCTCCCGGGCGTACTTAATGCCCCCCCGGAGGATGTACTGCTGCACCTCGTTCAGCTCCAGGAACTCTTCCACCACCGCCTGCTGAACCTCCGGGGGCACCGCCGAGGTGTTGGCGATCTCGGAACTGATGCGCTCGATGTCCTCCTGGGGAAAGTGTTTTAGGATCGAGGCCGATAACTCCGGTCCCAGGGTGATGAGCAGCACCGCCGCCTTGCGCAGGCCGGTCAATTTCTGAAGCTTGCTCGCCGGCATCATGGTCGGATGATTAATCCTCCCCCAGCCAGGCCTTGAGTAACTGCACCGCCTCCTCCGGCCGCCGCCGCACTATCTCCCGCACCCTCTCTACCTTATCGCGTGCCTCCCGCTCGGCGGTGGCCACTACCTCTTCCTCGCGGGAAGGCTCGACTACCGGACCCGCCGCCTCCAATGCCGGAGCCAGCTCTACCGGTACCGGCATTGGACGCCGCCGCACCAGCAGCATTCCTAAGATAAAGGCCCCCAAAAGGGCCGCCCCGGTGGCCCCCCAGGTAACGTACTGCTGGATTTGCTGCCTGCGCCGCAGTTCGGCCTCGGCCCGGGCCATTTCCTGCTCCATCTGAGTTTGGAAGGTGCGGTCGAAGGCCATGCTGGTGAGGGCGATCTGGTCCCCCCGTTGGGGATTGTACCCCGCGGCCGCTTCCACCACTTCCCGAATCTGCTGCTGGGTGCTGGTGTCTACCGGCCCGTTGATGACTACCGCGGTGGCCAGCCGCTCCACCCGTCCGGGAGCATAGACCACCTTTTCTTCGGTCTTTCCCAGCTCGTAGTTCCGGGTGGTCTGAGAGCGGTTGTAGGAGGCCTCCCCGCCGGAAGTACTCTGCAGGTAAGTCTCGGGCTGGCGGTTCGCGTCTCCCACCACCGGCAAGGCCGCTCCGCCGGTACTGTTGCCCTGCTCCTGCAACACCTGCTCGCTGCGCACCGCGCCGGTATCGTCGTACTCCAGCCGGGTCACCTCGCGCCGGCTGAAGTCCAGATCCGCCGTGACCATCACCACCACGTTGCCCGGTCCCAGCACGGCCTCCAGTTTTTGTTGGATGCGGCGCTCCAATTCCTGCTCGAATCGCCGTTTTAGCTCCTGCTGTTTCACCCCCGCCAGGAGGTTTTCACCTGCTTCCTCCTCCGGCAGTACCCCCTCGCTCAGCACCCGGCCCTGGGTGTCCACTACCCGCACGTTCTCCGGCCGCATGCCCTCCACGCTGGAGGCCACCAGGTATATGATGCTCCGCACCTCCTCAGCGGTGAGACTAGCCATAGGCTTAAGCTTCAGTAGCACCGCCGCCGAAGCCGGGCGGGCTTCCTCCAGGAACACGCTGGGTTGAGGAATGACCAGGTGCACGCGTGCCTGCTCGATCTGGTCGTACTGTACGATAGTGCGCCTTAGCTCCTCCTGCAGGGCCCGCTGGTAGTTCAGATGCCACTGGGTGTCGGTCATGCCCAACTGGGTCTTATCAAAGAGCTCGAAGCCCACCCCGCTGCCGGCCAGTAGACCGCTTCCCGCTACCTCCAGCCGCAGGTCGTACACCTTGCTTTCGGGAACCAGGATGGTGGTACCGTCGGCCACCAAACGGTAAGGGACCTTGTCCTCCTTCAGCTTGGCCACGACCTCCGCCGCCTCCGGTAGCTCCAGATTGGTAAACAAGGGCACGTACTTCTCCCGGCCTCCCAGTTGCACCGCCAGGATTAGTGCGGCCAGGGCCGCCGCCACCGCCAGCACCAGGGCCGTGCGCCGGCCGGCCGGCACGGCCCCCCACCTTTCCCTAAGTTTCGCCCACCACGCCGGCACCTAGGGCTCCCTTTCCTTTCCGGCTAGAGCTGCATTCTGGCAACTTCCTGATAGGCCTCGATCACCCGGTTGCGGATTTCCACCGTTAGCTGCAGCGCCAACTCCGCCTGCTGGGCGGCCAACATCACTTCGTGCACCTCGGTAACCCGTCCGGTCAAGAAGCCTTCCAGTACCTCCGCCGCCCGCTTCTGGAGGGCGTCTACCTCGGCCAGCTTTTCGGCCAGGATCTCCCCGAAGGACCGCAGCGGCTTGCTGCCCTGCTCCTCGCCGGCACCGGCCGGCGCCAGCACCGGGGTACCGCTCACCGCCTCTATCCGCATTTGGGCTCACCTCTTCCGTTCTCCCGTTGTATCACCGGTTTCCCCCAGGCGGTACCGCCAGCCACTCCTCCTAACCTCTACGCCCGACCGATCTCCAGGGCCTTAGCGGCCATGGACTTGGCGGCACTAAACACCGTCACGTTCGCCTCGTAGGCGCGGGTGGCGGTGATAAGATCCACCATCTCGTTCACCACGTTCACGTTAGGAAAGGCCACGTAGCCCCGAGCATCGGCGTCCGGGTGCGAGGGATCATAGACCAGTTGCGGAGGTGAAGTATCCGCCCAAATACCCACCACCCGCACCCCTCGACCGGCAAACCGGTGGGCGGCCTCCAGTTTCTCGGCGAACACCGCCACCCGCCGCCGGTAGGGACCGCCGTCCGCCGCCCGGGTGGTATGCAGGTTGGCTAAATTGCTGGCCACCAGGTCCAGCCGCAGTTGCTCGGCGGCCAAACCGGAGGCGCTGATGGCCCACCCCGGTAGCAGTTCCATATGAACTACACCTCCTAAATCTCCCCCGCCATATCGTATCCCACCGGGCGGCAAACCTAGCGCCGCCCGCCGGTGATAACCAGGCGCAACCGCGCCAGGTACCCGCTGGCCGCCTGGGCCGCTACCTGATAGCAGAGCTGGTTGGCGGCCAGTTGCACCATTTGCTCGGTGAGGTCCACGTTGTTGCCGTCCGGCCGCGAGGAGGTGTTGGTCTCTCGTACCACCCTAGGCTCCACCTCCTCCAACGCCGGGCGCGGATCCAGGTGCCGAGGGTGGGTGCGATAGAGCGATAGGTCGCCGCGGCTTAGGGCCGCCCGCAGCTCTTCCTCGAAGCCCACCCGGTATTTCTTGTATCCGGGAGTGTTGAGATTGGCCACGTTATGGGCAATAACCCGCTGCCGCAGGCTGTAAGCCGCCAGCGCCCTTTGCAGCACCTCCCAATTCCGTCCGCCTAGCAGGTCCATGCCTGTCCCTCCAATAAATAAGACCTACCGCCGGGCATGGTAGGACCTTACGCCATTCCCCGGCAACCCGGCAGTCTTAGCCCCGCAGGGGCCTTAGACCCGAAGCTTTGCGCCCTGCCCTTTCGAGCAGTTTGCCCTTAGCGGTGAATGCCGCCTCTCTATAAATGTTTCGACTAAATATTCCACACAGGGAAAGAAAATCCTTCCGCCGGACAAACATTTTTGTCCCCTTGCAGGATACTTTGTCGACGGAAGGAGTAAGGGGGTCTTGGTGAGGGGTAGGTTTCTAAACGGTACCGGATAAATCGAAGGGTTATGCCGACCTGGGGTTTAGGGAGGGATGAACTAGCCCCGCTCATCGATACAGCTTCCGGCTCCGGAAGAGAGGGCGCGGATGGTAGCTCCTAAACCGGGCAGCCGGCGCCGCCAGGCCGCAAGGCCCGTCACCTCTTCCTTCAGTTCCTCCTGTAGGATCCTCGAGGCGGACTGCTGCCGCCGGACCTCCAACAGAATCTCTTCCAGGAGGCCCGCTAGCTTCTCCGCCGTTTCCGCCTTGCCGGCGCCAACCACCGCGGCCAGAAGAGGCGCCAGTTCCTCCTGCCGCTTCCGCAACTCTTCCTGCCGGTAAAGGGCTACCTCCCACCGGCCTTGACGCAGCATCTCGCCCTGCTCCGCCACCAAACGCTTCAGCTCCGCTATCCGCCGCTCTGCCTCTTCCTCTAACAACAATTCCACCCTCTCCCACGCCGTCGTCCTACACCCCTTAGCTGTGGCCCTCCAGGCCGCCAGGACGGGTAAGGTAATTGTGGCTGTGGTGGCGCCGCGTGGCCTCCTCCCAGGTGTCGCGCAGCTCGCTCAACAGCCGGTAGACCTCGGCCATCATCTGCGGATCCTTCCTTAGGTTGGCCTGCACCAAGTGTCGGTACATAAAGTCGTACAGGGCGTAAAGACGGTGGGCAATTTCCCCTACTTCCAGGTTGAGGGTAAGCATCAACTCGCTCAATATGTCCTGCGCCCGGCCCAGGAAATAACTGGTCTGGTCGTACTTCTTGGCCGCCACCGCTTCCTGGGCCTGCTTTATAAAACGCAGAGCTCCCTCATAAAGCATTAGCACCAGCTTCTCCTGAGGCTGGGTCTGAACCTGGTTCTCCTGATAAGCCTGATAGGCCTGCTGAGCATACATGGCACGCTCCCTACCGCCGCCGGGAAGGAGCCGGTAGGGTCTTCCCCCCTTTATGCCGCTATAGGCGCTTGGATCGCCTTACCGGTTCCTCGACTGCGAACTCAGGTTCTGTAATGACGTAATCTGCCCGGCAAGCCAGTTGGCCTGGCTCTGCAGATTACCCAACATGGCTTCCATGGCCGTAAACTGCCGCCGCAACTGTTCCTCCCGCCGGGCCAGCCGGTCCTCCCAGCGGGCGATCTGGTTGTCTATGTCCTTGAGGGTGAGATCTAGCATCTTCTGCTTGGTGCCGATTACCCCCTCGCCCACCGCCGGGTTGGTCCCGGCACCCAGGCGGGTCAACTGCTTCAGGTAATCTTCCAGCCGCCGGGCCAGTCCGCCGGAAGAGGCGAAAAGCTGATAAACCCCGTTAGGGTCCTCCTCCAGGGCCCGGGCCAGCTTGGCCTCGTCCAGAGTGAGCTTGCCGCTCCGGTCAAAACCGAGGGATCCGGTATAGTAGGCCCCGGTACTGAGGCCCACGGTGCCGGCGCTGGTGTACGGGGTACCGGTGATATCCACTTTTCGGAAGACCAGCTCCCGTAGACTCTGTTGGATGCGGGCCAGGGTGGGGTCACCGAAAAGGTCTCCCGGCTCGCCGGTGGCGGTCTTGCCTAGTTTGGAGGCGATGAAGTCCATCACCGAGTTGTACTGCTCCACGAACCCCCTTACCGCCTCTACCGCCGCTTGCTGATTGGTCTTTACTTCCAGCGCCACCTCTTCGGCCGGATCCCGCTGGGAGTTGCCGTTGGTATCGGTAACCGCCAGCAGGTTAAGGGTCACCCCGGGCAACACGTCGTTTATCACGTTGCCGCTCCGAGTCACCCTTAGGCCGTCCAGCCATAAAACCGCGTCCTGCGCCGCCTGGATCTCTGCCCCTTCGGCCAGGTTCCCCCCCGGGTCGATCAGACCAAGGGTTTGCAGCACGCTGCCCTCCAGATCCTCGAACCGCATCCGTCCGGCGGCGCCGACGGTGTTACTGGTGATCACCAGACGATTGTCAATCACGCTCGCCGTAACTAGGGTTTTGCCCTGCACGGTAGCGGCGTTGATGGCATTCTTGATGTCGTTAAGGCTATAATGGCTCTCCACCTGAACCTCCACCGCCTCGCTTCCCACGGTGATAGAAAACCGGCCGGAAAGGCCCAAAGCAGTGGAGGCGTCGGCAACCGGCCCGGCCGCCTCTCCTTGCAAGGACCAACCCAGAAGTAAGGGGATAACCTGGGTGTCAGTCCTCTCTAACACCGCTCTAACCCGTACCTGGCTGACCGGGTAGGGAATCTCCGCGGAAACGGTCACGGTGTCCGAACCGCCGCCGGTGGAGTAGGTGAAGGGGGATCCCGCGAAGGGGACCCAGCCGCTCCAAGCGCCGGTATCGGTGCGGTAATACTGATATTCGTAGCGAAACCGCACGTTGAGCGTGCGGGTGTGGGTGGCGGTAAGGGTGAAGCGACCGCCTTGAGGGGCATCAAAGCCAATCGGGTCGGTCTCAATGGAGCCGGAAAGGCTTGACCCGGATATCTGAAGGGCCTTATCCTCAGTTCCCAGGAAGGTCAATTGATTGAGGCTGGAGTACGAATCGGTGCGGACGGGATCATCAAACCCGTCCCAGGAAATCAGACTCTGGGGGGTACCGTAAACTCTAGGTTGCGGGGTGGCCACCTTGTGGGCCTGCGCCAGTTGGCCCACCCACACCCGGTAGATGCCCGCGGAAGCGGTAGCCGAAGCCGTGGCGGTAACGGCGTTGCTGTTGGAGGAGGTAACGGTACGGGCCTTAAAGGTAGACTCCAGTTTTAGGGCGGTAAGGGTACTAAGAAGGCTTTGAAGTCGGGTACCTAAATCCTTCCAGGCATTCTTGACCACCGTCAGTTCCGACTTGCGCTTCTCCAGCCGCGTTACCGGAGTGCGCTCCAACTCCAAGAGCTGCTTTATAATCTCTTCCGTATCCAGGCCCGAGGCCAGACCGCTTATGGTCATGGTGGGCATGCTCTCACCTCCGCCGCCCTAAACCAGCTCGTCCAACAAGAGGCCGATCATGTGCTGCATGCGGTAGGCCATCTCCAGCACTTTCTCCGGCGGTATGCGGCGAATTATCTCTCCCTTTTCCCGGTCGATCACCAGCACGTAAATCTCGCCGGTTTCCTGGTCCAGCTTGAAGCGCAGCCGGATGTTGAAGAGATCGCTCGCCTCGTTGAGCTGCCGAACCGCCTGGCGCAGTTGCTCCTGAGGCTCCTGGGCGTGGCGGCGCTCCTGTTCCTGCTGCTCCTCGCTGCGAATGCGCAGGTCCCGGGTCTGGGTAACTTCCACCTGCTCCGCCCGAGCCCGAATCCGCTCCAATACCACCTGATCCACGCCTTCTACCTTCAAGACCCCTACCCCCTCGACGCCGTACAACTCTAATATAGGTTATCGGCCCCACCCGCCCCGACTTTAGCCCCGGGAAGGGAGTGATCCTCCCTAAGGCGAAAGTATCTTATCAATCCTCTATCCGCACGCCCGAGGAGCGAAAACCGTTATGCTGGCAGAATACCTGCGTGATGAATCTCGTTACGGGCCCGGAAGGGCAGACGCAGTGCTCTTCCCCACCGGTGAAGAGGAAGTGGCCCAAATCCTGGCCCGGGCCCAAGAGCGCTGCACCCCGGTCACCGTATCCGGGGGCCGTACCGGTGCAGTGGGTGGGGCGGTGCCGGAGGGCGGGATTGTCCTCAGCCTGGAACGCCTGAACCGCTTCTTGGGGCTGATCCGCCACCCGGAGAAGGAGGCCTGGCTTCTGCGCCTTCAGCCCGGAGTGACCCTGGCGGAACTCAACCGCGCCCTCAAGGAACGCGACCTTCCCGGGCTGAGCGAGCGGGAGTTGAGGCCTTTTCAGAACCAGCGCCGGGGATACTTTTATCCTCCCGATCCCACCGAACCCTCCTGCCAAATCGGCGGCACGGTGGCCACCAACGCCTCCGGCGCCCGCAGCTTCCGCTACGGCCAAACCCGAGGTTACGTTTGGGGGCTGCGGGTAGTATTGCCCACCGGGGAAGTGCTGTCCCTGCGGCGGGGAGAACTGCTGGCCTACGGGTGGCAGGCCAGTATACCCCTATCGGGCCGCCGACTCTCGGTCGCCTTGCCCACCTACGAGCCGCCACCGGTGAAGAACGCCGCCGGGTTCTACAGCCGGCCGGACATGGACTTGATCGATCTCTTTATCGGTTCCGAGGGGACGCTGGGGGTGATTACCGAGGTGGAGCTGGTGCTGGTGCCCGAGCCAGCGGGTTTCATGGAGGCACTGGCCTTTTTCCCCACCGAGGAAGCGGCCCTGGCCTTTGTGGCCGCCGCCCGTAGGGATCCGGAGTTGACCCCCTCGACGTTGGAGTTCTTCGACTCCCATTCCCTGCGCCTCCTAAACGCCTTCCGCCACCGGCGCGACCCGGAAATCTATCCGCCGCTACCGGAAGCGGGCGCGGCGGTGCTGTTCGAACAGCCCCTACTTTTCGGTGGAGAAGAAGAGGAGGAGGAAGAAGAAATCCTGGCCGCCTGGGAGCTCCGGCTGCGGGCCCACGGCAGCTCACCGGCAGCCACCTGGGCCGGTACCGATCCCCGGATGCGGGGGCGGCTGCGGGCCCTGCGCCACGCCCTACCCGAGGCGGTGAACCTTTTGGTGGCCGAAAACAAGAAAGCCTGCCCCCCCGTGCACAAGTTAAGCACCGACTTCGCCGTGCCCGATCAGGCGCAGGAAATAATGTTTGACGCCTATCGGGAAACCTACCGCCGCCTGGGAGTAGAGTACGTGGTGTTCGGCCACGCCGGCCAGAACCACCTGCATACCAACCTGCTTCCCAAGAGCGAAACCGAACTTGCCCGGTGCGCCGAGGCGGTAACGGAGTTGGCACACCTGGCGGTCTCCTTAGGCGGAACCGTTTCCGCCGAGCACGGAATAGGCAAGCTAAAGCGGCACCTCCTCCCCCTAATGTACGGGCAGGAGGGAGTACGGCAGATGCGCGAGCTCAAGCGGGCGCTGGATCCCAACCTGGTTCTCAACCGCGGCAACCTTTTTCTCCCGGACTAGGCTAACGGAACCAGACCAAGTTCTGGTAGTCCCGACGCAGGCCCTCCTGAAGATAGCTTAGAGTGCGGTTAAACAGGGCGGCCGCTTCCCCCCGGGTGAGGCGGCGCTGGGGCTGAAAGTAGCCGCCGGAGGTACCCCCCACCAGTCCCAGACGCTCCGCCACCCAAACCGCGCGCTTCCAACCGGCAGGAATGGCTTGGTCGTCCTGGAAAGGGGTCTGAACTACTGCGGCGGCCAGGCTTTCCAGGCCCAGGGCCCTCACTACCAGGGCCACCGCTTCGGCCCGAGTCATTCCTTCCTGGGGCCGGAAGTAGAGGCTATTATCCGCCAGCACCTGCCGCTGCCGAAGAGCCTCTACCGCACCATAGTAGGGGCTGTCCTCCGGGACGTCCAGGTACGCAGGCGAAGAGGGAGAGCTCTGGCTGGATCGGCCGCTCGCCAGAGCCAAGCCGGCCAGGCCCGGTACGGCCGGCTGAGGGGAGGGCTCCAACTCAAGCAGCCGGGCCAAGGCTAAGCTGAAGTCACCTCGGGTGATGGGCAGTTCCGGCCCGAAATACTCGCCGGCGGCAAATACCCCCAGACTGGCCAGCCGCAAGACCTCTCGCCAGGACCAGTGCCCTTCCAGGTCCCGCAGCACCGGCACCGGCAGCCGGGCGTAAGTAGGAGAGGACTCCAGTCCCAGGGTGCCCTGGTTCCGCACCCGCCCTCCGGCCACCACCCGGCCCAAAGAATCTAGCACCGGCAGGTCTACCTCATATTTCAGGGTAGCCTGCTCTCCCCGGCTTTCCAGATAGCCGCCGGCAAAACTGATGGGCACCGCTTCATTCTCCAGGTAATCCAATCGCCGCCAACGGGTATAGGTGAGATCCAGGGAGACGGAACCGCTCCACTGCACCGGATAGGCGGTCACCTGGCGCCCGGCGGTCCGCTCTTCTACCTGGCCTTCGAAATCCAACACCAGATCCAGATGCTGGGTTTCAGTGGTGCCCCAAGCATGCTCGTAGCCTATGCCCCGGCCCCACATCTGTACGGTAAGGGTGCCGCGGTTGCCGTTAAAATCGTAGACCTTAGTACCGCTCCAGTTACTGGTGAAGTAGTTCACCCCTCCCGCCCGGTCGGTAAGCCGGGTATAGGAGAGTTGACCACGACGGAGGGTGTAGCGGAGATTTCCCGCTCGGATGCTTTCCGTGAAGGCAGTGGCCGTAAGGCTGGTGACCAGTTGGCGGCCGTCCAGGGCTTCCTTTTCTTCCCCGGCCAGAGATAAGCTGCGGGTGAGGGTGACCTGGCTGGCCTCGTTCTTGAGGTTATGGCTCACCCGCACCTGAGCCTTACCGTTGCTGCCACTACTGGCGCTCACCTTCGCCTGGCCGGTTAGCACCACCGGCCGGCCGGCGAAAACAAAAAGCTCTTTATACTCGCTTCCGACCCCTATGCCTCCCCCCAGCCGCTCTTCTCCCCCCGCCAGTGCCGGCCGAGGCCAAACCGCCATTGCCAGCCACGCTGCCAGCAGCAGAATCGCTCCCAACCGCGCCCGCCCTACCCGCATGGAACCGCTCCCCCTAATTGGAGTTACTGCAGGAAAACTGCCAACGCCTCCTGGTAGTCGTGCAGCAAATAAATCTGACTGCCCTCGGTGAGGCCGGCCGGACCCACCCAAGTACCACCTCGAAATACCAAGGCTCGGGAGAAATCAAGAGTAAGCGTAGTTCCCAGTTCTCTCCAGGACCGGTACTCCGGACTCCACGCCAGCACCTCTTCCAGGCGGCGCCGGCCGTCCGTCCCTTCCCGGACCGTCCCCAGAGCGGCTACCTCCGGCCCGCGCTCTTCCCCCCGCAAGGCTAAAGCCACCACTCTACCCTCTCCGTCCGCCACCAGGTAGACCTGCCGGCCCACGAAGGCATCGGTATAGCGACTCTCTAGGAAGGTGTGAAGGTCGAGCAGTACCGGCGTTTCCTTAGTACCGTCCAGAGCCACGGTGCTGGCCGACAAGGTTAGTTCTTTCTCCTGATAGGAAGTGGCGCTCCAGTAGTCGCCGTCGTACCGGCGCCAGCGGTAAAGAACCAGCTTTTTCTCCTCCAAGCGCCGTAGCGTCCCGCAGAAGAAGCTCCAGGCAGGAGGATAGTACTCCGGCTGCTCCACGAAGAGACCGGTGTCCCCTGCCGCTACCGCCACTACCGGCCGCCCGGCCTCCAGATCCGACGGGTCCACCACCCGGCCGCCCCGCAGCACTCTCGCTCCCTCGGCCAAGACCAGGCCAGTGCCGCCGCTCAAGGCTAGCTTCCGCCACCCCGGGTTCCAGTCGGCCAGACGGTCCTGGTAGATCCAGGGCTCACCTTCTTCCACCGCCAGCCAGGCCACTTCTTTCCGCCCGAAAGCCCGGCTCAGGCTGAGGAAAACCTGCCCTCCGGTTTGACCGGCCAGTTCCTCCAGACTCACCGTCCGGGAACCCAGGTAAAACCCGGCCTCTGCCGCCAGGGTGAAGGCGCGCTGCCCTTCCTCGAAACGCCAGCGGCCGAAATAGAGCCGTCGGGGCTGGGAAACCAGCACCGCTCGCTCCGGCACCAGCACCCGCACCAGCCGGCCGCACCAGAGTTCCTCCCGCGGATACTCGGCGGCCACTTCTACCCGGGAAATCACTCCGGAAGAATCGCCGAAAACGGTTAGCCGCACCCGGTCGCCCGGCCGCAGGTCGGAAGCGGAAAGGGTACGGCTGCCGGAAACGATTACCGTTACCGAGGTAAGGGCAAAGGTTTCCTCGCCTCCGCCCGTCAAGGTTACCCGCAGGTTGGTGCCCTCCCGTCCGGCCAGGTAACCGGTTACCACCCGGGCTGGCGTCTGGGCATAAGCTGGCAAATCCACGGGCGGAAGCTCCGCCGCCACCTGCTCCACCAGGCCCGCCCGCAGGGATAATGTTACCTCTTGCCCGGGCAAAAGGTCGGCAGGCCGCGCCGGCTGGCCCGCTACGGTAACCTTGACCCCCGGGGCAAGGCCCAAAACCGTCCGCTGGCCGCCAACTATCACGGTTATTTCTCCGGCGGTGGAGTTCACCGCCTCTAACACCGCCCGGCGGCTCTGGGCCTGGGAGGATAAGACCTCCACCATCACCACCGTGGGCGGGTTAACCCATACCCGCACCGCTTGGCCGGAAGCCAGAGCGCCGGCGGTAGAAACCCGGCCCCCGGCTATGGTAAGCCAGTCGGGGCCCCAGGCGGTACCGGCGCCCGGACCGGCCATCAGTTCCACGCTCTGACCGGAGGTGGTAAGCACCACAAAAGTGAGCCGCAGCCCCTGACTCAGTCGCGCCTCTTCCCTTCCGACAACTATCCCTTGGAACACCAGCCAACCCTGCCGGGGCAAGACCTCGGGTAAAGCCCGGTAAAGGAGGCTGGCCGCTTCCGCCCGGGTGACGGCGGCCGTAGGCGCCAGCCGCCCTCCCCGGCCCGCCAGCCACCCCTTTTCCAGTAGAGCCTCTATGAACCCGCGGTACTCAGGCCGCACCTTGCCCGCGTCGCCGAAGGCGGCCACACGTACGTTCCCCGCCCCCGTGGCCTCTACCAGCCCCGCCGCCCGGGCCAGCCAGGCGGCCACCTCCTGCCGCTCGGCCGGCGCCGAAAGCGCGCCCTCAAGCCTGGCGCGTTCTTCCCGGTTTACCAGGCCCGCCCCCTCCGCCCGGTCCAGTACCGTAGTTCCGTTGTTTCCATTCCCCGATAAAGCCAACAGGGCGGCCAGGATCTCCTCTCGGGTGAGTGCGGCCTGAGGCCGAAACCGGTCTCCGGTAGCGGTCAAAACCCCCAGGGCCGCTACCCTCAGGATGGCTTCTTTGGCCCAATGGCCGGAAAGGTCGGCGTAGTTTAGGCGGGAGGCCACTCGGGCCGCTCCCGCCCAGCCGGTGTAGCGCTGGCCCTGCGCCGCCGCTAAACCCGGATTGGACAGCGACAAGCCCCACAAAACCAGAGCCACGAAGACAATCAGGCCGACGCACCGTCCCTTCGGTCCGCTGCGGCCGCGCCGGCCGATTGCGGTCGCCTCTGGCGTATCTCCAGTTGGCTTTGAGCGGCACCAGATAGGGCTCTCGCTTCTCACCGAGCCCACCCCCTCCCCTTAGCGGTCGGCCACGGCGGCGAATACGCCGGTAGTAGCGCTGGCTCCCCCCACCTGCGGCCACCCGGCAAGGGATTGGCCGCCCAGCCGCTCCCACCCCCGGTCCGGCCGGTAACGGTAGAGCCCTACCGCCGCGGAGCCGGCCAGAGCCGGATCAAAAGTTATAGTAACCAAGACTTGGTTATCGAGGTTCAAGATCGGCCGGTTTTGACCCGCGATTTCCAGCCGCATCTCCAAGCGCCACAAGCGGGACACTACCCGCCCCGGCGCCGCCCTTGCCAGCTCCCCTGCTTCCGCGGCCGGCACTTCTTCCACCCGCAGCACCAGCGCCGACCTTTGGCGCTCCGAAGCCGTCAGGCGTCGGGCTTCGACCGGCCGGAACCCTCCCGCGGGTATTTCTAGTTTGAACCGGTAGCCCGCCACCGTCAGGGTCCGGGCGCTACTTAAGGCCACGTCGACCGGCACCCGCAGGCTGACCCCCCGGACGCCGGCGTAAGCGCCGGCGGTCAAATCCAGCGTAGACCCTAGGCTCCGCCAGGCCGAGGAACTGGGGATGGTCACGTAAAGGTGGTTACCCTTTACCGCGCGCACCAATTCTCCGCTGACCGCCTCTTCTTCTTTCTCCTCGGTCCGGGACCAAGCCTCGCCGGAGAACACCGAAAGCCCGAGGTCGTTTACCGCCCGCACCCGGAAGAAATAGTCCTGGTCGGCTACCAGACCGGTGGCGTAGTAGGTGGTGGCGATGGTCCGGTCCAGGAAGGCATAGGGACCGCCGGGGTCCCGGGCTACGAAAATCTCGTAGGCCGAGGCAAACTCTACCTCTTCCCAGTCCAGGCGTACGGTAGTCTCGTCCACCGGACGGGCAGAAAGCCAGCCGGGCTCGCCCGGCGGCCCCAGATAAAGGAAACCCTTGGCCAGGCTGGCAAAGCCGCCGTCGAGGTTGACCACCTTAAGTTCCCGCCAGCCCTGCTCGCCCGCCGGGGCGACAGCGCTGATCTGGGTCCCGCCGGTTACCTTAACTTCCGAGGCTTCGTTGCCGCCGATGTAGACCTTGGCGCCGGAGGCAAAATTGGTGCCGGTGATGGTAATGGCCGTGCCGCCCTGCTTCGGCCCCCGGTCCGGCTCTACCTTGCTGATGCTGGGCACCTTGACCTCCACGTAGGTAAAAGCGCCCGAAGCGGTATAGGTGCCCTGGTCGGGGTTTATCACGGTAACGTCCCGCGCCCCGGGCCGGCCGGGCGGGGCTACGGCCGCGATCTCCTTGTAGCTTTTCACCTGCACCTGGGTGGCGGCCGCGCCGTCGATGTACACCGTCGCTCCACTGCGAAAGTCCAGGCCGTAAATGGTAATACTGGTCCCTCCCACGTGCGGCCCTTTGTTGGGCACCACCCGGTCGATGCGCGGGCTAGACTCCGGAATTACGTAGATAAAGGCGGCTTCCTTAGTGGCGGTGCCGCCGTCGTAGTTTACCACCGTCACCGCTACCGGCCCCACCGGCTGAGGGGGCAATAAGGCCAAAAGGGTCTGGTTGTCCACGAAGCGCACTTTCAGCGCCTCCAGGCTGCCGAAGTATACCCGCGCCTCCTCCCGCAGATCGCTCCCGCTGATGGTCACCCATATCCCGCCGGTGGTAGGACCTTTATCCGGCGTCACGCCGGTAACTTCCGGGTCGGAGGCGGGGCTGGTGTACATGAAACCGTTCTTCAGCACCGCCTCGGCCCCGTCGGGGTTAATCAGGCGTACGTCCACCGGGCCTACGCGGGAGGAGGGCGGCACCTTCACCGCCACCGTGCCTTCGTCTTGGTAGGTAATGTCAGCCGGACTCACCTCTTGGGTTCCGAAGAAAACCCGCAGAGCCGCTTGCTCTGACGGGGGCCGGAAGTCCTCGCCCAGGATGGCTACCGTGTAGCCTCCTTCCTTCCGTCCCTGGCTCGGGTTCACCGCGGTAATCTTGGGCACCGATGACTGGTAGGTGAAGCCGTTCCGGAGCACCGCCTCGCCGAAGTCCGGATTGACCACCCGCACGTCCACCTTACCCGCAGGCAGAGCCGGAGCGGTGGCGGCGATGGTGTAGTAATCCTTTACCTCCCCCTCAACGGCTTCGGTATGACCGAAATAGACCTTGGCACCGGGCTGGAAGTTACGCCCGGTGATGGTGACCGGAGTTTCCTCCCTCGCCCGGCCCACAGATGGATCGACCTTGAGGATTTCCGGAGGCGTTCCCGGCTGGCGGTAGATGAAGCAGTGATAAGTAGCCGCGCCCCCATCCCAGTTCACCAGGGTGACCTCCACCGCTCCCGGGGCGTGCGGCGGGGATTCTGCCACTACCGTACCGGTGTCCAGAACCTTCACCGAAGGTGAGGGCAGGCCGTCGAAGTACACCTCCGCTCCCTGGAAGAAGTTCCGCCCGGTAATAACCACCGGGGTGCCGCCCTGAGTAGAGCCTTCCCGGGGAGAGAGGGCCTCGATCACCGGAAGGTACCCGGCGGCCGGTTGGGTAAAGGTGAAGCCGTTCCTCACCAGGGCCACCCCGCCGTAAGGGTCCACCAGGCGCACGTCTACCGGCCCCACGTAGTCGGGCACCTCGGGGGTGTAAACCTTGAGCACGGTGGTATCCACGTAGTACACGGCCTTGGCCACGCTGGAGCCGAAAAACACCTCCGCGCCCGGCCAGAAGTTCTCACCCCGGAGGGTGACCAACGTAGACCGGTAGTTGGGTCCCCGGTTGGGATAGATGGAAGTTATCTTGGGCTGGGTTCGGGGCTGGCGGTACTCGAAACCGCTACGGAGAACCGCCGCGCCGCCGTCAAGGTCGTTCATCACCGACACATCGTACTTCCCCTCCGGCTGGGCCGGGATTACCGCCCGGATGAGGGTGGGCCCTACCTGCACCACCTTGGCCGCTTCCCAGCCGATGAAAACCCGGGCGCCGGGCAAGAAGCCGGAGCCGGAAACCAGTATTTCTATGCCGCCCTCCGTGGGCCCCCAGGGCGGGGTAACGGAGGCGATGGAGGGAGTAACCTGAGGCCCGCGGTAGGTAAAGCCGTCGACCAGGGTGAAGCTGCCACCGTCCCGGTTGATCACCACCAGATCAACCTGGCACTCCTCCCCGGGTTTGAGCACTAAAGGCGGACCGGAGGCGTCCTGAGCCGGAGGCAGCCGGAAGCGCAGCTCGGTGGTACCGCGCACGGTTACCTCCTTGGCGTAGACAAACCCTGTTACCGTCTGGCCAGATTCGTCTATCGCCTTCCACTCCAGCCTGACCAGAGCGCCGGGGTAGAACTCTTGACCTTTGACGGTGATGATGTTTCCGCCGTCCACGCTGCCCGTGGCCGGGGTAACCTGGGTTACCTGCGGCTCGCTATAGACGTAGAAGGCGTCGGCCAGCGTCCCCTCCCGGCCGTCAGGGTTGACCACCCGTACGGGATAGCTAGCCCCTGGTAGTAGTCCCGCCGGAGTCCGTCCGCTTATCTTGTGGACGCTTTCCACCACCGCACCGTTAAGCTCTTTATCCCCTAGATAAACCCGGGCTCCGCTCTGGAAGTTCTCACCGTATACCGCCAACGCCACCCCACCGCGGGCCGGGCCCTTATCCGGATCCACACTGGTCACTACCGGTGCCGGGTAGGTGGCCGGCAGGTACTGAAAATCCAGGTAGTTCGATACGCCGTAAGGGGTCCTAACCCGCACCAGCTTCGGCCCGGGTACCAAAGCCGGGATTTCGGCGTAAATCCGCCAGGCCCCGGCAGACAACTCCTCTAGTCTCTGAATGGGCAGATTCTCAAACCATTCTATCGGGTTTCCCAACGCGTCATAGCGGATTTCGCCGATCTCCGCCGCCGTGCCCTTCACGGTGAGGTTGGCCGCGGCAATCACTACCGGCGTTCCTTTGGTGCCGAAGGCCGGGGTGATACTGGTCAGGTAAGGGGGATTACCCAGGTAGGTAAATCCTAGGGGCAGTACCGCCGTGCCGCCGTCGGGGTTGACCACAGTCACATCTACCGCCCCGGGGGCATCGGCCTCGGGAATAACGGCCACCAGAGTGGAAGCGTCCACCACCCTTACGCTTCTGGCCAGCCGCAGCCCGAAAAACACGTACAAGGACTGCCCCTCCTGGGGCGCCCGAAAGTCGCTGCCATTTATGGTAACCTCGGTGCCCCCGGCCAGAGGCCCCGAATTAGGTGCCAAGAAGGTTACCGAAGGCGAACTAGTGGGAATAACGTAGGTGAAACCCTGCGGCAGCACCGACACCTGCTCCCGAATTTGGCCCTCTTCTTGGTAGGTAACCCTTAGGGCCACATCGTAGGCGCCCGGCGCCATTCGCTCCGGCACCCTGGCCTCAATGGTGTTGGCGTCCTTTACGTTTACTTCTGAAGCGGGAATACCGCCGATCTCTAGCCCCACCGACTGCCAGCCCGGAGGAAGGTTAACCACCTTAAGGGTGACCGGTACCCCACCCTCCACGCTGCCCCGGTTTGGAGTGATGCTCACCAGACGTAGGGCCTGTTCCGCGGCCTTGATAGTAACCGCCGCGCTCAAGACCGCCTGCCGGCCGTCCGGGTTTACCACTTTCAGGTCGTAAACTCCCGCCGGCAGCGCCGGCACCCGAGCGCGGATCTCGTCCCACCGCAGGCGCAAGACCTCGGCCGCATACTGATAACCCGGCCGCACCAGATAGAGGGCCGCCAGCCGCGGGGTTAAGCCGTCGGCTTCCGTCTCGGAACGGAAGTCCTGGCCGCCGACCATTATTTCCCCGCCGGTGCTGGGTAGGACGTTGGGCGAAACCGAGACTATCCGGGGATTGCTGGAGCCCACGGCGTAGATGAAGGCGTTGTTCAGCCGGGTCTCTACCGGTACTACTCCGGAGCCGGACAGCCGGACCGTCACCGCCACCGGAAGGCCGGTATAAGCCCCGGGCGGGTGATATACTCTTAGAAACGTAGACTGCCTGTCCAGGACCTCAGCCGGGGTTGCGGCCTCTCCCTCTCCGAAGCGCACCTCCAAACCGTCGTATCCGGTGAGGGTAAAATTCTTGCCCAAGACTAAGGTTACCCGCCCCGTTGCCGCTCCTCCCTCACTACTGCCGAAGTTAGGCACCAAGGCGTCCACGATGGGGCCGGGCAGGTAGGTAAAGAGGGGTGGGTCCTCCGCTACATAACGCTGGCCGCCAATCACGTTGGCTACTACCACCGGTACCGGCGCCGCAGGCAGGGGATCGCGGGGAGGCACCTCCACTTTGAGCTCGGTCTCGCTACGCGCCACCACCCGGGCGGCCACCCCGCCGATGGCGACCTCCACCTGGCCCTGGGCTTCGGCGGCGAAGCCTGAGCCGGTGATGGTCATAAAGTAGCCGCCGCCCATGCCGCCTTGGTCGGGGCTAATACCGGTAACTTGGGGGGTATAGTCTTGTGCCCGCGCCGGCGGTGCGGGCAAAAGCAGCAAATTAATCAACAGAAGTGAAAGCAGTACCGCGCCCGGGGCCTTTGACCGGGCGCGCCCGTACCTCCGCATAGACTCCGGCACCCCTCTGCCGACCGCAGAACCTCTGAACTACTCCGCGTGAAGACGCGAAACCTCTCCGCCGCTCCGTCTAGCCGAGGCACTACTCCTCTCCGGCCGGGGACGGGAGAGGTAGCTCCTTCCCTTCCGGTGAGAGCGAGGAGCGCGCTGCCTCCAGGTTGGCGCGTTTGATCGCCTCGTAGATCTCCTCGCGATAAACACTTATATCTTTTGGCGCCTCGATGCCCACCCGCACCTGGTCTTCGCCCAGGCCCACAACGGTGATTCGGATCTGGTCGCCGATCAGGATGCTCTGGCCCCGCCTGCGCGTAAGAACCAGCATGGCTCCGGAAAGCGTTAGGCCCTAATCGGCCGCCGCCGCGCGGCCGGACTTGGTCGAGCTTTCGGCTTCGCGGAAAAGCCGGTGCCGGGTGGTATAGCCGCTGCCGTCCAGGATGACCTGGAGACCCAGGCGGGAGCGAAGATTGAGGACTACCGGGGCCAGGAGGTTGGCGGTCATTTCCCGCACTCCTTCCGGAGGGATGGTTACGACCACGTAAACCGAAAGCTCTTCCGGTCCCCCGGCCTTAAGGGCCGCCACCTCGGATTCACCCAGATCTACGGCGTAGTCCGGGAAGAACAAAAAAGGGTCGGCCAAAAGAAAGGCCACTGCCGGCTCGGTCACGGCCTGAAGCCACACGAAGGCGGGATTCCTGGGCACGGGCAACAGAAAAAATTCCTTAAGGTGCTCAAATCCGGGCAGACCGAAGGGGAAGCGCAGGATCTCTTGTTCCTCGATTTCCAGAGCACCAAAACGCTCGGTTTCCACCCGCACGACCGCCGCCCTCTTTTCTCAGGTCAGATAGTCTACCAGGCTGGGCTGCACCACCTTGGCCCCGGTGGCCAGGGAAGCCTGGTAAACGTATTGGGAGATGCTGTACTCCATGGAGATTTTTGCTAGATCTACGTCCTCTAGACGCGACAGAAGCTCGGTCATCTTGATCTTGCTGTCAAAGTTGCGATCGACCGCTAGGCTTAAGCGGTTGCTCTTGGCCCCGTAGATGGCCCGCACCTGGAGGAGGTGGTCTATGTGTTGATCGACCTCGCCCAGAAGGGCGCCGCCCAGCTTTTGGGTGTCTCCATCCTCCAAGGCTTGCTTAATCTCGAATATTGTAGTAAACAACTTGCTCTGCTGGGTCCCGTCATCTGCGTCGAATACGTCGAAGACCTCGCTTCCGGCCACGCCGATCTCCATGGTCACGTCCGGCGATACTTCCCAAAGCAGGGGCGATTGGTTACCCTGGTACACCACCGCATCACCCTGCCGTTCCAATGGCTTGGTGGTGGTCTTCTGCCCTCCGAACAGAAACTGGCCGGCGTAGGCGGTGTTCCCGGTCTGTACCAATTCGTCGATCAACTGATCCACTTCCGCCGCCAGGGCCTGGCGGTCGGAATCCGAAAGGGTACCGCTGGCGCCGTAAATGGTAAGCTCCCTGACCCGCTGCAGGGTGTCGGTGAACTTGGCCAGGGCGCTCTCGGAAGCGTCCAAAAAGCCTATGGCATCCTCCATGTTGCGGGTGTGCTGCTCCTGCTCGGCCAGGCCCGTCCGCAGGCTCATGATCCGGGAGAGGGCCATGGGGTTATCCGAGGGGCGGCTCACCAGCTTGCCCGAGGACATTTGGTCCTGCAACTTCATAAGCCGGCTCAGGTTCTTCTCCAGGTTGTGCTGCACGGTGGTGACCAGCATCCGGTTGGTGACCCGCACTTCTGCCCCCTCCTTTTACCGGAGCATCCGGTTGATGAGCGTGTCCAGCATCTCGTCCACCACGGTGATAACCCGGGCGGCCGCCTGGTAGGCGTACTGGTACTGGATGAGGTTGACCATTTCCTCGTCCAGGGACACCCCGGAGATGGACTCCTTCCGCTGGTTCAACTGCTCCACCAGTACGTTCTGGTTCTCCACCATGCGCTGGGCCTCGTTAGACGCCACCCCCAGCCGGGCGATGAGGTTTTTGTAGTAGTCGTCGAAGGTAAAACCATCAAGGTCCGATACTGGCTCGCGGCGCAACTGGGCTATGGCCAGCGCGTTAGTGCCATCACCCACTATTGGGCTGCCGTCCGATTCCCGCGATCCCGCCGCGGCAACCTTGCTCACGTCGGCCACTAAAGCCGGGTTGACATATATAGCCCCCCCGGAGGTCACGGTGCCCCCCTCGTCGTCCACGAAGAAGGCTCCTCCCTCGATTCCGTTGTAATCAAATCCCCCTTGGTGTTGATTATTAACCCCGGCTGCCAGGGCTTGCGCAAAGCGGTCAAGCTGGTCCAGGTACTCGTGTAGCAGGACGTCGTCGCGGGCGTAGAACAAGCCGGTCAGTTCGCCGCCCAAATCCTGCTGGGGCACCGGCGCCGAGGTATCCCCCAACCAGTACACCTCATAACCGTCCGTGCCCGACCGCGCCTCAAGCCCTTCCACCCGGGCGCTACTCCTCCCCTCGTCCCACCCGACCAGCTCCACGGGAGTACCACTAACCTGAGCCTCCCGTAGCTTCACCCTTACCGCGCCGGTGTCAACGGTTTGGCTTCCGCGGTCAATGGTCACCGGCTCCACGGTGATAGCGACGATCTTACTCAACTGATCCAACAGCAAATCCCGTCGGTCCAAGAGGTCGTTGGGGGATATACCCGCCACCGTGATGGTGAAGATCTGCTGGTTAAGGTCGGCGATTTGGCGGGCCAAAGTGTTTATTTCTTCGACCTTTAGAGCAATAAGGTCGTTCAGGTCGCTCCTTAGGTTGGTAAGCTGCTGGTGGGTGTGGCGCAGGGCCTCGGCCAAGGACTGGGCGGTCTCGATCACCGTGGTGCGCACCGGCATGCTCTCCGGGTACTTGCTTAACTCCTGCCAGGCGTCCCAGAATTGCGACAGAAGCGTAGATAGGCCGGTTTCGCCCGGCTCCATAAACACCACTTCTACCTGCTGAAGGGTATCCCGGCGCTGCTCCCACAGCCCTAAGGTAGCAAGCTCGTTTCGGATCTGTCGGTCCAGGAAAGTGTCCCGGATCCGCTGAATAAGGGCCACCTCCACCCCGGTGCCGATTTGACCCGCGCCAGCGGGCATGCTTACCGAGGGTACCGGCCAGGGAGCGGTGGTCTGCATCACCGCCCGCTGGCGGCTATAGCCTTCGGTATTGGCGTTGGCGATGTTGTGGCCCGCGGTGTTCATGGCCGCCTGCTGGGCGGATAGCGCCCGACGGGCGATACTTAAGGCGAAGAAAAGCGACAAACCCTGCTGCCCCCTTCACACCACGGTGTTAACCCGCGACCTCTCTCCCGGTTCTACGAACTGCCCATCCTGGTCATAGCGGGCGGCGTAACTGCCCAGCGCCCCTAACACCCCATTAATGTAGGCCAACGCCTGCTGTACCAAGGTGCGGTTGATCCGATTTAACTCTTTGAGCTCCTCCGAGCTACGCCGCAGCCGGACAACCACCTGCTCCATCTCGCCGGCTGTCAAACCCGCCTGCTCAGCCAGTTCTTGCAGACTCACCTCGGACCGCCCCACCCGGCGGCCTATCTCCTGCTGCAGGGCCCACCTCTTGGTCTCCAGCCGCCCCAATTCCTGGCTATACCGCTCCTGCTCCGCCACCAGCGTGCTCAGGCGAACCAGGTCTTCCCTTCTCAGGGCTCTGGTCTCTTCTCGCCCCAGTTCGATCAGGCGGCGGATGAGGGCTTCCTGCTCCTCCAAAAGCCCCACCAGGCCCGCCACCAAATCCTGCATGGTTTTCAACCTCCCGCCGCTGTGCGGCTAGCGCCGCTGGATGCCCAACTCCTCCACTATAGCCGCGGCCAGAGCCTCCGGATCAACGCCGTAGCTCCCACTCGCCCGTCGACGGATCAGCGCCTCCACCAGTTCCGTCCGGATCTCGGGAAGCGCTTTGAGACGGGAAAACAACTCCTGGCGCAACCGCGCCTCGGCCGAAACCTGAACCCGATCCGCCTCGGGCTTCGTTACCTGGCCCCTTGCCTCCGGACGCCCCCCTTCCTCTACCGGGTAGACCCGCCCGGGCCCCGCCGGCCCCTGGCCTTCAATCTTCACTTCCCTCACCTGCCGCCTAGTCTTTCTAAATACCTTATCGGTCAGAAGCGGAGATTCTTTAGCACCCGGGACACTATGACCGCGGCCATTTCTTCCAGGGCTACCACGGCGTCCGCCAGGCCGGCGTCCACCGCCGCCCGGGACATTCCGTAGACCACCGAACTGGAACGATCCTGCGCCAGAACCTGGCCTCCTTTCTCTTTTACCCGCGCCAGCCCCACCAGGCCGTCTTTACCCATGCCGGTCAGGACCACCGCCAGCACCTCTGGCCCGTAAACCTCGGCCAGACTGGTAAAGAGCACGTCCGCCGAGGGCCGGTAAATGCTCTTTAACGGGCCTTCCTCTCCCAGCCGTACCTTTACGCCGCCCTCTTCCCTCACCACCCACATCTGCCGCGCAGCCGGGGCTACCAGCACCTCCCCGCCGGCCACCCGCTCTCCCTCGCTAGCCTCCCGCACCGGCAAAGCGCTCAAGCTGGCCAGCCGCTCCGCCAACGACCGGGTGAAGCCCGCGGGCATGTGCTGGACTACAAGAACGGCTGCCGGAAACCCCGCCGGCAGCCGGGGAATTATCTTCTGTAGGGCCGCGGGGCCGCCGGTGGAGGCGGCAATCCCCACCACCCGGATCACACCGCCACCATCCCGGAACCGGCCGCGGCTTGAACCAAAAGACCCCGCACGTCCAGAATCAGGGCCACGCTACCGTCGCCCATAATGGTGGCGCCGGCCAAACCGGGAATGCTACCCACGTAGCGGCCCAAGGATTTGATCACGATCTCCTGCTCTCCTATCAACTCGTCCACCACAAAGCCGAGCCGCCTTTCGGAGAGGGCCACTACCACCACTGCCAACTGCGGCCGCTCCAGAACGGATCCGGCATCCAGCCCCAGTACCGCCGCCAGAGAGAAAAGCGGCAACACCTCTCCCCTCACCACCACCACCGGCTGCCGGTGCACGTGCTGCACTTCCGCGGCCGGCACCTCCAGAATCTCCACCACGTTGGCCAGCGGGAAGGCCAAAATCAGCTCGCCCACCCGCACCAGCAGGGAGCGGTTAATGGCCAGGGTAAGGGGCAGCTTGATGGTGAAGGTGGTCCCTTTGCCCGGACGGGTAGTAATATCGATGGTCCCGTTTATGCGCTCCAGGTGATTGCGCACTATATCCATGCCCACCCCCCGTCCGGACACGTCGGTAACCGTCTCCGCCGTAGAGAATCCGGGCAGGAAAATAAGGTTTAGGATCTCGCGCTCGCTCATCCGCGCCGCTTGGTCCGGGCTGACCAGGCCCCGGGCCACGGCCCGCTCCCGAATGGTCTCTACATCCATGCCCCGGCCGTCGTCGCGTACCGTGATCACGATCTGGTTCTCTTGATGGAACGCCCTAAGCTCCACCGTGCCCCGCCGGGGCTTGCCCAACCGCTCCCGCTCTTCCGGAAGCTCAATGCCATGGTCAATGGCGTTGCGCAGGAGGTGAATGAGCGGGTCCCCGATCTCTTCGATCACGGTTCGGTCCAACTCCGTCTCCTGGCCCTCGATTACGAAGTTGACCTCCTTGCCCGCCTTCTGGGCCAGATCCCTTACCATGCGGGGGAAGCGGCTGAATACCTGCTCCACCGGGAACATGCGCGCTTTCATTATTTCTTCCTGCAGTTCCCCCGTGACCCGCCCGATATGTACCGATATTTCCTCTAGGGTCTCTATGAGGGAACTGTTGCCCAACTCACCCCGTAGGGAAGCCTCCACCTCGGCCAGACGGGTGCGGTCGATAACCAACTCGCCTACCAGGTTCATAAGGTTGTCCAGCCGCTGCACGTCCACCCGGACGGTCTGACCGGCCCGCGCCTCCTCCGCCCGCCTGGGGGCTGCCGCCTCTTTTTCCGCCCGCGCCGGCCCGGCCGAAACCGGAGCGGGCTCGGCCGCCTCCACCGAAACGGCCCCTACTTCCACCGCGGCTATTTCCGAAGTGGACTTTACCACGCTGGCCACCACGTCGGCGTCTTCCCGGGTGACCAAGACGAAGTGCAGGGTGCGGTCGAACTTCTCCGCCTCAATGTCCTCGGTGGAGGGTACGGTCTTGATAATCTCTCCTATTTCCTCGAGGTTCTTATAGACGATGTAAGCCCGGGCCGCCTTCATCAAACAACCCTCTTCCAGGGTGACCACCAGGTGCCACACACGAAAGCCTTTAAGGTAGGCGGTTTCCACCAGGTGCCGTTCCACCTCGTTGAGAACCAGTTCCGGCCCGGGCTTGGCGGGGGCTTTACTCGCCGGCTCCGCCTCGGCCGCTCCCACCAGGGAGCGAAGCCGGCGCACCAGCGCCTCCACTTCTACCGGCCGTTCCCCTCCACCGGCCGCCTCCTCCTTCAGTTCCCGGAGAGCGTCCAGGCAGGCTAAAAGCACATCCACCACCCGGCTGGTAACGACCAACTGCCCCTGCCGCAGCTTGTCTAACACTTCTTCCATGGCGTGGGTGAGCCCGGCCAGGCGCTCAAACCCCATGGAGGCCGCCGCTCCCTTGACCGTGTGGGCGGCGCGAAAAATGTTATTCAGGATCTCCAGGTCCTCCGGGTGCTGTTCTAACAGCACCAGGTTCTGATCCAGTAGCCGTAACTGCTCCTCCGTTTCCTCCAAGAACAGACTTAGATACTGGCTCATGTCGGCCAACGCCGCCACCTCCGTTTCCTGCCGCCTACAGGGCCTGAGTCGTCTCGGCAAGCTGCTCCTGCTCGCCCTGGCGCAGGACCCGATCCAGATTGAGTAGGATTATCAACCGGTCCTGCCACTTGCCCACTCCCTCTAGATAGGCGGTGTCTATGCCGTGCATCATCGGCGGAGGGGGCTCGATGCTGTCCGCCGGTAACCGAACCACCTCGGATACCGCATCCACAATCATCCCCACCGTTACCCCGGCCATCTCTACTACCATAATTCGGGTGTCCGGCGTCTGCTCCCGCGGCGGCAGGTGGAAGCGCTTGCGCAAATCGATTACCGGTATGATCCGTCCCCGCAGGTTGATAACCCCCTCGATAAACTCAGGGGTCCGGGGCAGCCGGGTTACCGTCTGCATGCGAATTATCTCGTGCACCCAGTTAATATCCACGCCGTAGGTCTCTCCGGCCAGCTCAAAGGCCACAAGCTGGCGCTCGGCCGCCGACTTAACCTGGTTGGCCTCCATCAAATTTCCGCACCTCCCCAGCCTAGCAACCTAATCTTTCCCCGGCAACCGACAGAATCCTGCCTATTCCCCCAAAAGATTGACTGCCATGCGGGCGGTCACCTTCTCGATCCGGCTGCCGGCCTTCAGCATTACCCCCGGGTAGGCCTCCGTCGCCCGGATGTGGCAGTGCTTGGGCACCTGGACATAGGTTCTCACCTCGGCCGGGCTGCCCAACTGCTGCACGCGCACGTTTCCCTTGCTGATTATCTGCCCGCCCCTAAAAGCTCCGGGCACCCCGCCGATGACCACACCGCTGCCGGCGTAGACCGAGCAGTTGTAGCATCCCTTACCGCTCACCAGCACCTGCCCTGTAGTCTCCAGGACCGAATTCTGAACGTAAGAGGCGGTGATGTTGGCGTTCCTGCTGGCCGCCTGCGCCATTTCCTCCAGCGCCCGGGCCTCTTCCTGAGCCGCCTCAAATCGCCGCGCCAGCTCTTGGGCGCTACCCAAGGTCATGTACCCCTGCGCGGCCAGGCACCGGTGCAGGTAGGTCAAGTGCTCCCGGAAGGGATGCTCGGCCTCAAGCCCTACCGCTTCCGCCAACTCTTCGGCCGCCGCCCGGCAGTCCTCTAGTTGGTGGGGTAAGCGACGAAAGCGCGTTTCCAGAAGCACCTTGATCAGCGCGCCGTCGGCGATACGGGGCCCTTCCTCAGCCCTGGTGCGCTCCCACTGCTCCCGAAGCTGCGCCAGGGCGCTTAGCAACTCCCGGACGGAATCCCCCGTTTCCTGCCAAAACGTCCACCACTTCTCCCACACCAGAGCCAGGCCCCCGGCCTTGAGCTTAGAGCCCACCACGTTCCCTTCTACCGTAATACTCCCCCCCGCGCTGAGGTGGCTATTGGCCACCAGCCCCTTCACCCGCACGTTACCTCCGGCCTCTATCACCGTGCCGTCCAGCACGTCGCCCCCTACTACTATGTCCCCCTTGAACTTGATGGGCCCGCCCCGGGGATCGGCGTCACCGGCGATTACGTACACCGGCACCACGGTGACCAGGCTACCGCGCCGCTCCGGTCGCCCCACCGCCGTAGCCACCACCGCCAGGCCGTCCTCCCGCAGGCGGGTTCCGTTGCCCGCTCGCAGGGGCGCGTCCCGGGGAGGTGGGGGTTCCAGCACCCGACCGAACACGTCCTTGCCGGGCGAGCCGGGAATACCCGGTTTCTTCACCGCCAGGATTTCCCCCGGTTCCACGGCGAAAACCCGTCGCAGGCCCGGAGCCCGGTGCTCGAACTCTTCCAGCTTGGCCAAGAAAAGGTACTCCACCCGGGCGTCCACCGGCGGTTGCGGCGGAGTCCCCCGGGCCACCACTACCGGTTCGCCGTCCCCCCGCTCCAGGGCCTGCCGTACCGCCTCCCGATCTAAACCCCACACCACGCCCGCGGCGGCGATTTTCGCCAGTACTTCTTCCTCGCTCAAAGGGGGGAGAGAACTTTCTATTAGGCGGGCCTTTACGATCAGGTGGTTGGCGGGCTCGGCGTCCTCCACGGCGTAAACCTCGCGGGGCTGGCGCCTAACCCGAAGCAGGCAACTCATCTTGTCCGGCGTTACCTCGACCTCTACCGTGCTCAGCGCTTCCACGGTCTCGGCTTCCAGCCGTACCTGATCGCTGCTTGTAACCGGCCGAGGCTCGCTTACCGGAACCTCGTTAACCCACATCCTTAGGTGGGGCCCGCACCCCAGCACCGCCGGCCGGCCTCCCGGTCGGGGGTCGATCACCACCACCACTCCGTCTTTTATTGCTACGCGTCCGTCCAGTTGGTCATCCGCCAGGCGGGCCCGCACCCTTATCCGCGCCCGTGACCAGCGCCCGCCCCTGGCCTCACTCAGAACCTCCAGTTCCAGCGCCTCGGCCGGACATCCCAGCGCGGCGGCCGCCCGGGATCGCGCCTCCTCCAAACTACCGGCTTCCACCACCACTTCTTCCGGCATGGCCTTCCCTCCTGGTTCCGGATCGGCCGCCGACTCGAGCGATTTCGGCAGCCCGGCGATCATAGCCCCACATGAGGCCTTAGACCCGTAGCTTTGCGTCCCGGCCTTTCGACCGGTTTGCCCTGGGCGAAATCGAATTTACTGTTAACTTCGCCAAATTTTGTTCTAATCCTCCTGCCTCTTTTCCAATACCGGCGCGCTATGATATACTGGCTCCGGCGCAGGAAGAAAAACGGGAGTGGTACCCGGTGGAGGAACTAATTGCCGAACTGAGGAGGCAGGGTCTTTTGGGACCGGAGGAGTCCCCCGAGCCGGCAACCCTAATCAAGCTTCTACCCGCGCTGGTTCCCGACCCCGCCACCGCTCGGGTTCTGGAAACGGTAGCCGAAACCGCGCCCAAGCCTCTGGCTAAGGAAGCCAGACGGGTTTTGCACCTCTGGCGCAGCCGAGGCCTGGCGGTCCCGCAGGCCTCGCCGGGTCAGGCTTGGGCTTTGAAGGCCGAGTCCCGGCCCTTGGGGGCGATGGCCAGCCAGATTGACCGCCGGGGCGACCGCTTCCTGTTTTACGCCTACCGCCGACCTTCCAGTCCCTACGTGATCCTGCTGGCTATCGGCGGGGATAGGGGGGGCCTGGTCATGACCGAAGTCTACGAGCCGCCCAACAAGCGAGAGTACCAAGCCCTGAAGGAACGCATCCGGGAAATGGAAGGGCTCACCTTTATCCCGGTTGACCCCGACTATTGCCGGGCCTGGCTTCACCACTATTACCGGATCAACCGGCAGCAGGGTCGCCCGGTGCCCCGCGATTTCGAACTCTACCGCGCGAGCCTCGGGCCGGAGCTACCCCTACCCGAATGCCCCGTCTACCACCACCTCTCCCCGCAAGATCTCGAGGCCGAACGGCCGATCTTGCTGGCCGGGTCGGACGAGCTACTTACGGAAAAGGAAATGTCTTCTTGGGTCTTGGAAGGGCCGGAAGTAGAGGGGGCCAAGAAAAAGATCGGTCAGCAACAATCCAGCCCCCTGGTGATCAGCCCGGTGACCGCTCGAGAAATAGCCGAGCGGATCAAGCAAGAACTGGTGGAACAGTACTTCCACCCGGAGTTTCGTCCCGTCTTTAGCCGCCGGCTGGAAGAAATGGCCTACCTCTTCTGGAAAACCGGCCGACCCCTGCAAGCCCGCCGGGCACTGGCTCTGGCCCGGGCCCTAAACGAAGGGGCTAATCCCGCCTTTATCCCCTTCTTTCGCCTTCTGGCCGAACGCGCCCTCGCGCCCCAAGGGGCCGCTCCGACCGGCGAGGTGCGACTGGGAAGTTCGCGCCTTTATCTGCCCGGCTGGTCCCGACCGGCGCAAAAATAAGAACACGGAGCTCAGGCCCATCGGGCCGCCCGCTCCAGGTCCTCCGGAGTATTGATGTTGAGAAAAGCCCGACGCACGTCCGTCCAGGCGGCCAACTCCGCCTCGGGCAGGTACCGGACCCTCACCTGGGAGAAAAAGCCGGTTATCTTGGGCTTGTCACTCTCGAAAAGGACCTGCTCAATCGCCGGCAGGCAACTCTTGGCGTACACCGCCACTAAAGGCTCGGGATAGCCCCGAACTATGGGAACGGCCGCATCAAAGTCGAACGAGGCCTCCACCAGGTTCTGCAAAAGCCTCGGCTCCAAAAAAGGAAGATCGCAGGCCAAAACCAGGGCCCGATCCCAAGTAGCGGCCATCAAGCCGGCGTGAATTCCCGCCAGCGGCCCCCGGCCCAGCACCCGGTCGGTCACCAAAGGAAGCCCCAGGCCGGCATAGGCCCCGGGCTCGTTGGTCACCACCAGCACCTCTTGCACCACCGCCGCGGCCACCGCAATCACCCGTTCGATTATGCTGTTACCGCCCAACCGCAGCAGCGCCTTGGGCCTACCCATGCGCCGGCTCCGGCCGCCGGCGAGTATCAAACCGCTAACCGGTTCCATAAGACAGGCCGAGAAGGGCAGCCGGTTCGGCTGCCCTCCGAACCCAGGTGCCCCCCGCTTCCTGTTGACTAATCAGGCAGGCTGATGGCCTCGTTCACGCACTCATCCACGCAGGTCCCGCACTCGGTGCACTTATCTGCGTCGACTTTGGCCACGTCGTCCACGGTAATGGCGCTTTCCGGACACACATCGGCGCAGCTTCCGCACCCGGTGCATTCTTCCTCATTAACAATAGCGGCCATACTCCCTGTACCCTCCCCCCTACTGGTATTTCCCTTACGGCCCGGTCCCAAACTTAGGACCGAAACCCGGTCCCGCAATGGGGCCCGACCGTGGTTGCGGTGCCATTAATTCGCCGCCCTAGAGGGGCATTCCTACCCCGGCAATAAATTTCAATTTTCAAATTCCCCGCGCCGGGAACGCCGCATGAAGTAGTAGGCCAAAAGCATAACTGCCGGCGTAGCCACCTGAGCCAGGGTGAACAAACCCACCCCCCACGCCTCCCAAACCTGCCCCCACAGCACCAAAGGCATGTCGCGAATGCTCTCCTCCACCACTCCCCGTAACAACTGGTGATAGAAGACAAACGACCAAAACTGGTATCCGGCCGGCGGGTTTCGCCGCGCCAGATAGAAGTAGCGGAGCAGCAGGATTAGGGCCAAGGCCATAGCTATAGGCTGCGCCGGCCAACGGCCGAACCCGAACGCGGTGGGGCGGCCCAGTACTTCCTGATTAAAAATGTTGGCCACCCGGATGGCGGCATACCCCAGGGTCATTCCCGGAACCGCCAGATCGGCCAGGGCGTGGATACTAATGCCCCGGCTACGGGCGTACAGCCAGGCGGCCAGAAAACCGCCCCCTAAGCCGCCGTGCCAGGCCAGCCCGCCTTCCCACACCCGCAGCACGTGCAGCGGTTCGGCCACGAACCACCGGGGATAATTTGCCGCTACGAACAACAGCCGCGCCCCTACTACCCCGGCGACGATAGCGACCAAGGCCAGGTTAAGCAAGAAATCCTCACTCCACCCCCGACGCCGCCCCTCCCGCAGCAGGTACCAAGTACCGATTAGAAAGCATACCGCCATGAACAGGCCGTACCAGCGTACGCCGAAGGAACCTAGGCGGAAAACGTAGGGATCTAGTTCTAGAAGCAAGCTTTAACCCTCCAATACCCTGGGTCCGAAAGATCCCTCTTCCGGCCGGAGCTACACCTACGAACCCAACTCCTTGGCCGCTTTGAGCAGATCCTCGGCCGCCTGAAGGTCCACCTGGTAAATCCAGGGGCGGTCGGCCAGCCGGGCGTAGTACCTTTTCTGGTCCGGCACCTTCCCTCCCACCAGAACCTCCCGCACCAGGGGTGGCTCATCATCGGTGGCCACCACCGCCCGCAGCCAGGGTCGGTCCAGCCCCCAGGAGGCCAGTTGCTTCGGGGTGGGTGCATCGGTGACGAATTCCTCCGCCTCCAGGAAGGCCACCTTCCGAACCAGGTCGCGCACCTTATCCGCCTCCGGCTGCCCCGCGCCGGGCTCCAGACGCTTCCACTGTTCCCCTTCCCGACGCGCCGCCAGCCGGAAATCCGCCGCCACCACTTCCACCCGTACCACCTTGGGGGTGGGAACGTCACTCAGGAACCGTTCGCGCCAGCTGGCCAAATCTCCCCGCACCTGCTCCAGTAAACCCTCGGAAACCGTGAATACCGGTGCCTGCCCGTTGGCGCGGGCATAATACGATCCTTCCTCGCCCAGACGCGTAACCGGTACCCTATCTCCCACCTCCAGGCGCGCCAAACGCCCTTGGCCCCGGTAAACGTCTACCCTCCAGGTCGGGCGCTCCAGCCCCACGGTTTCGGCCGGAGGCGGCGCCTCCAGGGGCGTGGCCTTAAGGTCGGCCAGGACCAGCAACAGCGATTCCACCCGGCTGCCGTTGCCCGGGAGGTGCTCCGGTTCCAGCCACCAGGTAAACCCCTCCTCCGGCTTCTTTACCAGAGAAAACCGCCGGTCCGGACCCTGAATCTCCACCCGGTCGGCCTTCTCCGCCTCAAAGGTAAGCACGGAAACGCTCTGGGGCTGCTCTTCTGTCGGTGACTTGGGCTTTTCCAGCCCTACGACGTAGTAGAGCAGCAGGGCGAAGGCCGCCACCGCCGCCAAAGGCGCTATCCAGCGCTTCACCGCGCCCGCCTCCTTAGCCACACCCCCAGCCCCAAGGCCAGGATCGCCAGCGGCAGGAAGAAAGTGGTACCGTAGAACACCAGCGCCGCCTGTCCGGCTTCCATTTGCACCAGACGCACCTCTTCCGCCTTGGGCCGAATGGTGAGCATCTGCTCCTCGCCCAGCAGCCAGTTGACCCCGTTTACCAAAAAGTCAGCGTTACCCTGGAATCCCAGGGCCTGGTTCCGGGCCAGACCGGAATTACCCACCACTATGGCCACCGGCTGCTTGTCCGGGGCCTCCTGCTCCTGGTCCGGCTGCGCCGTCTTTTCGGTAGCTCCCTTAGCTCGGCTTACCGCCACGGCGTAGGTTAGGGGGCCGGCCAGGTCCCGCTCGTCGCGGCGGGCCTTATCCGCGGCCAGGTCGGTTTCTCCCCAGGCACCGTCGCTGGAGCGCAGCAAGGTTTCCACCTTGAGTTCCTTCTGATCCCCCGGTACTGCGGCCGCGAGGCTCCTGGCCCGGGGTAGCACCAGGTTAACCTTTTGCTCCAGCATCTTCTCGGTTATGGCGTGCCACTCCAGCACCGGCACCGGGCTAAGCGCATCCAGGAAAAAGGCCCGCTGGGGATCCACCACTACGTCCTGGTGCAACTTTATGCCCAACCCGGCCAGCAGCCCCTCAAGCTGGGGCAGAGGCCGGGGCAGCGGGTCGATAAGAGCCAACAGCCGGCCGCCCCCGGCCAGGTACTGCTTCAGCGCCTCTACCTCCGGAGTCGGCAGGTCCTGGCGGGGTCCGCCCAGCACCACCACCGAAGCATCGGCCGGCACCTTGCCGCTCGTGGCCAGGTTCAGGCTCTTAACCGTATAACCGTCGCCTTCCAGGAAATCCCTGAAATCGCTAAAATCTTGGTCCAGGCTGCCCTCGCCGTGCCCCTCCAGAAAGTACACTACCGCCGCGGTCTGGTGCACCAGGTCCACTATGGCCCGGGTAACGGCCTGCTCGCCCCGAAACTCGGAACCGTACATGCTGCCGCCCAGGCCGAAAATATTATAGGGCTCGACTTTGCGGCTCTGGTTGCCCACCTCTACCACCACGGTATTGTAGTACTGTACCCCGTAGCGCTGGGTCAAGGCCGGCTCGGCTACCGGGTCCACCACCTCGAAGCTCACCTTGGGGGAGGCATAGTCGTACTCCCGCAGCAGGTCTTCCAGCTTCTCCGCTTCCTCACTGCCTTTCTCCAAGAAGGCCAAAAGCCTTACCGGTTGCTCCAGCCGGCCCAGGACCTCCCGGGTCTGGACGGAAAGAGAGTACTTCTTGCTGGCGGTTAGGTCCCAACGCCAGTGGTGCCTGGCTCCCATCACGTTGGCCAGGACCACCAGACCCACTACTGCCGCCACCAGGATCCAGCGCTGGCTATGCCTTTGCCACATCTTGTCTCACCCCCTAGGCCCCATGCCGGGACTTAAGCCCCTCTACGGCCAGGAACAGAAACACCCCGATGAAGCTGGCGAAGTAAATAAGGTGGGTGGTATCGACCACGCCCTTGAGAAAGTCCTCGTAATGCCCCACCACGGTCAGAGACTTGGCCACCTCTCCCAACTTGCCTCCGAAGGCCTCGGATAGCCACCCCAATACCCAAAAGGCCAAGAGCAACCCGAAACTCAGCACTCCCGCCACTACCTGGCTTCCGCTCATGGCCGATCCGAAAAGACCCACTGCCAGATAGGCCGAACCAAAGAGAATAAGGCCTAAATAACCGCAGGAAATGGTGCCCCAGTCCGGTTGGCCGAAGCGGCTCAGCACCAACGGGTAAACCAGGGTGATTCCCACACCGATCAAGAATATGGCCACCGAGGCCAGATACTTCCCCACCAGCACCTGCCCCACGCCCACCGGGGCAGTAAGGAGAAACTCGGCCGTGCCTCGTTGCTCCTCTTCCGCCCACAGCCGCATGGTCAATACCGGAACCAGGAACATCAAGATAAGACCGATATTGCTGAAGTAGCCCCGCAGGTCGGCGGAGCGGGTGGCCAACAGCACCACACTGAAGATGTATCCTCCGATGGCCAGAAAAACCGCCAAAATCACGTAGGCCAAGGGAGAGTAAAGATAACTCCGGAGTTCCCGGCAGAAGATGTGCCATATTCCCGCCATAGCCTAATTCCCCCCGCCTTCGTGGCCTTCTTCTTCGGTAACCAGTTGCAGGAATACCTCTTCCAGAGAAAGCTGGTGCAGATGGGCCTCAAGCAAGGGCCAACCCCGCTGGGCCAGAGCAAAAAAGAGGGCTTCCCGCACGTCCCGTCCCGGTACCAGCTCCAACACGTATTCCCGCACCCCAGCTTGCTCTTGCCGGCCATCATCCTCGGTGCGCACCGTGCGCACCCCCTCCAAATTCTCCAGCAGGGAGAGCACCTCCGACACCGGGCCCTTGATCTTCACCCGCAACTGCCCGCCACCCAGAGCCGCGGCCAGATTGGCCGGGGTGTCCTGGGCCAAGACCCGCCCCTGGTTCATTATTACCACCCGATGGCAGACCTGGTTGACCTCGGGCAGAATGTGGGAGCTCAGTACCACCGTATGTTTGCCGGCCAGGTCCTTAATTAATTGTCTGACCTCAGCGATCTGCACCGGGTCCAGGCCTACCGTGGGCTCGTCCAGGATCAGAAGTTCGGGATCTCCCAGGAAGGCTTGGGCCAAACCTACCCGCTGCCGGTAACCGCGAGACAGATGGCCGATGAGCCGACCGGCTACCTCCTCCACCCCGGCCCGGGCCATAGCCTCGTCCACCCGGCGGTTAGCCTCCGCTCCCCGCCAGCCCTTGACCCGGGCCACGAAGGCCAAATACTCCCGCACCGTAAGCTCCGGGTACAGCGGCGGCTGTTCCGGAAGATACCCCAGACGGCGCTTGACCGCCAAGGGGTTCGCGGCCACGTCAATTCCGGAAACCGTTATCCGGCCCCGGCTGGGCGGCATATACCCGGTTATGAGTCGCAAAGTGGTGGTCTTGCCAGCGCCGTTGGGCCCCAATAGCCCCAGAATCTCGCCCGGCTCTACCGAGAAGCTTACCTCCTGAACCGCCACCTTGGGGCCGAAGTTCTTGCTTACGCCTTCTACTTTAAGCACCCTGCCACCCCCCGTAATCGAAAAATATCTTATCAGGGGTCAAAGCCTTTGTAAAGCAGGAATTGGCAGCCAAGTGAGAACAGGAGAATTGCGAGGGAAGACGAAATTACGTCCCAAGGAACCGAGGAGGCGCCGCCCCAGGCGGCCGAGCCGCCCTGACGTATCCCCATCCTTGAGTTGGCTGGCGGTACCGGGTGCTCGCCTGAGTACATTGGCCACTCGGCGGGCACCGAACCTGGCGAGGACGAGGGCGAAGGTGGGCCGAAGGCTATGGATGGCCGAAGCCGAGGGGAGCCCGCCGTAGCACGAAGGCCGAGGCCTAGTTCGGTCGGCGAGGTGACAGTACGAACGGGAAGCGCCCGGTACCGCCTATGGGAAACTCGGTATACGTCAGCAACCCGCCACCTCGAAGAGACCGGTGGTGCAAATTTCGGGAAGGAAAGGGGATGAGCCTTGCGCGTCGGAGTGGTGGTTCCGGCTTATAACGAAGCTCCCCGGCTGGGCCGGGTTCTGGAGGTACTGAGCGGCGCCACCTGGATTAGGCGGGTAGTGGTGGTAAACGACGGCTCTACCGACCCTACCGGCTGGGTGGCCCGCCGCTACCCGGTATTGGTGCTGGAGCACGGTCACAATCTGGGTAAGGGCGCGGCCCTTCAGACCGGATTGGCCCAAATGCGGGACATGGAAGCGGTGCTGTTTCTGGATGCCGACCTGGTGGGACTGGAGGAAAAACACTTGCGGGTACTTGTGGAGCCGCTGTTGCGGCGGCGGGATTTGGGTATGGTGGTGGGAACGTTTCGGGGCGGACGCTGGCACGTGGATTGGCAACAGCGCCATTTCAGCGTACTTAACGGCCAGCGCGCTCTTTCCCGGGCCTTCCTGGACCTTCTGCCCGACCTTTCCTGGTCCCGCTGGGGAGTGGAGGTGCTGCTCAACAGTTTCGCCACCCACCGCCGGGTCCCGTTCACCGAGGTATACCTGGACGGGCTCACCCACGTAATCAAGGAGGAAAAGTTCGGACCGATAAAGGGCTTCGGCCTGCGGCTAAAGATGTATTACGAGGTGCTACGGGCAGCACACCGGTGCCGGCGTCTGTACGGCCTCCCCGCCGGCGGCGACCCGGCTAGGCCCCTACCGCCGCCCGCGCCCGGCAGTCCTGAGTGGCCGCCACCCCCAGGTGGAAGGCGCGAAGGTTTTTCTCCAGGATGGCCCCGCTAAACAGCGACTGGAGCACCTTTTCGAAGGTGGTTAGCGCCAGAGGTAGCCAGCCGGTTCCCGCCAGGGCGCCGGTCATAACCACGTTTTGGGTCAAAAGGCTTCCCGCCTCCGCGGCCCACCGGTCGGCCTGAACCTCCAGCACCCGGGCGCAGTTGGCCGTTATGGCGGCCAACAACTCCTCCACACGCGGGTATTTGGCGGCTCCGCACAACACTGCCAGAGGGTAGTTGGGCCGAGTATTCACCAGCACCCGGGTGCGGGGGTTGCCGAAGCGCCGCAGAACCCGCACCGCCTCCATGGGCTCCAAGCCCACCAGAATATCGGCTTCGCCGGCGCCGATGAGCGGGCCCCAAGGCCTGCCCCGACCCAGGCGGAGGTGGCTCATTACCGCCCCGCCCCGCTGGGAAACGCCGAAGGTATCGGCAGCGCTGACCTGCCACCCTTCTTCCACCGCCGCCATGCCTATGATTTGGCAGGCCAGGACGTTACCCTGCCCACCGACGCCGGCGATGACTATATTCAGTCGGTCCACGGGCATCCCTCCGACCAGGAACTAAACCGACCGGGTGGCCATCAAGGGCTCGCCTTCCACCCGGATGGCACCGGCCGGGCAAAGGGTAGCGCACACCCCGCACCCGTTGCAGATGGCCTCGTCTATGCGGGCCCGACCCAGTTCTTCGTCCCAAATATTTGCCGGGCAGGCGAAAACCCGGCTGCAAAACCGGGCGCAACCGCAGGCGTCTCCCCGGCAGCGCTCCGGATCTACCCATACCCTTACCGGTCCCCGCTTCTTGGCCGCCACCAGGGCGCAGGCCCGGCGCAAGACCAGTACCTTAGGCCCCGGCCGACGCAAGAGTTCCACCAGCATACGCACCGTATCCTCCACCCGGTAGGGGTCGGCCACCCATACCGGTATGCCCACCCCCCGCACCAGGGCCTCCAGCTCCACCTTGTTGGCGGGCTGGCCCATAGCCCCTATCCCCAAACCGGGATGAGGCTGGTGTCCGGTCATGGCCGTGGCCTCGTTATCCAGGACCACGCATAAGAATTCCGCCCGGTTATACTGACCGTTAATGAGAGCGGGCACCACGGCGTGATAGAAGGTGGAGTCCCCTACCAGGGCCACCACCGGCTGGGTGAAGCCGAAGCGGCCGAGCTGCCCCAGCCCGCAGGCCAGACCCACACCCGAGCCCATAGCGTGCAGGGTCTGCAACAGGTAATAACCGGTGCGGCCTTTACCCAGGGTGTAGCAGCCGATGTCTCCCAGCACCACTCCCTGGCGACCGTCTAGCTCTAGGGCCACCTTGACCGCCCAGAAAGAGGTGCGGTGCGGGCACCCCGGGCAAAAAGCCAACTCCCGGGGTACCGGCTCCGGCCATTCTGCCGGTCCGCCGGCCGCCGGCGCCGCTCTCTTACCCGTAATGGCCGCCAGTGCCCGAAGCACCTGCTCCGGATTCATTTCTCCCAGGCCAACGCCGTTGGCTCCGGCCACGTGACCCGACTTCTGGCCGTAGAAGGCCAGCGGGCCTACCTCTTCCCAGTACTGGGCGGCCAGGGCTTTAATGTTTTCCTCCAGGAAGGGCTCCACCTCTTCGATAAAGACCACCTTTTCCGCCGCCCGCAGATGAGAAAGGATCAATTTTTCCGGCAGCGGCCACAGGGTTCCGAGCTTGAGGATACCGGCTTCCTCGGTCAGGCCAAGCTTCTCCACCGCCTCCCGAGCGTAGTAGAAACTGGGGCCGCCGCAGATGATCAAAAGCCGCGCCCCAATCGGGCCCCAATAACGGTTGAAAGGAGAAGCCTCGGCCAGCTCCGCCGCGCGGGCCAGCTTTTCCTCCTGCACCTGGTGAAACTCGATCCAGGTGAAGAACTTCTCCTCCGGAGGGAAGTAAGCCCTTCTACCCGGCGGCGCCAACTCCCCCAGAATGGCATTGCCGCTCCCGTGGCACACGCGGGTGACCAGCCGCAGCATCACCGGCTGCCGTAGGGCTTCCGAGAGCTCAAAAGCGTGCTTCACCATTTCTTTGGCCTCGCCGCTATCCGCTGGTTCGAGTACCGGAACGTGGGCTATACGTCCCAGGTAACGCGAGTCTTCCTCTTTAGCGCTGGAGTGAGCACTGGGATCATCCCCTACTACGATAACCATGCCTCCCCGGCAGCCGGCCATGCTGAAGCTGGTCAAGAAATCGAAGGCTACGTTCAGACCGTCGCACTTCATGATGGTGATGGAGCGCAGACCGGCAAACGAGGCCGCAGCAGCGCCCTCCATGGCTACCTTCTCGTTGACCGACCATTCGGCGTACAGCCCGAATTTTTCCGCCCCGGCGGCAATGCACTCCAGGATCTCCGCCGTGGGCGAACCGGGATAGGAGGTGGCGTACTGCACCCCCGCCTCCAGGGCTCCTCGGGCCACCGCCTCGTTACCGGTAAGCAGGGCCACTTCTCCGGGTGCGTCCATCACTACCCGCATGGTATTCATAGCGCCGCTCTTCCCCCGCTATCCGCCCTACCCATAATCACGCTTCTCCTGTCGCCTCACACGACGACCGGTCGGTTCCGTCACCTTGTCGCCGGGACCGAACTGCCGCCAGCCTCAAGGTCCGCCACCCGCCGTTTCTTGTTGGCCACGGCCTGCCGCAGGACCGGCAACCGCTCCCCCGGATAGGGTACAAGCTCCAGCCAACCCTCCGCCACCGCCGCCTGCACCAGTTCCTGCCCCTGGGCGGTACGCACGATCAGCGTGTTCCAGCGAGGATCGACCTCGGTGGCGCCTACGGAAACGTCGGCCGCCTCGGCGGTGGGATCGGCGCAAGTATGGCATCCGGGCCGGATGAAAGGCCGGGCCGCCGCCAGCGGCAAGCGGGTAGACCCGGTGGCGGTATAGACCACTACTTCCTCCGGGGGGATATCCACCTTTACAATGGGCTCCGAAACCCGCTCCTCCAGGTAATCTAAGAACTCCTCCCGCAAGGCCCAGAAGCAGAAGAGGCCGACGGTTACCGCCGGTTCCGGTAGCCAGTGCCGCTCGCCCGCGTCTTGCGCCCGCCCCTGCCAGCGCCTTAGCGCCTGCACCTGACAGGGTCGGCCCACTACTGCCACCCGCTCTATACCCTGCCGTCGGGCCTCGGCCAGGACGGCCAGAGAAGGAACGGCTACATACCGGGAGCCGGCGCAAGCCCGCACCGCCTCGGGCTCGGTCACCAGCTTCGGCCGGGGCCGGCCGTGTCCGTCCGACCCTACCACCACCGCGCCGCCCGCCCATCCCCGGGCCAGGGCCAGCGCCAACAGCGCCGTTACCGTGCCCCCGTACTGGGCGGCCGCGGCCCTGGCCGTCTCCGTGGCCCGAGCCCACCATAGGGCCCGGTAGGGACCTAGTTCGGCCTCGCTTCGCTCCGCTGTTGGTTCCACCGACCGGTCCGGTACCCCCGGCTGACGCCTCACCCGGGGGCACACGGCGTAGCAGGCGCCCTCCATGCGGCCGCAGGGGTATACCACCCTTACCCTGTCGCCCGCGTAACTGATGTACGGGCACAAAGCCGCGCAAAGGCCGCAGGCCACGCATTCTCCCGGCGCCAGTACTTCTTCCTGAAGCCGGCCGGGCCCTCCGGTTAGGGTCTCGGGCATAAGCTAACCTGCCTCCCCCCGTGTTTCAGCCTAACCATACCAGAATATAGCACCGCGCGTCAAACGCGGTTGCTGCGGCTACGCCGTCCGGAAGGGCGGTACTTGTTATCTAGGTCATAGTAGCTCATTATTATCGCCAGGTACTATGTTTCTCGCAAGATAAAGGACCGCTCGTGGCGGTCCCGAATAGCCTAACCCTAGTGATAGGCGTGGATCTGAGGGGTAATCACGATCTGGCCGTCCTGTTGCCAATTCTTGCCCACGGAACGGCGGCCCATCTGCGTCTGCCGGAGTTCGCGCAGGAAATCGGCCGGGGGCCGGGTGGCCCGCTGATGGAAGAAGCGGGTCTGGGTGAAGCGTCCGGGGTCTTTCCCTTCGTAGCGGCTCAGGGCCTGGGCGGACAGGCGCAGATGCTCCTCCTCATCGTGGCTGATCATTTCCAGCATGCCTCGCACCCGGGGATCGGGTTCTTCCGCCGCCAGGCGGCAGTAGGCGTACCACTCGCTCCACTGCTGCGCCACCAGCCGCTCCAGTACGGTTTCGGCGGGATCGAAGTAAGACCCCAATAGACTGGCGTGCACTTCCTCCAACCGGGCCAGGCCGGCAAAGAGTTGCCGGAGTACCCGGCTGCGCGAGCGGGCCAGGAAATGGTGGTACTGTTCCAGCTTCAGCGTTTCCAGGGCCAGGAGGAAGTGCAGGTGGTAGCGGGTAATGGGGTCTACGGCGTGGCGCTCGTACGGCTGCTTAAGGCAGTGAATGGGCGCCAAGTGTTGCTGTTCTACCGGTCGGCCGGGCTCGATGAAGGCCTGATTCTGGGTAATTAGATCCGCGGTCTTGCCTTCCATCTCTGCCAGGGCCTGGGCAAACAACCGCAGGTGTTCCAGGTCCTCCAGGGCCAGATACTCGAAGGCGCTACGCACATAAGGATCGGGCTCCTCCATGGCCAGGCGCGCCTGCCACTCTACCGCGGTCTGCTCCAAGGCCAGCCCGGTTTCTAAGGGAGTGGTTTCCGGGTCCAGATAGGAAAGCATGATGCTGCGGTGCTGGTCCTCCGAGCGTCGCAGCCACCCCATGAGTTCCCGAAGTTCTTCGCTTACGGTTTCTTGAGAAAAGAAGTGTAAGACCGACTGTTGCCAGCCCTCCAGGGCGCCGGCGCTCAACAGGTGCATTCGGGTTACCGTGGGGCACAGGGCCTTGTTCAGCGGTATCTGGACCAACGCCTCAAGATCGGGAGTCAGGAAGCGCTCAATGCCCCGGTTGGCCTCGTAGTAGGGGACCTCGGCGCTCAAGGGCAGGCGCGGGGTAATCTCCAGGGCCATAAAATACCTCCCTATCCAGGTTCTTCGCTCCTTAATTTGTCCGGCATCGGACTTTTTATGCAGGAGTCCGGCGGCTACCGTGGAACTAATGCCCCATATTTTGGACCGAAGGAGGCGCCGCCATGGCGGCAGAGAGTCAAACCCAACTGCGTCACCTGGCCGAGGACTGGCTGGCCCGGCGGGGAGTAACCGTAGAGTCTATCGCCGAATTGGTGTACGAGTTGCAGAAACCCTACCTGCCCCATCTTGACCCGGAACACTGCCTGGCCAGCGTCAAACGGGTGCTGGACAAGCGCGAGGTTCAAAACGCCATCTTTACCGGCCTGGCTCTAGACGAATTGGCGGAGCAGGGAAGGCTGGGCGAACCCCTGGCGAGCATGCTGTGGAGTGACGACGCCCTTTACGGCATCGACGAGATCCTGGCCCTTAGCATCGTCAACATTTACGGCTCCATAGGCCTTACCAACTTCGGCTATCTGGACAAGGTAAAAAGCGGCATTATCGGCGAGGTAAACGGCCGAAAGGGAAGCCAGGTCAACACCTTCCTCGACGATCTGGTAGCGGCCATCGCCGCCGCCGCCGCCGCGCGCCTGGCCCACCAGAGCCGGGATCAGGGACTTACGGTAAGGATACCCGAGCCGGAAGGCCCGGCCGCCCGCACCGACCGTAAGGCGCCCGCCTAGGCTGCCGACCCGGGTCCCGAAGCCGGGTCCTGCCCACTCCCAGAGGGACGACACCTGGCCTTCCGACCGCCGGGAGAGTCAAGGCTCGGCCGGGCCGATGCGTCCCACCAGTTTACCCTCAGGCGGTCCCGGGTTTCCCCGTTCGTACTGTCACCTCGCCGACCGAACTAGGGCTCGGGCGTCGTGCTCTGGGGGCTTGCGGCTTAGGCGCCGTCCCTGGCGCCCCGCCGCTTCGGCCGTCCTGAGGCCTGGCGCCCGCCTCCGGGCTTGCCCTCGCCAAGTTCGGTGCCCGGCGAGGTGCCAATGTACTCAGGCGAAACCCGGGACCGCCTCCCAACCCGGTACTAGTAATCCGGCACCCGGCAGGAAGGCGGTGCGTTTTCGGCGAATTTAGGGACGGGGAACAAGACGGCGCCTTCTGCCGTCATTTTATTCGGAAGGGCTGCGAAGGCATGGATATCGTAGACGCGGTTTCTCGCTCCCGGCAGGGGGACCAGGAAGCCCAGCAATACCTCTTCACCACCTTCTACGCCGAGGTTTACCGGGTAGCCTTCCTGATCACCCGGCAGGCACCGCTGGCGGAGGAGGCTACGCAAGAGGCGTTCTTTAAGGCCTTTACCCGCCTGGCCAGCCTGAGAGAACCGCAGAAGTTCCCCTCCTGGCTTCGGGCAATAGCCGGTCGGTGTGCGTTGGACCTGCTGCGCCAGGAAAGAAACTGCCGGCCGCAGCCCGATCCCACGGCCGAGCCCCGCCTCTTCCCCCTGCCGGCGGAGGCGGGAGAACAGGCTGAAACCCGCGCCTTGCTGCGCCGGGCACTGGAGGAACTGGAGCCGTTGTACCGCCAAGTAATAGTGTTGCGCTTTTACTGCGACCTGGATCTTAAGGAGATTGCCGCCGCCCTCGACTGCCCGCTAGGGACGGTGAAATCCCGACTGCACCGAGGACTAAGAGCCCTGCAACTGGCCCTGGGCGGCGGCCCCGGCGACCGGTGAGGCCCTCGCTGGGAGAGGAGGACGAAATCGGCCATGCTGAACGAGGAAGACCTAGGCCGGCAGATAAGAGAAGCTCTGCAAGAAGAAGCCGAGAAGGCGATCCTGCCCCCGGCGGAAGAGGTTTGGGCCCGGATCAGGACGCGGATATCCTCCCGTCCGCCCCGGCGGCGTTTCCTGCCGGTGTTGGTGGCCTGCGGCCTGGCGGCGGCGGTACTGGCGCTAGTGCTAACGGGTCCCTGGGGGGCCGGGAGGGGAGTGGCGCCGCCTCAAGTGGCCCTGGGCCCGGGCTCAGCGGCGAACGATGGCTCCACCCCTTCCCTACTCGCCGACCGTGAGCCCTTGGAAGCCACGGAATCGGCCACCCCCTTCAAGAGGGAAGAGGCCCAAGCTGAGGCGCGGCAGGAAAAACTCGCGCCACCGTCTGCGGCGGCCGAAACGCTGGCTGGTTCAGGGGAAACGGCCGCCTCGGAGGACGCTAAGGGCGAGGAACCGGCACCGGCCGCGGCGGAAGCGGACCGCCTGCGGGCCCACAGCCTGCCCTCGGCCCGCAACCATCAGCCCCCGCCACGGCCCTCGGTTTCCCCCACCCGGGAAGAAGTGCGCGACCAACTTCCCTTTGCCCTGCCTTCGCCGACCGAACTCCCGGCGGGTTTGGTCTTTTCCGATCTTAAGGTAGAATCGCAGGAGCAGCAGACGGTGGCCACCCTGGTTTACCGGGGCGAAAGAAACTACTTATACCTCCGGGTGAGTAACGGACCGCTAGAAGGAACACTGGAGCCGGCGGAAAGCGTAACCCTGGAGCGGGCGGTAGGGGTAATGAGCCGACAGGAACAGCTAGTACGCCTGCGCTGGGAGCAGGATCAGCTCTTCCTGGAGATCGAATCCAACCTACAACCGGACCAAGTCCTATCCGTGGCCAACTCCGTTCGGCAACCCCCGTCAAAGCCTGCCGAGCCTAGCACCGAGCCGTAACCTCTCCCGGCCCACGCCCTCACCTGCCGCCGGCGACGGTTTTGCCGAGCGAGACCTAGACCCGCCTTGCGCCCCAGCGGTCGTAGTATACGATCTCTTCCCGCGATTTGCGGCGCCGGGGCCGGGGATCTTCGTCCGGATATCCCAGGGGAGTCATCGCCAGCACCCGGATCTCCGGCGGTATCCCCAAGACGGAGCGCACCTTAGTCTCGTTAATCATTCCCAGCCAACAGGTCCCCAGCCCCAGAGAAGCCGCCGCCAGCACCAGGTGCTCCAGAGCAATGGCTCCGTCCACGAAGTGATAGGGGCGCCCTTCCCATTCCTCGGATTCGGCCGGATCCACGCCCACCACTACGGCCACCGGAGCCTGCAATAAGGAAGCCCGACCGGGATTGTGGGCGGGAACGGCCTCGGCCAACTCGCGCCGGGTATTCTCGTCGGCAACCACCACAAAGCGCCAGCACTGCCCGTTTTTCCAAGAAGGAGCCAGGCGCGCCGCTTCCAGTACCGCCTCCAGTTTTTCTGCCTCCACCGGGTCGGGCCGGAAACGACGTATGGACCGCCGACGGGCGATCACTGCCATCAGGTCCATGCTGTTTCCCCCCATGGTCAGCTCTCCAGGAACTCTACCAGCCGCCGCCGGATCTCCGCCAGGCGCTGGTCCCACACCTGACGCCGCTTCTCCCACTCACCGGCCGACCGCAGGTTAAAACCCACAATGGCGGTTCCGCTGATACCCAACCGCGCCAACTCTTCCCGCTGCTTTTCGGCCCAACGCCGGTTAACCTCGCTCTCCTCCGCCGCCGATTCCGCCTCGAACTGCTCACAAGCCCGTTTGGTTTCCTCCACCCACCGGAGCCCCGCTTCATCCTCCTTGAGAGCGGCAATCCCCTCCAGCAACCGGGCGTAATTGTCCAGCCGGAGCTCCCGGGCCAGGGCCACAGCCGCCGCCCGGGCGATCTGCTCTCGGGCCTTACCCTGGTACTTGGCCAGGTGGGACCGCAGATCCCAGGTGGTGATCTCCTGCTTAAGGAAGCGGCGGGCCAGGTTTTCCCCCACCGCCCGGTGCTGCTGCTCCTCCCACTCCTGGGCGGTGTCGGCCTTCTCGGACACCCGCCGGCTACGCTCCAGGGCGATTTCCAACGCGCTCTTTACCTTGTTCATTAGGGCCCCCCTTTCCTCCGGCTAGCGGTCTCACCTAATTATAGCAGCCGACCGGGCGAAAGCCAACCAAGCGGGCCCTGACGTATCGCCACCTTCCCACGGGCGGTACAGGGGAGCCCGCCGTAGCGCGAAGGCCCAAGCGCAAGTATAGTCGGCGAGGTGACAGTACGAACGGGGAGCACCCGGTACCGCCAGCCAACTTAAGAGAGGGGGGATAACTCAGAGCGGGGCCGACCCCGTTTACCGGCCGCCGCCGGTAATGATATGATGAGGACAAAGGTAGCAGGGAGGGAAACCGGTGACCGGAGACTTTTGGTTGGGAGTGAACTATTGGCCGGCGGAAAGCGGAGTACACTGGTGGGAAGAGTTTCGGCTGGAAGAGGTAGCCCGGGACTTTGCGCTCATTCGCGGTCTGGGGTTGAACGTGGTCCGTATTTTCCTACGCTGGTCGGACTTTCAGCCCGCACCGGACCGGATAGACGAAGTGGCTCTGGACCGGTTCGAAAAGGTGGCTGAAGTAGCCCGGCGCAACCGCTTGAGGCTCTTGCCCACCCTATTTACCGGTCATATGAGCGGCGAGAACTGGGACCTCTCCTGGCGCCGCGACCGCTGCCCCTACACCGACTCCGACCTGCTTCGGGCCCAGTTGCGGCTGGTGTCCGAACTGGCCGGCCGCTACGGCCGTCACCCGTCGGTGGCCGCCTGGGATCTGGCCAACGAACACGACAACTTCGCCCCTCTTCCCTCCAGCTCTGCGGGCTATATATGGGCCCACCTTCTGACCCGGGAACTGCAACACTACGCCCGTCAGCCGGTGCTGCTGGGCACCCACGTTACCTCTTTCACCGAACGGGCGAGCTTCCGCTACTCCGACCTGGGAGCAGTGCACGAGCAGCTTTGCGTCCACCCCTACCCCATGTACTCCCCGCTTTGCCCCGGTCGACCCAGCCTGCCTCCCAGCACCCTTTTTCCTTCTTTCTGCCTTAAACTGGCCCGCGCCCTGGGAGGGCGACCGGCACTGCTGGAGGAATTCGGCCTTTCCACCACGGTGGTCGAAGAGGACGAGGCCCGGGCCTACTACCAAACCGTGCTGTACAGTGCCCTGGCCGCCGGTTGTACCGGAGCTTTGGCCTGGTGCTTCGCCGACTTTGAAACCGTCAACCGCCCTCCTTACGCCACCGTTCCCCACGAGGTGGGTTTTGGCCTTTTCCGGCGGGGGCGTCCCAAAGAAACGGGAGCGGTGATGGCCGAGTTCGCCTCCGCCGTATCGCGGCTGCCGCTATCCTCCCTGGCCCCTACTCAGGCTCCCGCCGCGGTGCTGCTTCCCGCTCGCTACTACGACCATCCAGAAATCCCGCCCTCGCGGCTCTTCGCCCTCCTCTTTGCCACCTATCTCTCGGCGAAGCGGGCGGGATTGGACGTAGAATTTGTTTCCCCCGACGCTTCTTTGGAGGGCTACCGCCTGCTCATTTGCCCCAGTCTTCCCCGTCGGGGCAGCCTGGACCTACCGCACTGGGAGAAACTGGCGGACTTTGTACGCGGAGGCGGCAGTCTTTACCTCTCCTATGGAGGAGTGGCCCTACCGGGGCTGGAAGCGGTCTTCGGCGTGCGGCTCCTCTACCCGAAACGAGCCGGAGTCGCCGGACCGGACGACGCTGACTGGACCCGAACCCGCCTGGTGGTCCGTCCGGAAACCGCCCGCGTAGTACAGTGGGCCGACGGACATCCTCTGGTCCTGGAGCACCGTTACGGCGCGGGGTATACCGTTCTGGTAACCGAGCCCTGGGAAGCCCGTCTGGCCGCCTCTCCCTGGGAACTGGCAGACAATCCCCCCTTCTGGTTGTACCGCCGCGCCGGGGCGGCGGCAGGGTTGGACTACCGTTTGTGGGGGGCGCACGATCCCCGTAACGAAACCGAGCGCCGGCTTCCGCCTCCCGAGCCCGGCCCGGAGCAACCCCCTCCGGCCGAAGGCGAGGCCAAAATCCTGGGCTCGACCTACGCTCCGGAACGAAAACCCTGGCTTTTGCTGGTCAGCCACAGCCACCGGCCCAGCGTTTGGCCCAACCCCAACCGCGGCCGCTGGCAGGACTCGGAGACCGGGGAAGTATTCGACGGCCCCATCCCCTTGGCCCCCCACCAGGGAAGAATACTCCGAGAGCAGGGGGCCGACTAAGGCGGCCCGCCAAAGGCATAAGCCATGCGCCTGGGGAAAGAATAAAGCTGAAGACCTACTCGGGAGGATCGGCTCGTGAACCAGCAAATCATGTGCACCGTAAACACCTGCGATTATTGGGGTCAGGGCAATGTTTGCCGCGCCGGTAAGATTCTGGTAACCAGCGACGCGATCAGCAACGCCTATCCCGAAAGCGTGGACGCCAACCAGGTTACCCAGATGGTGCAAGAGGTAGGCCTCACTCCGGCCGGCACCGCCATGGAAACCTGCTGCAAGACCTTCACTCCCCATCGAGTAGGAGGGGGCGACTAACCCCCGTCCTCTCACACCACCGGACATGC